>CAIWMF010000067.1 GCA_903913785.1 uncultured Spartobacteria bacterium | reverse complement strand
TCCTGCATGCCCGGCTCCATAACAATCATGTTCACTTTCGCTACGTAGCAGAAACCCATTAAGGCCTCCATGCTGACGAATACTTGATAATTGATCGCGACGCCCGGTGAGCATTTTATGAACATATCCTTGATGGCTGACATCAAAGAGAATCTTATCTTGTGGAGTATTAAAGACGCGGTGCAGGGCAATGGTTAACTCCACAACGCCAAGATTAGGTCCAAGATGTCCTCCTGTCTTAGAAAGTGTGTTAATGAGTTCTGCTCGTAACTCTTCGGCAAGCTTAGGTAGCTCACTTTCTGGTAGTCCTTGAAGAGAGGCTCGCGAATCGATGAAGTTATCTTGGCTCAAAATAGAAGGTGGAAGAGCATTGTTGTCGGCAATAGAATCACTCTGGCAAGAGTCTATATCTAGTATGAACCATTCATATTAGAGCTTGTAAAGGGTTGAAGGGAGGCTTCTTTGCCTTCATTGCGCGAAATAATTTCAATGCGTTGTTCAGCTGCTGTTAATTTCTCTTGGCATAATTTCAAGAGACCAACACCCTCTTCGTAGCGATCAATCAATATTTCCAAAGGTGGCGGTGTCTCCTCAATGCTACTGACGATTGTTTCTAAACGTTCAAGAGCAGATTCTATCGAATGAGGAGGGGTGGATTTTTTGTCGGGCATGAAAAGAGAATTGGATTGAAAGCGGGTGTTCAAGGGGGTATTGTTGAGTTTTTGTTTAACCTCCCAAAACTGTATTGAAGACATATCATTAACATCATTCTTCGTTCTTAGAAGTCATTTTTTATGCGTCATAAATTTCTTTCTGTTTTTCTAGGTCTTCTTCTATGGACTCTTGTTGATTCTCCCTTGAGTTCGGGTGAGGAGACGACAGCTCCTTCGCCTGCTTCAATAAACGTCTCTAATAGTTCGTCTCCAGCCCGTATGTTGGTTGTTCCCTCAGAAGGTGATTCTCTTCCAATCACAGGAGCTTCAGCGAACATATTAGCGTATCGCAACTACAGCTCTGTGCATGTCGATGGCCCCTATATTGCGATTACCTTTGACGATGGTCCAAGTCCAACACTCACTCCAAAACTCTTAGATATTCTTAAGGACAAAGGAGTCAAGGCCACCTTTTTTGTCATTGGACAAAATGTAGTCCACTCGCCGGAGATCGTTGCACGGGCTTCTAGCGAGGGGCATGAAATTGGGAGCCATAGTTGGAGCCATCCTGTGCTCACTAAGCTCTCGGATGAAAAAGTACACGAGGAACTTCAAAAGACTTCAGAGGCAATTTTCTCAGCCACTGGAAAAAAACCGACTTTGTTACGTCCCCCTTATGGTGCGATCAATCCTCATTTAAGTCGGATGATCGAAGGGCAAGAGGGATTAACCATTGTGCTCTGGTCGGTGGATCCTCTGGATTGGAAGAGCCCGGGTGCAAGTGTCGTAGCAGAACGCCTCATTGCAGGCGCAAAACCAGGTGCCATCACTCTTTCTCATGATATCAAGCCAGGAACTATTGAAGCCATTCCGCAAGTCATTGATGCCTTGAAGGCGAAAGGCTATCAATTTGTCACTGTCTCAGAACTTATCGCCCTTGAATCAAAGGCTCCTGCCCAAGTCACAACAGCTACGGCGGCTACTACTGCCACGAAAGTCAAAAAACAGAAGCACAAAGGGAAGTAAGTTACTCACAAAGCCAGGGAGATGCTAGCCCAAGTCACAATGTGAGTCTAACGCAGTATCCACCCTAGCTTCCCGGTCTCCGCATTAGATCGGTGTAAAATATCCAGGCTAGCTCGTGGAGCAGCTCGCGTTACTTTTTATTTTTTGAGAGGGACAAGAAAGAAACCATCTTTACTATGTTTTGAAGGGTATAAACTTCGTGATGGAGTCGAGGGTGTATTGTCTAAGGTTGAGTACTCCTGTTCTGGGCTTAGAAATTCAGTCATGTCTTCTTCGACTGATTTAGGATCAAATTTAATTTTGCTTGGTGATGAAAATCGGTTGTAAAGACTTTGTTTGCTTCTAGATAAAATGTGTAGTTGTTCATCAGGCGTAGTCGCCATCCGGTCTCCATATGTCATGCAATGACTGTAGCAGCAAGTAGTACTCGTGCCTGCTAAGAGAGCGAAAAGGACAATGCCTCCAATCTCCCATGAGGTTTCGGAGAATTCTTCTTCTTCTTCTTCTTCTTGCGGGGTGAGTGTATCAAAGGATAGGGTCCTCTGATAGGTGATGATATTTGCGCAAAGTAGGGAGTCACATGGATAGAGGCTAGAACTCGTAAACAACGCGTTTGTATCGGTTAGTTCGTTATGTTCGCTTTTGTGTACACCCAGATCAGGGAGCGTACTTAACCCGGATATTTCATACTCATCTACTGCGGAGACCGGGGAGCCTGATGGATGCTGCGCCCAAGCTCGAAGTCTTCCTCGGGCAGTACGAAACATAAAGCCGTCGTCAGACTTCATCACTCGCCTTACCCCATCAGCCTTCGCAGTCTCCTCGTTACGATCAGTATGAAATATCCGGGTTAAATCCTCAGAAAGCGGTTTCATCGGATGATTTTGTGAGTCGCAATAGGCTTGTGCAGATAGGTGAGACAAGAAAAGCATCGGGTGTTCCTGATTGTCATCTTGTCCGCAGTAGGAATAATTCCCAGGATTCCCCAAGCGGTAAATCTGAGAGAGAGTCTCTGCCATCTTAAGATCATAGCAATGATTACAAGAGGCGCTTGTCTTTGTGTTAAGGAAGGGAAGATATTCCTCTCTTGTGAGAGTTTTTTCTGAGTATTTGGAAGCTGCTAAGCATGGTCCTAGCGCTATAAGAAGAGTCACTAGCAAGCAGAGGGAAATATCAATTTTTCGCAGCATAGATATTTTTTTTTAGAAGGATGAACTATGCGGGCTAGGTAAAAATGGCGTTGGAAAGCCTTCTGGAAGACGCTGTACTTTACCCTCAGGCATTTTCACAAAAGCAAGCGATTGCTGGCAAGTTACAAGAAGTGCGCCATCAGAGGGGCGTTCAATTTTAAAATGGCACCAAAAACGTGCTGC
>CAIWMF010000066.1 GCA_903913785.1 uncultured Spartobacteria bacterium | reverse complement strand
ATTAAAGGGAAGTACAAGGAGTGCATCAGCGCCTAGTGATGCGATCAATGTTCTTTTTTGCGAGGCATTCGTGAGTAATTTCGGAGCTCTTTCGGGTCTTAAAAATGCCGAAGGATGCTGATCAAAGGTCATTACCACAAGCTTGGCTTGTAATATTCGTGCTTCTTTTAGGGCTCGAGAAATCAGTGCCTGATGGCCTAAGTGAACCCCATCAAAAGTCCCGCCAACAAGCACGAGAGGGCCAGAAAGGCTTGCAAGTTGACTCATGGAAGAAAGCATCATCACAAAAAGAGAACGTTATGACTTGTGACCATTGCTAAAATGAAGGTGAGGATTTGCTACATTTTTTAAGCTCCGCGGAGTCGTGAGACTTCCGGCAAACTAAGCACCCTGCCGAGCAATTCCTCACGAGCAGTTTGTTTTAAGAGTGCCGCAGGAAAGGCACCATCAACAGAGAAACGACCTGATTTCGTCCGCCTTAAGGATTGTAAATGTGCTCCGCAGCCCAAGTCTTGACCAATGTCATGCACATAGGTGCGAACATAAAATCCCTTACTACACACCACCCGAAAATCAACTTCATCACTACGCTCCCCTAAAATTTCATGGGCATAAACACGCACAAAACGAGGTTCACGTTCCACAATTTTACCAGCACGAGCTAATTTATAAAGAGGCACTCCCTCTTTTTTAATGGCAGAGACCATCGGTGGTATTTGATAAAAATCACCATCATATTTTCGAAAAGCAGCCTCGAGGGTTTCACGATCAAAAGATGGTACCAAACGTGTCTCTAAAATTTTCCCTTCTGCATCTTGCGAGTCAGTGACAGCACCTAGTTTCATTGTCCCACTATATTCCTTATCCTCACTCATTAGAAGATCTTGAATCTTAGTACCTCGTCCCAGAGTGAGCATGAGGAGGCCTGTTGCGAGGGGATCTAAGGTTCCACAGTGACCCACTTTTTTAATACCAAGGACGCGTCGCACGATAGCCACCACATCATGAGAGGTCATCTGGCTTGCTTTATCAATGAGGAGAACACCATCCATAAGAAATGCTAATAGGAAGTTAAAGTGATATTAAGAACTTTGGCAAGGCGCTCTAGAACGTTGGTTTGAACAAATTCCAGACTCCCTGCAATAGATGCTCCTGCAGCCATATCATGACCTCCACCACCGTAGTACTGACAAAATGCGGAAGCATCTAAGGAATGATTTTTGGAACGCAGACTCAAGCGTATTCTTCCATCGGGAAGTTCTTCAAAAAATGCGGCCACCAGCACCTCTTTAATGGAACGCAATGTATCAATAATTCCTTCTGTATCTTCGGGAGAAATACCAAGTGCTATTGCTTGGGTGCGGCTTAAAGAGGTGCTTGCAATGCGATTATCAGCCGAAAATTGTGTGTGCACTAAGGCATGCTTGAAGAGTTCAAAACGTCGGCGTGGTTGTGAAGCATAGATCTCTTGTGAGATTTGTCCTACATTCACGCCAGCACGAATGAGTTTTGCAACAATCTCAAAGGTCTGGGCTGAGGTCTTGTGATATTGAAAAGAACCGGTATCAGTCGCTATCGCAACGTAGAGGTTCGTGGCCATTTCGGGAGTAATCGGGATTCCTTGCATGAGGAACCCTGCTGCAAGCATTTGTCCCGTTGCAGGAGCTCTAGGTTCAATCCAATTGCACTCCGTAAATTGTTCATTACTCACATGATGATCAATGGCCACCCAGAGTGGTGCTCGTGCACGAGCAAGAAGAGTCTCTCCTAATCTATTTTTTGAAGCTGTATCCAGAACTAAAACGGCATCAAAATACTCGACTTGTTCCGTCGGCTTGCCTAAGAGGGATGCTCCAGGTAGATAGGAAAATTTTTCAGGCAATCCATCTTCATTCCAAGCAGTGATCACGTGACCTTCGTTTTGCAACCACATTGCTGCTGCAAGTGTAGAACCAAGAGCATCTCCATCAGGACGAGCATGACTGACAATTAAAATGCGAGAGGCCTTCGCGAGTGCCTCATGAATTTCTGAAAAAGAATTTCCTTCCAGAAGATCTCCCATAGGATCAGAAATACTCAGCGAATCCTTAAGAAGAGTGAGATCGTTAGTATTGCAATGCATCTGGTACTGTTTCTTTGTCGAGCTGATTCATGAGGTCAATCACACGCGTCCCACGTTCAATCGATTCATCTAAGGCAAACAGTAGATGCGGCGTGTATTTGAGAATAACGCGTTGAGATAATTCCTTTTGAAGAAAGGAACGGTTTTTGTGTAGAACTTGGAGTGCCTCTTTTTTTTGTGCTCCTGTACCAAGGGCACTAATAAAGACATGTGCTCTTTTTAAATCAGGTGTGATATCAATGGCTCGCACGGAAACAAGCGGCGCTTGAAAACGGAGCTCTCGCATCATTAATACCCCTAGCTCTCGCTTAAGCAGCTCAGAAACTCTCACTAATCGATAATTCATGGAAGGTAATGGATGAAAATAATAAGTGAGAATAGAAAAAAAGAAGAGTATCGCTTTGTGCAAGCAACTCGATCATGCAATGGAATGGCAGACTAAAAATCTTATTTTTGTTTTATAGTCAAACAATCATGACTTACTCAGAGTGCTTGTGCCACTTTTTCCAAAGTATAGCACTCAATAGTATCACCTGGTTCGTACTCCGTAAAATCACCTAATCGAATACCACATTCAAGACCCGAGCGGACTTCTTTCACATCTTCTGTAAAACGACGCAAGGTCGCAATACCTCCGTCATAAATCACCTGACGACGACGAATAACGCGTGCCCGTGCTATCCGTAAGATACGACCATCAGTGACCATAGAACCAGCAATCACACCACGCGTGAGATCAAAAACTTGTTTCACCAGAGCATGACCGATGATCGCCTCTCGCAATTCAGGATCAAGCAGACCGGTCATCGCATCACGCATCTGATCGATCAATTCATAAATAATACTAAAAAGCTTTACCTGAACACCTTCACGTCGCGCAACTGTAGCCGCAGAATTCTCAACTTTGGTCCCAAATCCAATAATAATCGCATTAGAAGCGCTTGCCAAGAGGACATCAGACTCGGTAACAGGCCCAACGGCCGAGTGCATAATTTTTAATTCAATTTTGTCCTGAGGAATATCCGCGAGCGTCCCAATAATGGCTTCTAGTGAGCCTTGCATGTCACTTTTTAAAATGACTTGAAGGACTTTTTTCTGATCTTCTTGAAGATCCGCAAAAAGAGTTTCTAGCGTGGCCCGCTGCGGTGCGGCTAATTTCACACCTCGAAGGGCTTGAAGCCTTTCTTCACTGAGTTGACGCACAGAACGTTCTTCACTCATGACGAGCAATTCATCACCAGCATTAGGAAGACCACTAAAACCGAGGATCTTCACAGGAGTAGAGGGACCTGCACTTTTAATAGGTTTTCCTAGATCACTCATGAGTTGCTTGACCTTCCCCCAATAGTTTCCACAAATGAAGGCATCCCCTACATGCAATGTTCCCGTATTAATAATCACTGTTGCCGTAGGTCCTCGCCCTGGCTCTACTTGTGCTTCAATCACATTTGCCCGTGCCTCTTGATGAGGATTTGCTTTTAATTCTAACATCTCAGCTTGAAGGAGCATCATTTCTAAAAGATGATCAATCCCAGCGCCACTGGTTGCAGAAACTTCACAACACACTGTCTCGCCACCCCAATCCTCAGGGGCGAGTCCATGTTCTTGAAGCTGCGCTTTAACACGGTCGACATTAGCTGTAGGTAGGTCAATTTTATTAATGGCTACAATAATGGCTACATGAGCTGCACGAGCATGATTTAAGGCTTCTAAGGTCTGCGGCATGAGACCATCATTTGCCGCAACAACCAAGACAACAATATCAGTGACGGTGGCTCCTCGCGCACGCATTGCTGTAAAGGCTGCGTGCCCCGGCGTATCAATGAATGTAATAGGTTGGCCATCACGCTCAATCATGTAAGCCCCGATATGTTGGGTGATACCACCAGCCTCGCCCAAAGCCACCTTGCTACGCCGAATGGCATCTAGTAAGGATGTTTTGCCATGATCCACATGCCCCATGAAGGTGATAATAGGAGCACGAGCAACTAAGGATTCTGATTTTTCCTCATGCTTAATGATAGGAAGAGGAGGTACTAAAACTGGCACTTCTACTTTATGCACTCCTGCGCCAGCAATTCGTTTTTCTCGCTCAAAAATAAAACCATACCGATCGCAGAGTTTTACAGCCACATCAGCTTCTACTAATTGATTGATGCTCGCAAAAATATTCATCTCCATGAGGTCATGAATCATCTTGAAGGGCTTGACGTTCATTTGAGCTGCGAGCTCTTTAATCATGATCGGCGCTTTAAGATGCAGCACCTTGCGATCTTCTACTTGAGAAGGAGCAATCGCACGCGCAATCGTAATCGTTGAGTCACTGCATGGATCTTGATCTCCATTTTCTAAAGAAGCTAAGGCAAGTGGTACTTCCTCAGCTTGCGCCTGCTGCACAGGTTCTTCCCTAATTCCGATACGCGGAAGGGCCTTCCCACGAGAAGAGGCAAGCACGTGCGCTGAGCGAGGTGCTTTTTCTTCAATTAGCGAAAGCCTTGGTAATATTTTTGGAGGAAGAGGTGCTGGAGTATCTTGAGAAGATCCCTTCATGACGGAGGTCGATGCATGCACTCCTTTACCAGGGGTACT
Organism: uncultured Spartobacteria bacterium; assembly: GCA_903913785.1. GTDB lineage: Bacteria > Verrucomicrobiota > Verrucomicrobiia > Chthoniobacterales > UBA6821 > CAIWMF01. The sequence goes on along the minus strand of CAIWMF010000066.1, from coordinate 33,438 downwards.
AGAAGCCTTATTTTCAGACTGCGTAGGGACTTTGGCTAAATTTTTAGAACCGCTTTTTACATGAGGCAGCATCTTTCTAGAACTTTTTCCTTTTGAGGACGAGGATCTAGAGGATAAAGATGTTGTTTTAGGTGGCATTGTTAATTTTCTCTTGCAAAAGAGGCTATTGAGAGGAATTTTCTAAATGTTGTTTTGCTGCTTTTAAGATTGTTTCCGCACGTTCTAGATCACAGGGAAGCAGTTCGGCAATATCCATTGCTTCGGCAGTGACGATGACTTCAAGGGAATTCATACCACCGTCAGCTAATTTTTTAGCTTCCGTTTCACTAACGCCTAAGCCAAGAGCTAACTGATGAGCAGCTCCAGCCATTTGTTGCTCGAAGACTTCGACCGCACTGCGGTCCTCAGTAATCTCAAGTTCCCAGCCTATCAGACGGGATGTCAAACGAGCATTTTGGCCACGCTTGCCAATGGCAAGAGCCAACTCTTCCTTATCAATGCTAATACGAATTGTGTGTGAACGCTCATCAATCTCGGCACTTTTAATCCGTGTTGGCTTCATGGCTTCTTTGATAAATTCCTTAGGATCTTCATACCAACGAATGATATCCACTTTTTCGTTATTTAACTCGCGCACAATATTTTTCACACGTGCTCCTCGTACTCCTACACACGCTCCAACGGGATCTATTTTTTCATTCGCGCTATAGACAGCGACTTTTGTTCTAAAGCCGGCTTCACGAGCGATCGCCCGAATCTCAACACTACGATCAGCGATTTCACTCACTTCAATTTCAAAAAGCCGTCGAATAAAATTCGGATGACTCCGAGAAAGAACGATTTCAGGACCTCTTATCCCATTTTCTACAGCAAGCACATAAGCACGCAGACGATCACCAATGTTGTATTCATCGGTGACAACACGCTCTCTTGATGGTAAGACTGCTTCAAATTTACCAAGATCAATAATCACATCCGAGCGTTCAAAACGACGCACTGTCCCATGCACAATTTCCCCAGCACGATCTTTGAACTCTTCGTAGATCATATTTTTTTCGATTTGACGAATGCGCTGAGTAATAGCCTGCCGTGCTGTTTGTGCAGCAATACGACCGAAATCAGAAGGAGTGACCTCCACTTCTACCTCATCACCAATGAGAGCATCCTTCTTGAACTGCTTAGCGCGCGCTAGCGTGATTTCCTCTTGAGGATTCACCACAGTTTCTACAACAAGAGGCTTGGCAAAGGCGCGAATATTTCCATTTTTAGGATTAATATCAATGCGGACATCACGTGAAATGGAAAAGCTTTTCTTAGCAGCAGCAATGAGTGCTGTTGAAATGGCCTCAATGAGCATCTCACGTTTGATACCTTTTTCACGCTCTAGGTAGTCGAGCATGGCAATAAATTCAGAGTTCATATCTTGTAAATTTCTCGTAGTAATTGTGTCGGCAGAGAGAGCGGCACTCCCCCTTTAAAAACTTTTGGCGAGTTGATGAATATGAAGCCCTCTTGAGAAATGGTCAATCAAGAACAAAAGGATTCTTCACGGCGCAATGTTTCTGAGCCATTATCACGAGACCTTAACCCGCATATTTCATACCGATCTACTGCAGAGACCGGGAAGTTAGGATGGATCTTGCGTTAGACTCACATTGTGACTTGGGCGGTATGTACACATACAGCCCGGCGTCAAAATGCTGGGTCTGCCTGACCCCATCAGCCTTCGCAGTCTCCTCGTCACGATCAGTATGAAACATCCGGGTTAACCCGAATATTTCACACTTATCTATGACTCAAGCTTATCCCAAATTAACCCCTAATGCCCCACAGACAAAGAGTCTTGGCAAAAGAGCACAAACCTTACGCAGACAGCTAAAAATTTTGTATGCTAATGCTCATTGCGAGCTTGATTACAAAAACCCTCTTGAGCTTCTTGTAGCAACCATTCTCTCAGCTCAATGTACGGATGTTCGTGTGAATCAAGTGACTCCTCTACTTTTTGAACGATGTCGCTGCGTGCATGATTATGCAGAGATTTCGCAAGACGCATTAGAAAAAATCGTTCATTCCACAGGTTTTTTTCGCAATAAAGCGAGTTCTATTCGTAAAACAGCTGCCGTCATTATAGAAAGACATGGAGGCATTATTCCACAATCTCTTAGAGAACTCTCAGCATTACCTGGGGTCGGGAGAAAAACAGCTAATGTGGTCTTAAGTAATGCCTTTAATATTCATGAGGGTATTGTTGTGGATACTCATGTGGGAAGGCTTGCACGACGTCTTGGACTCACCGTACATCAAGAACCTGTGAAAATTGAAATTGATCTCATGAAACTTTTTAAAAAAGAGGAGTGGGGCATTCTCAGTCACTGGCTTATTTGGCACGGAAGAAGACGTTGTTCTGCCCGCAAGCCAGATTGCGAGAACTGCGAGTTAAGGCAGCTTTGTCCAAGCGCAACAATCCTTTAACCCGCATATTTCATACGCCTTCCAGTCTCCACAGGTGATCAGTGTGAAATATCCGGGCTAGAATTCATCACCACCCGTATACACCTTAATGGGAAACTCATTTGTGATGGAGGGAGGTTCTGCACGGTATGACTGCAAGGTACCTTGATAATAGACAGCGACAACGTACCCAAAATATTTGGCATCTGGATTATTGATATTGGGTTGATAGATGACTTCAAGAAGTTGAGGATCTCCATTTTTCCAGTCAGTCACAGCATTTAGCCACCGAGAGGTAATGGGTGATTTGCTCGCACTAATGACTCCTGCAATTTGATCATAAAAATAAACCTGCACCTTAACCGCTCTCACCGCAATGACTTCATGTGATTGAGCCTTGATAGCAATCTTTAAGACCTGCTCTCCCTCTGCTCCTGGAGTGCGTTCAATGCTAATAATAGAAAGGCTATCACCTGTTTGTACGCCATTCTCGCGATCGGCTGTCATGTTTTTTGCAATCATCTCTTTTTCTGCAGTAGCTTCCTCGCAAGAAAGCGAAGAGCCTAGTCTCTTCCTCTCTCTTTCTGACTGCAAAGATGAAATATTATCTACATCCGTTTCCTCATGTTGAGTCTTGATCAGCTTACTAGATGGCATTGGCATTCTTATAGGCAGAGCAGTCTCTTGCATCTTTGCTCTTTTTGCCAAATGGCTGACCAGACCATTAATCCACTCTGGAAACAGTATGAAACCAGCAGCTAATATTTGAATCCCAGCTAAAAAAAATAATATCCTTAAGGAGAATAAAACAATTGGATCCGACGATGCGCGCGGTGCGTGGTATTTAGGAAGCCGAATATTTTTTAAAGGCATTTAAAAAAAATAAAGAGTAATGAGTAATGGGTTGCGAGTAATGAGTCAATATAAAGAGAGAGTGAACAAAGAACCCATCACTCTTTACCCTTTACTCATCACTTGGCCTAGCCCGGATATTACTTTCCAATACAAAACGTACTAAAAATAGTGCCTAAGATTTCCTCAGAATTAACCTCTCCTGTTACCTCACCAATGGCATTCAAAGCAGCACGAAGCTCGATTGCTAATAACTCGAGAGGTTCTTGCGCGGCTTCCAAGATCAAGGCTTTTTGAATCGCATCTAAAGCACGCTTAAGACAGACCTTGTGACGTGTATTGATAGTGAAGCTTGACGGCGCTTCCTCGGTAAAAGATCCCTTATTGCCAAATAGACGCTTCATAAGTGCTGGGATTAATGCGTCCATCCCCTCTCCCGTGTTACAGGAAATCATGACGGCATCAGGATGCATTTTAGCTAGAGAAGATCGATTGATGATTAAATCAATTTTGTTCAAGACTAATAACTCATGGGAAGCAATGGGTTCGATGGGTCTATGACATTCTGTCGCATCGACAAGATGTAGTGTGTAGTCTGCATGTTGTGCTGTATTCCGTGCTCGCAGGACCCCTTCGTGTTCAATCAGATCCTCGGTAGCCCTGATTCCTGCTGTATCAATCACACGAAAGGGAAATCCCCCCAAGGTTGCCATCTCCTCAATCGTATCACGTGTTGTCCCCGCAGTAGGACTGACAATTGCGCGTTCGACTTGTAAGAGTTTATTGAGCAAACTCGACTTTCCAGCATTGGGAGCACCACAAAGCGCCAGCGAAAGCCCCTCACGTAAAAGACGCCCTTCTTCTGCTGTGGCTAATAATTTTACAAGATGATTGCGGACACTTTCAATAGAAGCACGCAAAAAGGGCCCATCAACAGAAGCAACATCATCTTCTGGAAAATCAAAAAAGGCCTCCAGGTGCGCTACGACATGCAGGAGTTCTTCTCTGAGTTTTTTGATTTCTTGACCTAACGCTCCAGCACGTTGCTCTAAGGCAACACGCTCTGCATGCTCTGTCTGAGCAGTGATTAAATCCATCACGGCTTCTGCTTGGGTCAGATCCATTTTCCCGTGCAGATAGGCTCGCTGCGTGAATTCTCCAGGGCGTGCCAGGCGTGCTCCCTGTTGAAGTATAGTTTCTAAAAGACAGGCGGCAATGAATACCCCGCCATGCCCACTGACTTCTACGACATCTTCACCGGTATAACTCTTGGGAGCATGAAAAATAGTGAGCAAGACCTCATCAATCACCCTTCCATGATCAACGATTTTTCCAAAATAGGTATAGCGTGATTGCATCTTGGTGGGAGAGGTGCTTCCTTGAAAAATTTTTTGTGCAATATCAATGGCCTCAGAACCAGAAATCCTGATAAGAACAATGGCTCCTGATCCTGGTGGTGTGGCAATAGCGGCAATCGTGTCAAACATGAAAAAGAAAATTTAAGAACGTAGCTTACCAGAACAGCGCAGAAACACACTCAGGAAATAAAATGTTATAAACACTTTTCTAACCCATAACCCATTATTCCTTTTCCTACGCTCAATTTTTTTGAACATTACTTTCAATAAATGGTCTAAAAATCGCTAACCTCTCTCTTGAAAATTTTCATTTGACGCAATAGCGTTAACCCGAATATTTCACACCGATCACCTGCGGAGACCGGGAAGCTAGGGTGGATCCTGCGTTAGACTCACATTGTGACTTGGGCGGTATGGACACATACAGCCCGGCGTCAAAATGTTCGTCTGCCTTACCCCATCAGCCTTCGCGTCCTCCTCGTCACGATCAGTATGAAATATCCGGGTCAAGCTAATGAAAACAAAAAAACTCCATTCAATAACTCCTATGTTCACACACATCAGAAAAAAATTATTAGCACTCATAACGATGATCTTGCTCTCTCAAGGAAGTACGGTTTTTGCAGATGGCTCTCTTGAAATGACAGAGCCCAATACCAAGCATGCGTTTCACCAAATACAAACTCATGATCATTACATTAAGGCTACGCTAGCAAATGGAAACAATCTGTTCTGGGAACCTTTTGGTAGCGACCTTGGATCTAATCTATCTGACACTCAATCTCTCACTGCTTCTTTTGGGGCTCGTGTTGCGCTCAGCAATGACGGGACTATTCGTGCATGGGGAGAACCTGATTTTGGTGGGACAACCCCTGAGTTGCAAAACGCTCTCCAAGAAAAAAAGGTCCTAGCAATTGCCTCCACCGGCTATGCTTTTGCAGCCAGATTAGAAGATGGAAGTCTTTTTTGCTGGGGAGAGGAACTATGCGGCGGCATCACCCCTGACTTCCATAACGATCTCCAAGGAAAAAAGGTCACAGCAATTGCTTCCAGCGGAGGTGCTTTTGCAGCCATCTTAGAAGATAACAGCCTCTTTTGCTGGGGAGACCAACAATTAGGTGGCCTAACTCCTGAACTCAACGGAAAAAAGGTGAAATCTATTGCTTCAAATTACTATGCTTTTGCAGCCAAGCTAGAAGATGGAAGCCTCGTTTGTTGGGGATTAAAAGAAGGGGGTGGCAGTACCCCTGATTTCCAAAACGATCTCCAAGGAAAAAAAGTGTGCTCGATTGCCTCAACGCGTTGTGCTTTTGCCGCTATTTTAGAAGATGGAAGCCTCTTTTGCTGGGGATATAAAGCATCAGGTGGCAGTACCCCTGATTTCCCAAAGGACCTTAAAGGCAAAAAAGTTTCCTCTATTGTCTCAACGCGTTGTGCTTTTGCCGCTATTTTAGAAGATGGAAGCCTCTTTTGCTGGGGAGATAAAGAATCAGGTGGCGTAACTCCTAAACTCCCTCTTTATCCAGCAGCAAAGAAGATTCTTTCCCTTGTATCTACAAGTGGTGCTTTTACGGTTGTTTTTGCAAATGGAACACATATCTCCTGGGGAGATCCAACTTGTGGGTGTATACATCCTAATGCAACAGAAGTATTAGCATTGGATGTCTGGCGCATTCGTTCCATTACCTCGACTGATTTTGCATTCTTTGCGCTCTTAGATGACGGCAGTCTCTTCGCATGGGGTGAATTATTCAATGATGATTCGGCATCAGCAGAAAAGCATCTAGCTCGTCCATTTTTAAACAATCCCTCTTCAGGCCAAACAGTCACCTCTCTTGGTTCTGCTCATTACTAAGAAACTATTTTCATTGATCTTGTCCATAGGAGGTGATGCCAAGGGATATGGGGTTGTCAATTTGTAGAGAGAGCTCGACTTTCATTTTTGATCCTTTATTCTCAGGGTTTCTTTTCCTTTTGTTATGCCTCAAATTCCTATCATTATGCCTCAACTCGGCGAATCTATTGCCGAGGCAACCATCGTGACCATCCCTTTTGCCGTGGGAAGTCGCGTGGAAAGTGATACGGATGTTTTTGAAGTAGAAACAAACAAAGCCATCATGAGTGTGACGGTGCCCTGTGCTGGTACCATCCAAGAAATCAGAGCGATTCCAGGAGAGAGTTATGAAGTTGGAGCGGTGCTCGGATTGCTCGAAATAAGTCATGAGGATGCAGAGCGCCTGGGTGTTTGCGATGCTCCGCAGCCGCCTCTTGAAAAAACAACTCCAGAGAAACACACCATCACTCAAAATGAAGCTTCCTGGAAATCTTCAGTGGAACCAACAGTACGCGGACTTCCTGTTCCTGCACATGCGGAAGGGGTAAGCTTTCTCTCTCCACGCATGAAAGCACGGATGACGGAGCTTGGACTCCACGCTGCCGATTTAGCGAGTATTGCTGGAAGTGGTGCTAATGGAAGAGTCACTATTGAGGATTTGGAGGCATTTTTAGAAGATCTGGAACGTAATAAAATTACCCCAGCCTCTTCCATGCGTGTGGCTGTTGCTGATGCTATGCGACGGAGTTGGACACGTCCTCTTGCCACAGTGGTGCTTCCTATCTCACTCGATATATTGCTTGCCCATCGTAAAAATCAGACACTCAAGGCTGGCCCAGCACTTTATACACTCCGGGCTCTTGCCATTGCCCTCGGAGAGAATTCAGCAATTGCAGGAAGACTCATCGGAGCACGTATTATTCATCCTCGCTCTATTGATATTGGATTTGCCGTTGAGGCTGCTGATGGAGTTCTTGTTCCTGTGATTCGTAATGCCGATCAATTTCGTCTTACGGAACTCGTGGAACGCTACAATCGTCTCGTCGAACTTGCACGAGCACGACGTCTTTCCTCTAGGGATACGGGAGGATCTATTGCCACAATCACTAATTATGGTGTCTTTGGTTTAACCATGGCTACTCCTATTCCGCTTCCAGAACAGACACTCCTAGTAGGCATGGGAGCGGGTCAAATGACCCCTTGCTGGGATAAGGAGCAACATTGTTTTCTTCCAATCACAGAAGCACAATTTACCTTAAGCTTCGATCATCGTGTTCTTGATGGAGGTGCGGCAGGACGTTTGCTCTTGCGTATTAAGGAACTCTTAAATAATCCTGAAACATTGTAGTTCAGCCGACTGAGAGCTATTATGTGATTTTTTGTTACCATAAATTCTACGATGATTTTCTTTCCATGAATCCACAAGGCAACAGGGACGTGCCATTCTGGCCGCTCAATGAGCACTCAAGAGCTAAGAGCTTGAGGAGTTTTTTTACGCGATTTTTTTTTCTATGCATAGGTGCTCTATGTCCATTTTGTTTAACGCTACATGGAGCTCTGCCACTGAGCGATCATGATCCAGAGCCTCAAAAAATCCCTTCCCTTAAAGCCTCTCTAGAATCCCTCACCTCTTCTGAAAAAATCGAATTTCTCACGGCACGTCAAAAGGCTCTTGCAGATCCTTCCGTAGAGTCAACTAGTGAAATCACACGCATGGCTCTCCATGCAGCCATGTTAAAAGCAGATCCCTCGATCGATACTATTCTTGCAAATATGGATACTCAAGGTCCTGAAAATAAAATAAGAGGCCGTCAGAATAAAAAAAATTGGGGCGGTGATTTTAAAAGCTGGCTCACAAGTTTCCCGGCAACTTCAGTTGCCTCGCTAACTTCCAATGAAACAGAGACCCTTGAGCATGCCTATAACCAGGCATTACTTGATCCTTCTGTGCAAGAAGCCAGAAAAAATGCATGCCTCATTTTTTACAATGCGATGATGAATGCAGATCCACTCATTATTCCAATACTGAGCAAAGCAGGTATTGATAAGCCATCAAGTAATCAGCCTCTCTCAGAAAAATCGCACATTGAAAGTGAAAATAGAGTTCTGGGTGGTGATTTTCAAGCATGGGGGAAAGAGATTCTTGCGCCTGCCATTGAAAATCAACAATCCCATTAGAGCATTTTAAATAAAGTTGTAGCCGCGTATTACGGCGTCACTCCGGGTACTCGCGTCCTCGTTCTTGGCACTCCACCCTGCCATAACTTTGTTTAAAACGCTAAAATTGTGAACCTATAGTCTGAAGATCAAAGATCAGGGGAAGATCAAAAATGGAGCCGGCAGTCGGACTCGAACCGACGACCGGCTGATTACAAATCAGCTGCTCTACCAACTGAGCTATGCCGGCTAATACTTAATACCCGTGTAGTTTTTACTCTCAAGGGCCATCAAAAATCACAGAAAGTTCCCCTAAGGGCAAGAGCATTCTTAAAAAAAGACACATTACACACACGTCCTCCTCATGAGAGAAGCTTTCTATGACTGCTTGCTGCGTGTCGCAATAGAGAGGACTCGGAGGTCTTTTTCATCGACGTGAGAGGGTGAACCAGTCATGAGCTCCATGCCACGATTGTTTTTTGGAAAAGCAATCACCTCTCGAATCGACTCTTCTTGAGCAAGAAGTGAAATCAAACGATCGAGTCCGAGTGCAATACCACCGTGTGGGGGAGCTCCATACTCGAAGGCCTTGAGAAGATGTCCAAAGAGTTCTTTTTGTACGTTTTCATCGATCCCTAGCGCGCCAAAAATACGTGCCTGTAATTCTGACTCATGAATACGCATACTTCCTCCTCCGATTTCTACGCCATTCAAAACAATGTCGTAGGCCTGTGCTCGGATCTCTGCTAATTGTCCTGAGAGAAGCAACTCTGCATCTTCATCTTTCGGGCGCGTAAAAGGATGGTGGACGGCATTCCATTTGTTTTCTTCCTCGCTATAGGCGAGTAATGGAAAATCAACGACCCAGAGAAAAGCGAGCTGATCGTGATCAATAAAAATTTTTTGTAACTCTGCTACCTTCAAGCGCACCCGCCCAAGAGCCATACAGGCGGTTTCAAAGCAATCGGCTCCAAAGAGAATAAGATCTCCTTCTTCCATGTTCATCTGCTTGGCCAGCGCAGCTTTTTGTGCATCTGTAAAAAATTTCACAATCGGTGACTTCCATTCCCCGTTTTCCACTTTGATAAAAGCAAGCCCTTTGGCCCCAGCGCTCTTAGCAACATCTGTTAATGTTTCAATCTGTCCGGAGGTAATGGAGGCAAATCCTTTTGCATTCAGTGCCTTGATGACACCACCATGATCGAGCGCGTGTGCAAATACCTTGAACTCTGTTTGTGTAAAAATCGTACTCACATCGCTGAGTTCCATTTTAAAACGAGTGTCAGGCTTATCGCTTCCATAGCGGTTCATAGCCTCGTGATAGGTCATACGGAGAAAAGGAGTCTTTATCTCTACAGCACGAGTTTCTAATAAGATCTTTTGAAATATTTTTTCGATCAGACTAAAAATATCCTCCTCACTAATAAAGGAAGCCTCCAGATCAACCTGGGTAAATTCCGGTTGTCGATCGGCTCTTAAATCTTCATCACGGAAACAACGGGCAATTTGAAAATAGCGATCCACGCCACCAACCATGAGAAGCTGCTTGTATTGTTGTGGGGCTTGGGGAAGCGCGTAAAATTTTCCCGGTGAAAGACGTGCAGGCACTAAAAAATCCCGAGCTCCTTCAGGCGTGCTATTACAGAGAATGGGAGTTTCTACTTCCCAAAAGCCTTCTTGATCGAGCATGTCGCGGATGATTTTTGTGACACGATGACGCAAACGAAGATTCGCCGTCATTTCAGGCCGGCGTAAGTCGAGGTAACGATACGTTAAGCGGAGATCTTCATTCCCAATGCGTTCCTCCATAGGAAAAGGGGGGACTTGCGAACGATTGATAACCTCTAAGGTGGAGGCAACAAGTTCCAATGAGCCAGTCGGGAGCGCCTCATTTTCTGTCCCTGCAAGACGCGCAACTATTTTGCCATGCACGCAAATCACATCTTCAGAGCGAAGAGTATGCGCAGTGGCCGCAGCCTGGGCATTTTGCTCAGGATGGAAGACAACTTGTGTGATTCCATCACGATCACGAAGATCAATAAAAATCACACCTCCATGATCTCGACGTGATGCAACCCAACCACTAAGAGTGATCAATCTACCAACATCTTTGGCACGCAGAGCACCACAGGAACAATCGCGATAATGCATATAATTTTAAATTTTAAGGGGTTGTCATTTTTAGATTTTGCACGAGCAGGAATCAAGGTTGTTGTTGGAGAGGTTTTTTAAAAGATGACCCATCTTTTCTTCTTTGGTGGCAAGGTAGGATGCGTTGTGAGCGTTCGAATCGGTAAGGATGGGAAGACGCTCGATGATTTCAATGCCGAAACCTTCGAGACCGACAACTTTTTTAGGATTATTGGTTAAAAGACGCATTGTGCGTACGCCAAGATCGACCAAGATTTGAGCGCCGACACCATAATCACGCAGATCCATCGGATATCCCAACTTGAGATTAGCCTCGACGGTATCAAGCCCCTGTTCTTGGAGTTTGTAAGCATGAATCTTTGCTGCAAGGCCAATGCCGCGCCCCTCCTGCTTCATGTAGACGAGCACTCCGTGACCACTATCATGAATTTGCTGGAGTGCACGATGAAGTTGAGGGCCACAATCACATCGTTGTGATCCAAAAATGTCGCCAGAAAAACATTCACTGTGCACGCGCACGAGAGCTGGCTTTTTAGAATCAATCGGGCCTTTAACCAGAGCAAGATGGTATTGCTCGGTGACATCAGCCAGTGTTGCTCGGTAGAGAAAAAGCTGAAAGTCTCCAAACTGGGTCGGAAGAAAAATCTCTTCTTCTCGGGTCACGAGTTTTTCTCGGACACGACGATAAGCAATCAAATCACGAATAGAACACATTTTAAGACCATGTTCTTTTTTAAATTTCAGGAGGTCAGCAAGACGCGCCATGGTACCATCCTCATTGAGGATTTCACACAACACGCCGGAGGGATCAAGCCCTGCTAGGCGTGCTAAGTCAACCGCTGCTTCGGTATGGCCTACACGGCGCAGGACTCCTCCTTCAGCAGCTTGCAAGGGAAAAATATGTCCAGGCTGACGTAATGCCTCGGGACGAGTCGTAGGAGAGGCCAACACTTGAATCGTCACCGCACGATCATAAGCACTAATTCCTGTCGAAGTACTATGCGTCGCATCCACAGAAACGGTAAAATCCGTCTGATGCATTTCCCTGTTATGCCTCACCATGGGTGGAAGGGCAAGCTGCTCGGCTCGTTGCTTGGTAATAGGAGCACAAATGAGTCCTCGCCCGTAACGGGCCATAAAATTGATATCTGCAGCCGTGGCCTTCGATGCCGCCATGACAAGATCTCCTTCATTTTCACGATCTTCATCATCAGTAACAATGACTATTTTTCCACAACGTATTTCTTCAAGAATTGTGTCGATAGGATCAAAGCCAGTCATATTTTGGTTCATAAGAATCTGCACTGTAGGTCAGGATTAAGACACGATCTCCACTTTAACCCGCATATTTCACACTAAATCTATTACGGCTTGTGGAAAGCTCATAATTACTGCGTTGGTCTCGAATTGTGATTTGGGCGGTATGTACACATACAGCCCGAGGAAGACTTCGAGCTTGGGCGCAGCATCCATCAGGCTTCCCGGTCTCCACAGTAGATGAGTATGAAATATTCGGGTTAAGCTAGTCTGGCAGTAGGAGTAATGCATGTGTCTAGCAGGATGTTAGGAATTGTTGTTTTCTTGTTCTCTCCTTTTAATCCACCCCCCCCCGAGCACCACATCCCCCTGATAAAAAACAGCAGCTTGTCCCGGAGTCACTGAACGAATCGGCTCTAGCAGACTAACCCGCGCATAATCATCTTGATGAGAGAGGATTTTTGCTCTGGATCCTTCATGACCATGACGGACACGAACAGAAATTTCTTGCGTTGGATCCGGAATAGGCTCTAACCAATTGAGTCGATCCATTTCAAAGACATCAGATAAGAGATCTCCTTCTTTACCTAAGATCACACGTTTTTTTTCTGCATCAATAGCGATCACATAAAGTGGGTGAGGCGATCCTCCAGGAAGGCCCTTACGTTGTCCCACCGTGAAGAGCTCGATGCCGTCATGCTCTCCAAGATAGTTTCCTTCCGTATCATAAAAACCACCTGGCTGAAAAACATCACCACGACTCCGTAAAAATGCTTTGTAATCTTTGCCTGGGACAAAACAGATTTCTTGACTTTCTTGCTTGTCGGCAACTTTAAGACCGAGCTTGCGGGCAATAGAGCGAATTTCCCTTTTTGTGAGCCTACCGAGCGGGCAGAGTGCCCGCTTGAGCTGTGACTCACGCAGGCTAAATAAAAAATACGATTGATCTTTCGTCTCATCTAGGCCTTTGCGCAATGTGGCTTTCTCTCCCTCATGATCAATAATGGCATAATGACCCGTAGCAATATACTCGGCTCCCAGGGCCGCGGCTTTTTCCCAAAGATTACCAAATTTTAGTTTTTCATTACACATGATGCACGGATTGGGAGTGCGGCCACGTTTGTATTCTTCTGAAAAGTAGTCGATAACAATTTTTTCAAAAGGAACCGCTTCATCAATAACGTAATGGGGAATGCCCAGTGCATGTGCAACACTGCGCGCATCGGCAATGGCCTGTGGTCCACAGCATTTATCTTCGGCGCGCGACATACAATCTTGCGGCCAGAGTTTCATCGTTACGCCAACAATATCCCATCCTTCTTGCTGGAGTAAATAGGCTGCCACGCTCGAGTCAACGCCGCCACTCATGCCGACGATGACTCGTTTCTTTTTCTCAGACTCTCTGATTGTAGGGGACGTGCTCATAGCGCTCCTACTATAGAGAGAAAAAAGAGGTCGTCAACGTCCAGGAGTCAGGCTTGAATACATCACTGCAATGCCACGGAATATCTTCGCCTCCTTCACTCCCATGTCCTCAAAGAGTTGTATGAATCGGGAATTAAAAAAACAATATTCTCACCACGATCATCATGACTTGCTTAGGCTCAGAGAAAAAGAGCTCATGAGGTCGACCATGCGGACTTTATTAAAAAAGCAACAGCCTCTGCACGCAACGACTCATCAGCAAGGATGCGCTTTTTTATCGCATGGTGAGAAAGAGCGCATCACCTCAAAAAGGTCATCTAAGTTTGATGAAATCGTGAAGATCAAAGTTCCTGACTGGAACAATGCTTCAGTGATCCTACTCTATGCGCCACTCCCCGGGGAGCCCGATCCTCTCATTTTATTACACTCGATCTTTCATATTCCTAAGTGCAACGAGCAATCATGGTTAGAAACCTTGCAAAAAAAGAAGCTTCTTTTCCCTCGTATCTATCACGAAAAACTACACCTCTATCAATGGAACCGAGATGCCAATTGGGTCCAAGGATCTTATGGCATTCAAGAACCAGATCCTAAAACCTGGAAAGAGGCATCACTTGAAGAGGTAGATGTGGGGCTAATCCCAGGACTTGCCTTTGATCATACAGGCGGACGACTAGGACGTGGCGGTGGTTTTTATGATCGACTCTTAGGTGACTCACGATGGAGGGGCCTTAAAACAGGCATCGCATGGCCATGGCAACTTGTCTTAGACGTACCAAAAGAGCCCCATGATATTTGCATGGATTACGTGGTTGCAATCGGTGAGAGCCCTTGCACGTAGCCCAAATATCTCATACCGAAGTGTCTTAAGGCGCAGTGCAAGGTTTACTGACGAAAAGACGGGTAAAGAGCCAGAAAATCCAATGACAAAACACTTATTCTACCAAATAAAAACTTCCTCAATACAATGAGCATCGATGAGTCTTTCTCCCCAAAGCGAGAGTGACTCACCATCAGCCTCCTCAAGTAAGCCCAAGTGATTGGAAGTCACTTGACCTGGGAAACGTCGTTCGAGTTGTTTGTGAAGGAGTGCGCGGAATTTTTTACGCTCTTCATTTTGGCCTTCCTGCCTGCCTTTTTGAATACCTGTTTGAATACCTTCTTGTCTGCCTTCTTCAACAAATGCTTCTGCGATCGTCATAATATTTTTTTGAGTTGGTGTGGATACATGTTTTTTAATAAATTCTCGAGCCACCTTTGGGTTACTCATCGAAGCGCGAAAGAAACGATCGTGGGGATTTTGAATAGTAGAAGACATGAAGAAGGATCAATTATTGAAAAGAACCATCCTCTCCTAGCAGAAAGCTAGTATCAACTCAAGTTCTCATTGAGAAATAAGAGGAGTGCATACACTATAACTCGGCGGTTCATTTCAACGTCATTTGACTCTATTACTGCGTTGGTCTCGAATAGTGATTTGGGAGGTGTGTTATACAGATAGCCCAGCATTATAATCCTTCACCCGCCTAGCCCGCATATTTCACACTCCTCCTGCTATTTTCGTTGAGAGGAAAAGGCGCTAAGTAAAAAAAAGCCCGTCGCCATACAAATGCAGGTATCGGCCACATTAAAGGGCGGCCAATAATAATTCCAAATCTGCACGCCTAAAAAATCAACGACATGCCCCCTGAAAATTCGATCCGTAAGGTTCCCAAGGATACCACTCAGCAATAAGACCCAGCCGAGCTGCAAGGAGAGTGCTACAAAATGATGACGCTGCCAAAATAAGATCAATAAGGCAGCAAGGGAAACAATCATAAAAAACCGATTGCTATCATGCATCATCCCAAAAGCCGCTCCCGTATTGTAGAGGTGGGTGAGATAAAAAATTCCAGGAATGATTTTGAGCGTTCCATAGAGGGGAATAGCACAGAGGACAAGCAGCTTGGTGAGCTGATCAAGAGCAACTAATAAAAAAACAATAGGGATAAAGTAGAGCGGGGATGTCATAAAAAAAATTATATTGATCGAGTTTTTATCTTTCTTCAACAGCTGCGAAGCACCGGCTACACAAGGTTGGGTGCACTTGATGCTTCCCGACATCGTCTCGATGACGCCAACAGCGTTCACATTTTTGGGCAGTCTGTTTTGCAATAGTGATACGCTCCTCTCCTTGGCTGATTTCAAGATGGCTTAGGATAAAGAGTTCTTCGATCTGGGCAAGAGCCTCGGGAGTTGCAACACTTTGTAAAAGGCTTGCCTCTTCTGTTGTGACCATCACGCGTGCCTCGAGTGGATTGGAAATAAGCCCGTCATGTTGTGCTTTTTCTAGGGCTTGTGCAATCTCTGCGCGCAAGGCAAAAAGCTTGTCATAGCGCTCCAAGAGAGCCTCGTCGACTGGTCTTACTTGCGGGAAAAGTTCTACATGAATGGAGCTTGTAGAGCAATAATGCCCCCAAGCTTCTTCAGCAGTAAAGACCAGGATTGGGGCCAGGAGACGCGTGAGTGTCTCAAAAACAGTTGCCATTGTTGCCTGAGTGGATCGACGACGCACTGAGCTCTTTTGATCACAGTAGAGCCGGTCCTTAGTGGCATCAATGTAGTGGCTGCTCAAGTCAACGGTGCAAAATTGGTTAATAGTGTGATACACGCGCTGAAAGGCAAACTCATCATAAGCTTCCCGGCAGATATTAACGACCTGTTGGAGACGCGCGAGGATCCACGCGTCAATGCCGCTTGGTTCCACCGGAGACGCATCTCGGTCATATCCAGTGATATTTCCTAAAAGAACCCGGAGTGTATTGCGCAAGCGTCTATACGCATCGGTGACACGAGCAAAAATCTCCTCAGAAAAAGGAACATCATCCGTAATCTGAATGCTACTCGCCCAGAGCCGCACAATATCAGCGCCATAGGTCTTAATAAAGTGCTCTACTTCCGTTGGTTTGTGGTAGCCAGGGGTGCCTTGATTGGATTTTGAAATTTTCTCACGTGTATCGACATCCACAACGTAGCCATGGGTGAGGACGCTTTTATAAGGGGCAAGACCATGGAGCGCGATCGAAGTCATGAGTGAGGATTGAAACCAACCACGATGCTGGTCGGTCGCCTCTAGGTAGAGGTCTGCTGGAAAGTCCAATTCTTGCCTCGTGCGCAAGACGGCTTCATGACTCACACCACTATCAATCCAGACATCAAGAGTATCATAACGACGGGTTGATCCCTTAGGCGCTCCGACAAGCTCACACCATGTGGCATCATCTAGAGAGAACCATGCATTAGAACCGTGTTCGGCAATGACTTCGGCAACCTTACTAATGATCGCAGGATCTAAAATAGGCTGATCTTCTTGATCATAAAAAACAGGCAAAGGGACCCCCCAAGAGCGTTGACGCGAGATACACCAATCCGGACGATTTTCCACAGTACCACGAATACGATTGCGTCCCCAATGAGGCAGCCACACAACTTCATCAATAGCATGGAGCGCTTGTTCACGAAGCTTAGAAATATTAATAAAAAATTGCTCCACAGCTCGAAAGAGAATCGGGGTTTTCGAGCGCCAACAATGCGGATAGCTATGAATGTGGTCGTGATGTCCGAGTAGCAGCCCATGAGCGGCGAGCAAATCGATAATCTCTTGATTGCCAGCAAAGACGTGCTTGCCGATAAGCTGCGCAAGACCGCACTCCTGCGTATAACAACCAGCATCATCTACAGGCGAGAGAAGGGGTAAATGATGTTTCATCCCTAAGGCATAGTCGTCTTCACCGTGCCCGGGAGCGATGTGCACAAGGCCAGTGCCGGTATCGAGGGTCACAAAGTCAGCACACAGAAGCGTCGCCCTACGTCGCAAGAAAGGATGCTGCACACTCATCCCCTCGAGCTCTTTTCCTAAGAAGGTGGGTCCAAGGGAAATTTTTTCTAGGGCACAGGCCTCACAGATTTTTTCAACGAGGGCTTCTGCAACGAGGTATTGGGATTCTAAAAGGGCACTCTCTTTTTTCCGTGCATGCAAAATGACGTAGGTCGCATCGGCTTTAAGCGCAATAGCCACATTCGCAGGCAAGGTCCATGGAGTCGTTGTCCAGATGAGAATATTCGTATTTTCTAAAGCTCTTTGATGCTCTTGACTCAAAGAGCTACGCAATACTTCAGCGCTCTCCAAGCTGTCTGAAAGATTGCAAGGAAAGGCGACATAAATGGCTGGAGATGTCTTTTCCTGATATTCAATCTCCGCCTCTGCTAGTGCGGTCTGAGCGCCCGTACTCCAATGGACCGGCTTCTTGCTGCGGTAGACGAGCCCATGTTCAACAATCTTGCCAAACGAGCGAATGATCTGAGCTTCGTAGGCAGGATCAAGTGTGAGATAAGGATTCTCCCAATCCCCAAAGACGCCTAAGCGTTTAAAATCCTGACGCTGAATATCAATAAAGGAACGCGCGTAGGCTTCGGATTTTTTGCGAATCTCAAGAGGAGTGAGACCCTCCGAGGATTGCACGACTTTAAATTCAATAGGAAGTCCATGACAATCCCAACCAGGAATATAGGGAGCCTGAAAGCCAGACATCGTTTTTGACTTCACCACAAAATCCTTGATGAGCTTATTTAAGGCAGTGCCCATATGCACCTTCCCATTGGCAAAGGGAGGCCCATCATGAAGGATGTAACGCGGCGAGCCTTCTCGAGCCTGCTGAATATGATCATAAATATTTTCTCGATTCCAGCGGGCGAGGATTTCTACCTCACGCGTGGCGAGCCCTGCCCTCATGGGGAAATCAGTTTTGGGTAAAGAAACAGTATCACGATAACGCATAAATCAGGCTGAAGAGTATCGATTCAAAAGACTCCCAGCAAGCAAAACCAAGCGTTGATTTATTGATGAGGCAACCCGCATATTTCATACTGATTCGTCGCGAGGCGCCGCGAATCCTGATTTAGAAAAGGAAGGTGATGGATTGCGACGACGGCTGTATGTTTCATACTGCCCGAGGAGCAATTCGAAGCTGACGCAGTATCCATCAGGTGTTCGCAAGCCGCAGCAGAATCGGTATGAAATATGCGGGTTAAGCTCCAATCATCTCACGAAAGCGCGACTCCTCCAGAACGCTCACTCCTAGCTTTTGAGCGCGTGCAAGCTTGCTTCCAGGGTCTTCGCCTGCGAGTAAATACGTAGTTTTAGCGCTGATACTCAATGATATCTTGCCTCCTAAAGAGCGAATCAGCTCGGCGATTGCTTCGCGTGATTGGCTGAGTCTTCCGGTGATGACCCAGATAGTTCCTTGCAGCGGACCTTGTTGGACAACTAAGACGGGATCATTCTCCCCAAAATGCACTCCTGCTTTTTTGAATGCTGCCAGGAGTTGTTGCATGGCAGGCTCACGCAAGTGATCATGAATGCTTTGAGCCATGACACTTCCGATTTCTTCGATAGCACAGAGCTCTTGGATCGAGGCTAGGGATAATTGTTCCAACGTGTGAAAGTGCTCGGCGAGCATGCGAGCCGCTCTCACACCGACATGGGTGATCCCAAGACCCACCAACAAGCGCCAGAGGGGTTGACGACGACTTTGATCAATGGCTTTAAGAAGGTTGTGGACACTTTTCTCTCCCATGCGCTCGAGCACTAAGAGCTCCTCTGCATGCAAATGATAAAGATCAGCGATATTGTGGACGAGCCGCGCTTCGATAAGTTGGGCAACGACCGCTTCCCCAAGGCCTGCAATATCCATGGCGTGACGGCTGGCAAAGTATTCGATGCGTCGGCGCAGCTGTGCAGGACAGTGATCATTAAGGCATCGCAGGGCCACCTCCTTAGCTCTTCGGGTGACAGGCCCGTGACAGGAAGGACAGCATGTTGGCATATGAAACGCTCGCTCGGTCCCATCGCGCTTTTCGTAGATGACGCCGACGACCGAGGGAATCACCTCTCCTGCCTTTTCAATCACAACAGCATCGCCAATACGCAGATCTTTACGCCGAATTTCCTCTTCGTTATGGAGGGTTGCACGTGAGACCTTACTTCCCGCTAAGAAGACAGGCTCTAACTCAGCCACTGGCGTTAAGACTCCGGAGCGCCCCACCTGAATGGTGATCCCAAGCAAGCGTGTTGTGGCTTGCTCTGGCTCATATTTAAAGGCAATGGCCCAGCGAGGAGCTTTGCTCGTTGATCCAAGACGTGCTCGCTGCGCGAAGGAATCGACCTTAAGAACAGCTCCATCGGTTTCAAACACATAATCATGACGGATTGTTCCCAGGCGCTCGATCCCTTGCAATACTTCCTGTGGGGTTCGTACACATTCTATGCTCTCATGGGTGGGAAGACCCCAGGCGCGCAGTTTTTCAATCAACTCCGTCTGTGTCGTCATCAACATCCCTTCGAGTGCCCCACAACCATAAAAAATCGCTTCTAAGTGACGCTCCTTCACAATCGAGGGATCCAGCTGTTTGAGCGAACCGGCCGCCGCATTACGCGGATTGGCAAAGACGGGTAAGCCTGCCTCATCACGCTGGGCATTGAGCGTGAGAAACATTTTTTTAGAAAGATAAACCTCCCCACGCACTTCTAGAAGAGAGGGCGCCATGCCGTGTAGTTTTTTTGGAATCATTGGCATCACCTCAAGATTACGCGTCACATCATCGCCGCACGTTCCATCACCACGCGTGAGCCCACGCACAAAGATTCCATCACGGTAGAGCAAGGAAATGGCCACCCCATCAATCTTAGGCTCGAGGGTGAGGGCGATGGGCGCCTCTGCTGGATCCTCCTTTTTAGAATCTGTTGTTACAGTCGCTGAGGGGGATAAAGAACAAGAAGTCGAGAGCGTAGAGTGATCGCGTTTACCGGAATCAATCGATAGAGCGAGGTCGTTACTTGCAGCTTCCCTAGACTCTGAAATTAGATTATTAGGAAGAAGCTTGTGGAGGCGTTTGATAAAGTCGAGCACCTCCTCTTCGCAGTACGTATTCTCTAGACTCTGCATGGGCACATGATGCCGGCCGCTTTGAAATCCTTGTGCTCGCTCACCGACGCGTTGGGTAGGTGAGTCCTTGGTGATGAGGGTCGGATATTTTTTTTCTAAGGCAAGGAGCTCCCCATAGAGCCGATCATACTCACGATCTGAAATTCGAGGCGTCGCCTGATCATAGTAGAGGACGTCGTGATGCTGAATCTCTTTGCGCAGGGCGAGCAGATCCTTTGTTACAGGACCGGGAATATCTTCTTCTTTTGAAAAATTAAGAAACGTTTGATCAGAGCTCATAGATAAAAATTGGGACCAAGAAAAATGATGGCTCATGCCAGGAGGCTATCAAGTGCGTAGCTTCCATTGTGAAAACTAGTAACAATAACCCAAAACCATCATCTCAACAAACACCATCGTGTGACCCATGTCCTGACCCCTCCTACGACCCATCATGGTTCACTTCATTTTTTATTGACATCTGATGCTCTTTTGAAAAACATCACGCATCATGAGAACAACACTTGATCTAGAACTACCTATTCTTAAAGAGCTCAAAGCCTTTAGCAAGAGTCATTCTTTTTCCCTTGGAAAAGCAGCGACGGCACTGCTTGCAGAGGCATTATCCGCTCATAAAGCAAAAAAGAAAGCGCCTCCAAAGTTTAAATGGCACTCAAAAAATATGGGGCCAGCAAAAATTGATATCTCTGATAAAGAAGCTCTTTACAAAATTCTTGATCAAGAATTTTACCAAAAAAAATGAGCTACTCTATTGATGTTAATATTTTTGTCTATGCTTCTAATCCAGGCGACAAAGATTGCCAACAACAAGCAATTTCTTTTCTTGATGAGAAACTCAATGAGTCTGAACTTCTCTTCCTGCCATGGATGACGTTAATGAGCTATCAAAGAATGACAACACACCCGAGCGTTTTTCCTATTCCTCTTACCCCTCAAGAAGCGTGGAAAAATATTGACGATTTGCTTGCTTTGCCTCAGGTCAGAATGATTGGAGAAGAAGAAGGTTTCGCCGAGCACTATGCACACACAACTAAGGGGCTTCATGTCCGCGGGAACCTTGTTTCTGATGCGCATCTAGCAGCAATCCTGCGACAACATGGTGTTAAAACCATCTACTCTGCAGACACTGACTTTCGAAAATTTGACTTCCTCAAAGTGATCAATCCTCTTAATTAGGTACATCACCTTGCCCTGTTTTGTTGCTTAATACGGGCAATCATTGTTGAGTCAGTAACACGCGTTAGCCTACTATTGAAACTGAAACTATCAGGCATTTCTTGTTCTTGTTGAAATGCTCCTCGCATCCCTGCTTGACTCATTCTACCGATATGAAGGGCGCTCAACGGATAGCCTTCTGATTCTCTTAGCTGATCAGGGCCTGATGACGTTAGGGTAGCTCGATGAGGCACATCTTTTGAGGCGAAGATTACATTCCTTATTCCCCTTAAAACTGTGTGCCCCTGCTCACCAGTAGGTTTATTACCCTGCGAACCGTTACTTGTAGGAGCGCTGAATAATTGTTTTTTATCCCCCGTGAGTGGTGCTGTTCCTGCAGGTCTACTCTTCCTCTCCGGAGGACGAGGAAGAGGAAGAGGGGGGTAGACTGCTGTCGCTTGCGAAGCTGGATCTAGAGCTCCGATATCCTAAACCATCATCATCTGAGTCTTCACTCATTGAGGAATCAACCGATGACGTCGAGTTTGATCTAGAGCGCGACGAGCTGCTGTTTAAACTAAGTCTACTACTTAAGGAAGAAGTCTCATCATCATCATCGTATGCTGAGGTTACTGTTGTAATGTTGAGAGAAGCAAAAGTGTTTTTTTCTGCCTCGGCCTTTGAGGCCTCTGATTGAGCTAATGCATGATTCAACATCAGGGCATCTTCATCCTCAACAGATATAACAGAATTCCAACTGTGCTTATAAGAATAGTCATACTGTGCTTTTACGTGCTCACAATAATTTTTATACCTATCATCCGTTTCGCCAAATTGTGCTTTAACGTTTTTCAGTTCTGGGGCATATCGCTCTTCAAACTGATTGTCAGCACCCCTAAGACGTTGAGAGAAGCGGCCAGGCATACCCTTAATCATACTACCTGCATTACCAGCCACTGTACGCAGAGAACCTAACATATCGTTTTTTTGGTTTTTGTGACTTCCGATGCGTTGTACCGCGACCGGGTTTGAGCTTGTTATTTTTCTGCCGGTTGCCCTTCTTGGGAGTCTTGTAAGGATGAGACCGGCTCGATCGAAAAGATCGACATGAAGACGATGATAATAGTGAGCAAAACTTTATGGCAATAAAATATTGCTCTACTCTAGCCCATCAGCCTTTGCAAGCCTCTTCGTCACGATAAGGCATGAAATATCCGGGTTAGATTTCTTCACGTACGAGATTTTCCCAGCTCTGGCGACGACGTACAAGGGAGGCGGTGCTGCCGTTAACGAGGATTTCTGGTGGTAAGGGACGGGCATTGTAGTTCGATGCCATGACGAGGCCATAGGCGCCTGCACTCATGACGGCAAGATGCTCTCCCTCCTCCATACGAGGGAGTCTGCGATCTTGGGCAAAAAAATCACCACTTTCACAGACAGGACCAACAACATCGATCTTTTCCAAGGGACGATCATCAGGTGCCACAAGCGGCTCAAGATCATGATGCCCTTGGTAGAGTGCAGGGCGAATGAGATCATTCATCCCGGCATCGACGATGAGGAAGTTTTTCTCGGGCGTCTCTTTGCGGTAGAGGACTTTTGTGAGTAAGACTCCGGCATTGCCAACGAGAAACCTCCCTGGCTCTAAGAAAATGGGGAGATTGAGCTGCTCGAGTGGTTTGAGAATGTGACGTGCGTAGTCGTGCGCAGAAAGCTTCTCCCCTCTGCTTTCTTGAGCCCACCACGCGGCATCGCCACTTGCAAGTGCCCCTTGATAAACAATCCCAAGACCGCCCCCAATACTAAAAAATTCTAAGGCATAGCGTGCCTGAATTCTTTGCACGAGCGGCGTGAGTTTCTCGATAGCCTCCAGGAAAGGCGCTGCGCGGAGAATTTGAGAGCCAATGTGGGTTTGAATGCCGCGGATCTTGAGATGAGGTAAGGAGGCGGCTCGTTCATAGAGCGACTCTGCACGATCAAGACCGATGCCAAATTTATTTTTATGTCTCCCTGTAGAAATGTAGTGATGTGTTGGCGTATCGACATCAGGATTGACACGCAGGGCGATAGGGGCCTTGCAGCCTAGTCTTCCGGCAATGGCATTGATGAGGTCGAGCTCTCCTTCTGACTCCACATTGAAGGAGTAAACCCCCTCGCCTAGCGCGTACTCAATTTCATGAGGCATCTTGCCCACTCCTGCAAAGGTGCACTGACCCGCACTCCCGCCTGCTTTGAGGACTTTAAAGAGTTCCCCTCCAGAAACAATATCAAATCCGGCTCCCTCCTCTTTTAACAAACGTAGAATGGCAAGATTGCTATTGGCCTTCACCGCATAACAGAGCCGATGAGGGAGAGACCCAAGGGCTTTTTGAAGAGCACGAAAATGATCACGAATGGTTCTTGCAGAGTAGACATAGGCAGGTGTCCCAACCTCTTGAGACAAGCTTTCTAGGTCAACTCCTTCACAATGCAGAACGCTATTAATGTAATGAAAAGAATGCATGAGAAAACGGCAGAGAATTTAGAGGCACTTTCGCCAGAATATTTCATACTGAATCGTCATGAGGTGCAGTGCAAAGCTTATTATAGTGTCTTAAATTGAGAAGAGAGCGTTAGAAGCACAGTGATTTTTTCTTAACCCGGATATTTCATACTGATCGTGACGAGGAGGCCGAGAAGGCTGATGGGGCAAGGCGAGTGATGAAGTCTGACGACGGCTGTATGTGTCCCTATTGACTCGCTCGCACCTGCTCGGCTCGCCCTTACGGGCTGCCCCTAACCTTAACGGTTACGGCTGTCTACCCCAGGCTCTCCCGAACACTGGTGTTGCCCAAGTCACAATGTGAGTCTAACGCAAGATCCATCTGACTTCCCGGTCTCCGCAGGTGATCGGTGTGAAATATCCGGGTTAAGCACAAGGCCTAAGATCGAGACGCTATCCAATGATAACGTAAGATCTGCGAACACAGTAGCCATAGAGCTTTCCACAAGCCATAATAGCTTTAGTGTGAAACATTCGGGCGATATCATCATCAAGCAATGCCATCATTGTTTGAGCTTTTTCGCGAAATCGTATGAGAGGAAAAAGTTCCTTTTTGCACAAGCACACCATGATTATTCACGTTGGATAAATGCACCTCATGACTTCCTCATTGCAAACAAAGATAGCACTACTCATCGTCCTTTTGGTTCTCCTTACCTTTATCTGGACGTGGTGGCAGAAGCGTCACGACCGCGGATGTGGAGGAGGATGTGGCTGTCCTAACAAAAAAATCACCAACAAAAACCGGGCTCATAAAAAATCATCCTAAAAGAAGACTCGAAGAGCGAGCTCCGTGAGCCGAAAGGAAAGAGGACTTTTCTACAATGCTCTTTCTCTTAATAACTGATTTTTGAAATAAAATAGCAGGCCCGCTATCAAAGGAGGAATGGTTAAGACAACAGCCATAGGAAACATGGTCTTCATATCAATGCATCCAATGGCAATCGAGGTCAGTGTCCCTAAGACAATCTGAATGGTATTTAAAAGTGCAGAGGCTCTGCCGGCCCTTCTTTCAAAAGGGGCCATGGCAAATGCCGTTGCATTAGGAGAGACACATCCCACAGCTAACAACATTCCAAAGAGCAAGAGAAAGACAACTGGTAAGCAGAAGCAATGCATCCATGTAAGAGCTGTTAAGCTTAAACACATGAAAAGCTCTAACCCAAGGGCTATGCGCAGCACCTGAAGAGCAGGAAAATAGCGCAGTAGCAAAAGATTCACTTGACTGCCGCTAATATAACCAGCGGCAAGTGAGGTGAAAATAAAACCATAGCTGTAAATACTAACCTTAAAAAAATCAAACAAAAGTACCGGTGATGCAGCAATAAAACCAAAGAGCGAGGCAAAGGAAAAACCTCCAATAAGAGCGTAGATAAAAAATTGAGGATGATAAAAGAGCGCCCAATAATCACGTAAAATAGATCTAGGAGTGAGTTCTACGGATATATCTCCCGGGTGACTTTCTGGAAGAATCCATGCGGCAGAGATGATCATGAGCCCAACGAGCAGGATCAAAATCATAAAGGAACCATGCCAGCCAATATGAGTGGCCACCAAGCTTCCTATGCTTGGCGCAAGAAGCGGAGAAACTCCGAGAACGAGCATGAGGTGTGAAAAAACTTTTGTACTTTCCTTTACGGTAAACAAGTCCCGCACCATGGCCATACTCACAACAGTAGCAACACATCCCCCGACTGCAGAAACAAAACGCCACATCACGAGCTCCGACAAGTTGCGCGAAAAGATACAACCCAAAGAGGCAAAGATATAGAGCGCAAGACCAAGGTACAGAGGCTTCTTGCGGCCAAAACGATCTATAATGGGACCATATAACATCTGCCCCACACCAATCCCGATAAAATAACTTGAAAGCGTAAAGGATAATGCTGCCGTCGTTGTGTGCAGATCATGGGCAATCTCCTGAAAGGCCGGTAAGTACATATCCGTTGAGAGCGGATTGGTCGCACTGAGAAAACCCAGCACGACGATAATCCAGCGGCGATGTTGAAGAGAACGAATCATATTTTTGCGATATTATTGCTTCACTCCCAGCATGACGATCAGAATGTCGACCTTTAGAAAAAATATAAAGTCAATGCCTAAATACGCCTCGCCCGGATATTTTTATACTAATCGTGACAAAGAAGCCGCGAAGGCTAATGGGGCACCACCGGCGGCCCAAGAGATTGAGGGTGGAGACTGCCCAGAGTTTACAGACTCTCTATCTATTTCTCTTTCTTTGAAGCAGCCCTTCAAAGGGCAAGACGAGCTTCGCTAAGCCGAGTCAACGCAGACCCAGCATTTTGATACCGGGCTGTATGTGTACAGCCCTCACCAAGTCATAATGTGAGTTTGAGCGCAGCATCCACCCTAGCTTCCCGGTCTCCGCAGTAGATGAGTGTGAAGTATTCGGGTTAGCCGTAGCGTTGGTCAAGAAATCCATTTTTTAAATACTCAAATGCATAGATGCCACTGCTATGCCCGTCACCCCAGAAAAACTGCAATGCATAGGCTCCTACAAATTCATATTTTCTTAAGAGAGAACTCTCCGCGGTGTATTTTTTTTTTCCTAAAGAGAGTTTATTCCCCATGACATCAGGCTCACCCATGCATGCTGCACAAGGACATGCTCTACGCAATGTGCGTAGCGAGAGATATTGCTCTGTTCCATCTGTCCATGCTAGTGCGAGTTGATCACTAATCATGGCTACTTGCTTGGGTGGCGGCAAAGGTGAGGAATGAGTCATTGAGTTCATAAACATTAAAAATTAAGGCCCCTGTATGAGACCATCTTTAAGAACCTCTTTTCAAAGTCACTTAAACCCGGATATTTCATACTGATCGTAACGAGGAGACTGCGAAGGCTGATGGGGCACCCCCGGCAGCCCAAAGAGAGCGCGTGGGAGACTACTCAGAGTTTGTAGGCTCTCTCTCTTTTTTTTCTTTCTTTTTTTCTTTGAGGCAGAGCTTCAAAGGGTGAGACGGGCTTCGCCAAGCGAGTCAACACAGACGAACATTTTGAAGCAAGGCTGTCTGTCTACAGCCCTCCCCAAGTCACAATATGAGTCTCATACATCATCTACCTTTCCTTCTCGGTCTTCGCAGTAGATTGGTCTCAAATATCCTGGCTAGAAGATCTCATTTACTTAAATAAAAGTGGAACAAGCAAAATAGCGACAATATTAACGACCTTAATCATTGGATTAATGGCAGGTCCCGCCGTATCTTTATACGGATCACCCACCGTATCACCGGTCACCGCAGCAGAGTGAGCCGAGGAGCCTTTTCCACCATGGTTGCCTTCTTCAATATATTTCTTAGCATTGTCCCATGCCCCACCACTAGAGGTCATCGAGATGGCAAGAAAAAGCCCTGTGACAATCGTACCTACTAGGACTCCTCCTAGAGCAACTGCACCTAGCCATGGGATAAAGCCGACAGCAACAACCGTACCAATCGGGAGCAGTGCAGGAATAATCATCTCGCGCAGTGCCGCTTTAGTGACAATGTCAACACAGGTTCCATACTCAGGAGTATCTTTGCCAGTGAGAATTCCAGGGTGCAATTTGAGTTGACGACGCACTTCTAAGACCACAGCTCCTGCTGCCTTACCAACGGCATCGATACTAAAGGCAGAAAAAACAAACGGAAGAAGCCCTCCAATCAAGAGGCCTGCAATAACGCGTGGATCAGAAAGTGAAAAAGCTAAGGCCATGGCGCCATTCATGTGATTTCTAAGCTCTTCAACATAGGATCCAAAGAGAACTAATGCTGCAAGACCCGCGGAGGCAATGGCATATCCTTTTGTCACGGCCTTCATGGTGTTACCTACAGCATCAAGCTCATCGGTGATCTGCCGTGCTGACTTGGGAGATTCACTCATGACGGCAATGCCA
Source organism: uncultured Spartobacteria bacterium (assembly GCA_903913785.1). Lineage (GTDB taxonomy): Bacteria > Verrucomicrobiota > Verrucomicrobiia > Chthoniobacterales > UBA6821 > CAIWMF01. The sequence continues at coordinate 5,377 of CAIWMF010000066.1, read as the reverse complement.
CCAGCATTATCGGTGATAGGACCAAAAGCATCCAGTGAGATCACAATACCTGATAGCGAGAGCATGCTCATGACGGCTACGGCCACACCATAGAGTCCCGCAAGTTGAAAACTACCCAGGATTGCAGCAATAATAAATATCGCTGGCAGAACAGTCGCATGGTTACCTACAGCAATACCAGCAATGATATTGGTTCCATGACCAGTTTCAGAGGCACGTGCAATACGGCGTACAGGTTCATAATGAGTCGATGTAAAATAATTTGTGATCAGCACAATAATCGCCGTCATCACCAGCCCAATGAGTGCAGATGCATAGAGACCATTGGCGGTTAGAATTTTGTCGGTGCTTGCTATTGCCGTTGGAAAAAGAAGCTTTGTCGCCGGATAAAATAAAACTGCTGAAAAAAGTACATTTAAAACAACTGCAGTGATGAGTGAGGCTCCTGGTTTTTGCTTGGAAGCATTCACATAGAAAATAGCAAAAATGGAACCAATCACAGAAATACCACCAAGCACGAAGGGATAAATCATTGCCGCAGGAGTCGATTTCAATGTCAGAAAACCAACAAAGATGGCCCCAATTAAACTCACCGCATAGGTTTCAAAAACATCAGCAGCCATTCCTGCACAGTCACCCACATTATCGCCGACATTATCAGCAATAGTAGCAGGATTGCGGGGATCATCTTCATCGAGATTTTGTTCAATTTTACCCACAAGATCGGCTCCAACATCAGCTGCCTTCGTGTAGATGCCACCACCAAGACGTGCAAATACGCTAATTAGGCTTGCTCCTAACGCGAGGCCAATGAGGCTACTCACAGCTTCTGCCTCACCTAAGAGTTGAGATGCTAAGACAAAAAATCCTCCAACTGATAGGAGCGCAAGACCCACCACTAACAAGCCAGTCACTGCTCCACCACTAAATGCCATGCGCATGGCTGTATGACGTGAGAGCAAAGCTCCTGCGGCGGTTCGAAGATTGGCAACCACAGCAATGCGCATGCCAACGTATCCTGCCGCAAGCGAACAAACAGCACCAATAATAAAACCAGTCGAAGTCGTTTGTCCTTTGAAGTAGAGAAGCGCTCCAAAAATCACGACTGCAATGAGAGAAATAGCAGTGATTTGTCGATTGAGATAAGCCTTAGCACCCTCCTCAATAGCTGCTGCAATAGTACCCATTTTGCGGGTGCCAGCCGGCGCTTTAAGAATGGAGCGAATAAGAACAAGGGCCACAATAATGCCAAAGGATCCACAGATCATAGCAAGATGAATACCGTTCTTCGAGAGTTGCATGAGGTTAAACATAGAATTTTTTTATATTTTTTATAAATGGCGGTGCACTGCTTTACATGAAGCTGGCAAAAGAAACAACTCATTATTTTTTATCCTGGTTGTAACCCGCATATTTCATACTGATCGTGACGAGGAGGCTGCGAAGCTAGGATGGGGTACCACCGGCGGCCCAAGAGACCGCGGGGGAGACTGCCGTAACCGTTAGGTTAGGGGCAGCCCTGAAAGGGCGAGACGAGCACTGGTGTTGCCCAAGTCACCATGTGAGTCTAACGCAACATCCATCTGACTTCCCGGTCTCCGCAGGTGATCAAGTGTGAAATATTCGGGCTAGATCTCGACATCTTCTCGATATCTACTATTTTCTAATGCGCATCTCCTATGATCTCACAAACTAACATGACGAGCATTACTTACCTTGAGGCAATTCGTGCAGCCCAGGCACGAGCACTAGAAGAAGATTCTAGGGTGTTTATTTATGGCCAGGATGTAGGTGCTTTTGGAGGAGCTTTTAAAGCCACAAAAAATCTTGCCAAGCAATTCCCTGGCCGCGTCATGGACGCTCCAATTAGTGAAGATGCTATGATTGGCATGGCTATTGGCGCTGCGATTGAGGGAATGCGACCCATTATTGAAATGCAGTTTGCCGATTTTTCGACCTGTGGTTTGAACCAAATTGTCAATCATGCAGCAACCTTGTTTTATCGAACAGAAGTCCCTTGCCCTCTTGTCGTGCGCCTGCCGTGCGGAGGAACTTCTGGCGGCGGCCCCTTTCACAGTCAAAGCCTAGAGGCTATTTATGCCCATTTTCCTGGGCTTGTGGTCATGACTCCAGGGACCGTTGAAGACGCCTACACAATGCTTCTCGAGGCCATTACTATCGATGATCCAGTGATTTTTTGTGAGCATAAATTTCTCTATTATCATCTCAAAGCCGAGGCACTTCCCACATGCGCGCTCCCGTCTAATAAGGCACGGGTCACACGCCCTGGTCGTGATGCCACCCTTGTGACCTATAGTGCCATGCTCCATGAATCATTAGCTGCTGCTGCAGCATTAGCCCATGATGGGTATGAAATTGAAGTGGTCGATCTCCGATCTGTAAAACCCCTGGACACTGATACCATCTTAGCTTCCGTAGCACGGACAGGACGCCTCTTAGTTGTGAGTGAAGCGTTCCCGTGGAGTGGTGTTGCCGCTGAAGTCATCGCACGCGTGACCGCAGAGGGTTTTGGGCTTCTAGATGCCCCTCCCCAGCGCCTCAATGCAAAAGACACACCCGTCCCCTTTCATCCTGCGCTCTGGGGAACACATCGGCCCACAGCCTCGACGATCGCTTCTGCGCTGCATCACTTGCTCAAGCTTTAATCCGGATATTTCTTATCATGCACGCAGCCTTCTTAGCAGACTCCCATGAACTATGCCAAGACAATGACATGCAGGCGGAAAAACCCAACAAATATGTTTCTCCGGCCTTGCAGGCGCGTGCGCTTATTTTTGATTTGGATGACACCCTACTTGTCGACGAAGAAGTGTCACGTGAGGCCCTCAGAAACGTTGCCGAATTTCTTGGAATCAATGCTAGGGAAGAGCAGGAGCAATTCATCAAGGATGTGTCGATGATCGCTAAAAAAAAATGGCAGGAAGGTCCCTGCTATTCTTTTTGTTCCTCAATTGGCATTAGTGCTATGGAATGTCTCTGGGGTCATTTTCATGGAGAACAAGAGGAACTAAGGGCCTTGCGTACCTGGGCTCTTGCATATCGTCAGGGGGTATTTGATGAAATACTCAAAGAATATCCAGAGGCTCCAAAGATTGCAGAACAATGTGTCGCGCTCTTTGAGCACGAGCGGCGTGCGCGTCAACGCCTATTCACCGGGACATCCGCCTTGCTCCGCGAACTTGCAAAAAATTATCATCTCGGACTCTTAACAAATGGAGCTCCTGATTTGCAGCGAGAGAAATTAAGCCACTCTGGGCTTGAGCCTCTTTTTTCTGCAATCATCATCTCAGGAGATCACGGTATTGGAAAACCTCAGCCCCTTATTTTTCAAAAAATGTTGGATCAACTTCGCGTTTCCGCTTCAGAAGCCATCATGATTGGCAACAGTCTAGAACGTGATATAGCAGGTGCGCATGCCTCAGGGATCGCTTCGGTCTGGATGGATCTTGGGGTTGAAGAAGAGAAGAAACTCGGGCTTTTTGATTTTAGAATTACTAAGCTCTCTGAGTTATTAGCAATCCTGCCAGCGTGAAAAATAGTTTCTTCCCGCTTGACCCTGTGACCTATTTCACTCTTCAATGGAGCCTTTGATGACACCATGCGCATGATTCCTTTTGCCCCTAATTTTTTAAAAAAATTTTTAAAAAAATTCTTTTTTGTTGCTTGGGGAATATTTTTTATATTTCCCCTATCTCTTGAGTCTCAAGTCCCGCCAGGAACAACTTTTGCGCCACTCATTAAGGAAATTAATGTTCAGTTTGTAGGCTTAAACAGCATGAGTCGCGAACGTGTTTTAGATAACTTAGCCACAAAAGTCGACCAGCCCTTTAATGATCATTTGGTCGAGGAAGATGTCAAAGCACTCTATGCAACCGGCGAGATTTCGAACGCAAGAATTTTTGCCGAGCCAGTTGATGGCGGCCTGAAGGTAACAGTTCTTCTCCAAGGTCGGCCTAAAATTGAGGAAGTCTTGATTGAAGGAGCCTCTGCCATTGCTCCCTTGAAGATTAGAAAGGAAATTGCGACCAAGCCAGGAGACGCTTTTAGTGACGAGCGCATCGCTGATGACCGGCAAAAAATTTTAAAACTCTACGAAGATCACAACTACACGGATGTGAACGTTCAGGCAACTTCTCGAGAATTAGGAAACAAGCGCATGAGCGTTGTGTTTCATATTAAGGAAGGACCTAAACTCGTCGTGACGAAAATTTGCTTTGTGGGAAATTATTCTGTGCAGCCCTCAGACCTGCTTAAGGTGATGAAAACAAAAACGGCTAATCTACTTTCTTTCTTAACAAAGAGCGGTCGTCTTCTTCCCTCTGAGATTGATGAAGATCAAGAATTCATCAGGACGCTTTATCAAAATCGCGGTTTTGCTGATGCTAAAGTGACTCATGTTGAAACAACGCCTAACCAAAAAAATGGCATCACCCTCACCCTCACGATCAATGAAGGCCAGCAATATCGCGTCCATCACCTTAAAATAGAGGGGATGAATATTGCTCCAGTATCAACATTAGAACATGAGATGAAGATGACGTCTGGCTCACTCTATACACCAGAGGGAATGGGAGCAGATTTAAAAAAAATACGTGATTTTTATGGTTCACGAGGATACGTGGACATGTCTGTTCAGCCTCAGATCACCTCGGTTTCAGAAACCGAAATTGATCTCAGCTACCATATTGAGGAAGGCATAGAGTCGTACCTTAACTTAATGACCATTCAAGGCAATACGAAGACCCAAGATAAAGTCATCCGTCGTGAAATGGTGATACAACCAGGCGAGCTCTATAATACGACTGCAGTTGACTTAAGCAAAACTCGCCTCATGAATTTAAATTATTTTTCTAAGGTTGATTGTGTTCCTGAAGACACCTTGGTCCCCGGCCGCAAGGATCTTAAAGTCATTGTCGAAGAGAAAAAAACTGGCGCACTCCATTTTGGTGCTGGCTTTAATTCCATTGATAACTTAATTGGCTTTGCCGAAGTCGAGCAGTCAAATTTTGATCTTTTTAATTGGCCCAACTTTACTGGTGGGGGCGAACGTTTTCGAACACGGGTTCAATACGGTGTGCAACGTAAAGATTTTACAGCATCCCTCACCGAGCCGTGGTTTATGGGATACAAGGTTTCTGTGGGTGGTGAAGTCTATTACCATGAGGCTTCTTTTTTAAGTCCTGTCTACAATCAATCCAATTGGGGCACGGCACTTCAAGTGCGTAAAGAAATTGTCCCTTGTTTAGCAGGCAGCCTGGAATATCGCCCTGAACAAATCTCTATTTTTAATGTTCAAAGCAATTCAGTTCCCTCTAATAGTCCTATTCAAAGTGATGCAAACAACAGCCCTTATTTT
>CAIWMF010000065.1 GCA_903913785.1 uncultured Spartobacteria bacterium | reverse complement strand
GGCCCTTTCAAGGGTGAAGTGCAACAGGTGAGGCAAGGATAAAAATAGAATGGGCTACATGAAGTTGATAATCTCAAAGGTGCAAACCAAAGGAGATAATCATGGCCAAAGGCTATCATCATGTAACCCGGGATATACGATCTCAAATTTACGCCTACAAGGCAAGCGGATGGTCAATGCAAAGAATGGCGAAGAAACTTGGCGTTCATGTTTCAACGATCAGTCGAGAGATAGAGCGCAATAGCGGCAAGAGAGGGTATCGACTCAATCAAGCTGACAGCAAAGCTGTGGAGCGCCGCAGCACAGCGAGCATGAAGCCGCACAAAATGACGCCAGGAATGGTTGCGAAGATCGAAGAAAAAATCAAACTGGATTGGAGTCCAGAGCAGATTTCAGGACGTTTTAAGAAAGAAGGCATCTTCATTAGTCATGAGAGCATTTATACAATGATATGGGCCGACAAGAAATCTGGAGGAGAACTCTACAAGCACCTTCGACATCGTGGCAAATATCACAAGCGATCGTCTGGAAAAGCAGGCAGGGGTTGCATTCCAGGGCGAGTTGATATTTCAGAACGTCCAAAGATTGTTGAGCGAAAGTTACGCATTGGTGATTGGGAAGGAGACACTATTATTGGAGCAAAGAATCAAGGGACTATTCTATCTCTGGTCGATCGATGCTCAAAATTTACTCAGCTCAAAAGCATCGAAAGAAAAAACTCAACGCTTGTTTTTAAAGCAACGGTAGAAAAAATGAGCGCATTGCCCCATCCTGTTCACACAATAACTTTTGATAATGGAAAAGAATTTGCGCAACATGGAAATATTGCAATTGCCCTTAATGCGCTCTGCTATTTTGCAACACCTTATCACGCTTGGGAAAGAGGATTGAACGAGCATACAAATGGACTTGTGCGACAGTATCTACCTAAGTCAACTGACCTAAGCAAAGTTTCTGACGAGCTCCTAGAAAGGATTGAAGAGCTTTTGAACCATCGCCCAAGAAAAGTGCTCGACTATAAAACACCTTCCGAAGTTTTCTTTCGAAGTCCTCGATTCCGAAAAACTCTTCTCTCTCACGCTTGAAGACTATCCTGTTGTTTTAAAACATCAGCGCGCCCCAAGGATGAAGGTATTTCACTCCAGGTTTCCGTCGTCTTGTCGCTTCGCTCCAAGACTCCTCTAACCTTACGTGAAACACCTTCATCCTTTTCTTGATCACGTGCCTTCCTGTTTCAGCTTGCCTGCCAACAAGCTCACTCCTACCCTTCTAAAAATTAATGCACCTTTGAGCTCAACAAAGCCCTTCTAATTATTGATCACTGTTGCACTTCACTTTTGAATCGGCGCTATATATACTCATCACAATCAGCAGGAAAAATTCTGATTAATTTCCGATACTTCCAATCATTGTCATGAGTGGTAAAAAAAGTGCGATCACAACTCCTCCGACGAAGCAGGCTAGAAGCAGAATCAGGCATGGTTCGATAAGTATCATGAGTTGAGTTATGCGATGATGGACATCCTGTTCATAAATAGTCGCTACTTGTAGCAGCATTTCAGCTAGCCTGCCTGTATGCTCCCCAATGGCGATTATGCTCATTGCCATTGGTGGGAAAAGATGGCTCGCCTGGAGTGGATACATGATAGAGTCACCAGCTTCTAAGCTCTGATGAATCATCTTCATGGCTTTTTCGATAGCTCTATTATTTGAGATTTTTTGCGTTATCTGGATGGCCTCTAGTGGAGGAACATTATGGAGTATTAACGTTCCTAAGGTATAAAAACATTGTGAGATATAGTGTTTTTTTAAAACGTTGCCTATGAGTGGAAGTCCTAGAAATAATCGATCAAAGAATTCGCAAAACGCCTCTAGAGTGAATGCAAATTTGATAGCGACGAGGAATGCAATTAGTAATAGTATCATCGTCATGATGTGATTTCGTATATATTGGCTGGCCTCTAAAAGAAAAAGTGTGCATGAGGGAAGGCTGTTTTTTTCAAATCCATCAGCAAAAATAATTTCAAATTTAGGAATGATCATACCTCCTAAAAAAAAGATCATCAGAAGTGCCGCAATCAATACAATCGCCGGATACAAAAGCATCGAAGTTATTTTCTGTTTCATTTTTTGGATCTGCTCTTGGAATGAAACCAATCGACTTAAGACGGTGCTCAGTGTACTGCTCATTTCTCCTGCCCGAATCATATTAATGTAGAGTGAAGAAAAAAGACTGGGATATCCTGCTAACGCTTCACTCAAGGTGTTACCGCTTTGAATATTTTCTATCAGTGCAGATAGGGTTTTTTTGAAAGCTGCATTTGATTCTTGTTCTGCTAAAACTGTGAGTGCTTGACCTAGAGGTAACCTAGCATCAAGCAAAATCGCGAGTTGTCTTGTAAAAAGTTGTAGAGTGGTAGTTGGGATTCTTCTTTTTTTAAAAAAAAATATATTCATCTATTTGGTTTCTTAAAGGCGATCATGAAGCGAGTGATTTTTTGTATCTCCCCCATGATTAAAAAAACAAGAATGGCAATAGAAAAGCCAATCAGACTCATGACAATGCGCTCTAAGCTAATATACAAATTACTATCGGGTGCTGGTATCATGAGCACAGAGTAAGAAAACATGGTTGCCATCGCACGCAAGAGAATTTTTTTGGTTCCGTAATAGTTAGCTAGCCATTCCAAGCAACCAAAGAACAAGCCTAAGCTTAACAGGTAGATTGCAAAATCATTAGTCAATGCTACCAAACCTACAATATAGGCAATAGAGAGGAGTGCTCCAAAAATATAACCCCACATCTTTTGCTTAAATAATGTTGCAGATTGTTCTATTTCCAAGGTTGTAATACCTGAAATACTCGCAATGATCAGGCGCGTTGATTGAGATGTTTTTAGGCAGAGCACTACGATGATGGCGATAGAAACAACAAGACCAATGTTAATCATGCTATTTAGCCCGCATATTTCATACTGATTCGTCGCGAGGCGCCGCGAATCTTGATGGTGACAAGGAAGGTGATGGATTGCGACGACGGCTGTATGTTTCATACTGCACGAGGAGCAATTCGAAGCTGACGCAGTATCCATCAGGTTTTCGCAAGCCGCAGCAGAATCGGTATGAAATATCCGGGCTAGAGGGGATTGTAAGGAAACATACGTGCAAAGATCTGATTTTTTTTTTAATAAGCACGCGATTCCATATGTGAGCACAATAGGAATAATTGCCTGAGAGAGTAAATGAAGTCCGGTAATAAGAATATTACATGAGGCTATTGCAATCATTGCTTTCACACACATGGCTACAAAATAAGCGCTAAAAGCAAAAGCAGTTCCTGCGCCAAAATTTTTTAGAAAAAAATGATATCCGATTGCAGCAATAAAGCTGATAAAGAAAAAATACACCCAAGGTGATTCTGGTAGCGCAACGAGGAGAAGTCCGCCACCAGTGACTGCTAAGGTTACCGATAGCAGACGAAAAAGAAAATTTTGAAAAGATGGTGTAGGCAGTAGTGAGAGTGAAGCTGCCAAGCTCAGTGCTATGTAGGCGTCTGGAATATGTAATGCTTCGATACATAAAACTGTAGCTGCAGTGCCAAAGGCAGCAGAGAGAGCAGATGTTGTTGCTTCTTCCTTGGGTGTTGCCTTGAAATGAGTCATTACTATTCGTTCTTTTCTACTGTTGTAGGAGGATAGAGAGGTGGTGTGAAGGGAAGATAATAAGGTTCTTGGAGTAATTTTAATGGACCACCCAATGGGGTGTTACGTGTATCAATAATGACAGAAGCTTTGCCACCTAATCGAAAATCCGATTTTTCTTCTCCTTGTAGGACAATCCGAATAGGGAAGCGTGTTGCTAGTTGAATAAAATCAAAAGTCGGCGGAACAACAGCTAATACACCTCCTTCACCCGCCCTATTTTGAGAAATACCTACGTAAGGGAACACACCACGAGAGATACCTTGCACGATGCCTGAGATGGGCGTTTGATGACGTGCCATGAGATACACGCGGACACTTTGACCTTCTTTAATACGACGGATATCAATTTCCCGAAAGTTAGCCAGTACGTACCAGATACTCGAATCAACAATAGTAAAGAGTTGCTCGCCGCGTCCGGCATAGGAACCAGGGGCGATTTTTAAATTCGTAATATAGCCATCGCACGAAGCATAAATCTTACAGTAAGAGACATGTAGTTCTGCATTCCAGAGCTCTGCTTCTGCTTCTTCAATATGCGTATTTTTGCCATTAACTTCTGCAAGATTATTAATAGCTTTCGCTACCATCGCCTCTGCTTCATGGACTAAAGCGGTGCTACTTTCTGCATCAGATTGTGCTTGTTGTACTTTATCAGCAGAAGCAAAGTTACCTTCCAGTAGTGGTTTGAGTCGTTCATAATGCATGAGCGCATAGGCAGCCTTTGCTTCACGATCATGCAACGTGGCTTGAGCGGCTCGTATTTGTTCTTCGAGTGCTTTGACTTCGCTGCAAACAAGCTCCAGTTTTGCCTTGGCACGTGCTGCCTCTGCTTCATAAGGCCTGGCATCAAGGGTCATGATAAGATCACCGCGTTTGACTTTTTGATTGTCAACAACATGAAGCTCTACAATGGTTCCACCAACTTGAGCTGCAACACCAACCGTATTGGCAATAATTTCTGCATCATCAGTCCTAGGAAATGTTTGGACGTTATCCCAAACTTTGATGATACCAATAACTACAGTCAATAGAATGAGTGCCTGAAAAATGAAAAGAATAATATTCGGGTGTGCCAGAATATTACTCCATGAATGGCGTGTGCTGAGTAAAACTTCTTGAGTTGATGTAGGATCCTCACTCATCGTGCTGCAAAAAAAAGAAGCCATGTCCAGAGTGTGATAGCACTAAAGATGGCAGGAATCATCAGGATTGGTGGTTGAAGGATTGATGACCATGTCAAACGATGAAAGAGAATTCCTAAAAACCATGTTCCGAAAACACCAACGACCATACAGCCCAGCCATGCAGGAAAGTAGGCACCTGCAACATTAATCATAGGATTTCCACTAAATGTAATTATGGCCATAATAAGGTTTTTCTGAAGGTAGAGATCATGACTTCACGTATTCTCTAGATAAATCAATAAGTTAGTTAATGAGTTGGTTTAGTATAAATTTTCTTTCTCAAGGTTTAACGTAAAAACGGTCATTGTCTAGCAGAGTCTCACCCCATAATCTTGCCTTGCTTCACTTAAAAAATCACTGTTCTACTTAAGATAATGTTCGACCATTTTTTTCAACATTGGATCAATCGCGAAATGACTTCTCCACTCATGGATCATTTTATGGCTGGGATTACTAATTTTTCTGCATGGCGTCCGCTTATTTTTTTAGCGGTATTTTTAGGTCTTCTGTTTGGAAATGTTCGCATTCGCATCATGTTGCTGATATTGGCACTTGCGCTTGGGATGACCGATGGAGTGATAGTCCATACAATCAAGCATCTTGTGGGACGTGCGCGTCCCCTGCAGGTGGAACCTGGTGTGCGTGTTGTTTCTCTAGTTCCCTCATCACCTCAAATAGCCACTCTTTTTGTACGTCCTCAGATTTCCTCTCCGCAAGTACCGCCGCTAGGAACAAAAATTCAAGGCGTATCCTTTCCCTCCTCGCATGCTGCAAATATCTTTGTGATAGCAACAGTTCTCTTTTTATTTTATCGGCGTCTGGGAATTGGCGCCTTTGTGATCGCTTTTCTAGTAGGTTATTCACGCATTTATACAGGTGCACATTGGCCTGTTGATGTTATTGTGGGAGCTTGTATAGGAATCAGCAATGGCATCCTCATAACCTGTCTCATGAATCAAATCTGGCGAAAATGGGGAGAGTATTTCGCGCCAAAACTTGCCAAACAATACCCTGATTTTCACTTATGACGCGTATATCCGGGCTAAGTAATTTGAGGATAATGATCCCACAGGGTTTAAAACAGTGGTGATCATCTCAATTCGTGATATAGTCATGTCGATGTCAAAGAGTATAAAAATTACTCGACCTGTAATTACGAGATCTGCTTTAAGCAAAGGAGCGGTTTTGAATTTTTTCATCATATGTTAACGTAATTTGATCCTATATTTTTGATTGCATGAATGATTCTTTTTCCCCTTCACCCAGTTCCGATGACAAAAATATTCTTAAAACTCCTCCTGCCTTTGTACCGGAGAGAAAAGAATCTACCTCGCTCTTTCGTCATCTTGGCAATCGCCTCTTAACAGGGGTCGCTGTTGCTGTACCTATTATTGCGACCGTTTTAGTTTTAGAAATTTCATATAACTTCATCAATGGAGTGACTGCACCTCTCTATCGAGCTTTAAAAATAACGATTCCCGGACTTGGTTTTATTACGACACTACTTATTTTGATGTTGCTTGGTTTCATGGCATCACATGTGGTCGGAAATAAAATTTTAGAAATTTTTGAAACTTTTGTGAGGCGCATTCCTTTGGTGGCACAAATTTACAGTGTCGTAAAACAGGCGCTTGAATCTTTTAAAACCATTAAGTCGACGGAAAATTTTAAACGTGTTGCGTACGTAGAATGCCCCTCCACCGGATGCATGCTTGTGGGCTATGTGACAGGTCAGATTTTTGAGCCTCATTTAGGAGGTTCTATGACGATGGTTTTTGTGCCTCATTCTCCCAATCCCCTCACGGGTTTTTTAATTATTGTCGAAAATCATAAAGTGATTGAAAGCACCTTAACCCTCGAGCAAGTGACGAAGCTTATTATGTCGGCAGGTCTTGTTGCCCCTGCAAGAAGTGATTTGGATCTGTCCCCGGCGGGAATCGAACCCACATCTAAGGTTTAGGAAACCTCTATTCTATCCGTTGAACTACGGGGACGAAAATTTACTTACTCCACTCGAGCATTCTTCTAAGCGGGATTTCGGCAGCTGCCCTAAGCTCTTCGGGCAAGAGAATCTCTGGTGTTAACGCATGCAAACAACGATAGAGCTTCTCAAGAGTATTCATTTTCATAAAATGGCACTCTGCGCACGCACAATGCCCTGTTGGTCCTGGAATAAAGATCTTACCTGGGATTTCACGACGGAGTCGATGAAGCATTCCTTCTTCAGTTACGATCACAAAAGCGTGAGAGGGAGAATTTTGACAATAAGCAATCATTTTTTCTGTTGAGCAGACTTCATCAGCAAGGAGGCGCACTGCGTAGGAACATTCAGGGTGAGCCACTACCTTGGCTTCCGGATGCTCTTTACGAGCACGTTCAATGCTATCGCGTGTGAATTCAACATGGACATGACAATTTCCCTTCCAGAGTTCCATGGTGCGACCGGTCTGTTCAATGACCCAAGCACCTAAGTTTTGATCTGGAACAAAGAGAATATGACGATCTTTGGGAATGCGTGAGACGATCTTAACGGCATTACCACTTGTACAAATCACATCAGAAAGTGCTTTTACTCCAGCACTACAGTTGATGTAGGAAACAACATAGTAGTTTTTTTGACAGTGTCTCTGGAGGTAGGCTTCAAGGTCCTTGGCAGAACAGGAATCAGCAAGCGAGCACCCTGCATGAAGATCGGGAATAACGACCTTCTTAGAGGGGTTAATAATTTTTGCTGTTTCTCCCATGAAATGGACTCCACAAAAAGCAATGACGTCCGTCTTTGTGCGTGCTGCCTCAATGCTTAGGCCAAGTGAATCGCCGACGTAATCAGCAATTTCTTGAATTTCAGCAATTTGATAGTTGTGCGCCAAAATAATGGCGTTACGCTCTTTTTTGAGCTGCTGAATTTCGAAAAAAAGATTCACTGACTTGGAAGCGTGTGTTGAGTAGTGGTCGGAGGGATTGTGAGTTTCAAAGGTCTTTCACTCTACAGGGCCCATTAATTTTTGCAACATGAAGGGTAGAATTCCCTCATGACGATAATATTCAATTTCAATGGGTGTATCTATTCTCAGTCTTAGAGAAATCTCCTGAGGATGCCCATTATTTCTTGTGATGCGGAGTCTTAGTTTTTGTCGTGGCTCTAATGTTTCAGAAAGATCGAGAAGATCATAAAGCTCACTTCCATTAAGTTCTAGAGATTGTGCATTTGTCCCTTCCATAAATTGTAGTGGAAGCACTCCCATGCCGACTAAGTTGGAACGATGAATCCTCTCAAAACTACTGGCTATCACAGCCTTTACACCAAGGAGTTTTGTTCCTTTGGCGGCCCAATCACGGCTGCTGCCAGTTCCATATTCCTGTCCTGCAATGATGATTAATGGCGTTTTTTCGTGAGCATACTGCATTGCTGCCTCAAAGATACTCATGCGCTTGCCGCTGGGTTGATGCAGGGTTTCTCCACCTTCAACTTGAGGAAGCATAAGATTTTTAATCCGAACATTCGCAAAGGTGCCGCGTGTCATGACTTGATCATTACCACGACGACTTCCATAGCTATTGAAATCTTCTGGCCTGACGCCTTGCCCAAGGAGGTAGTCTCCTGCAGGAGATTCTTTCTTAATGGCACCTGCAGGCGAGATATGATCAGTCGTTACTGAATCACCAAAAATTGCTAACGCACGTGCTCTCTTAATGTCGTCTATGGGTTTTTGGGATGTTGAAAATTGCTCAAAAAAAGGTGGTTCCTGAATGTAGGTGCTTTCTTTTTTCCACGTATAGGTTTTTTCAGTAGGTGAGGGGATGTCATTCCATTTGGGATTCTGCTTGGTGAAGTGCGTGTAACGATTCACAAAAACCTTAGGAGAGAGGGCCGTCTGCCAGAGTTTTTTTATTTCGGAAAGCTCAGGCCAGAGGTCATAAAGAAAGATAGGTTCACCTTTGAGGCCTAGGCCAAGTGGTTCATGCTTAAAATCAATATTGATGCGTCCTGCAAGTGCAAAAGCCACCACGAGCGGTGGAGACATCAAAAAATTAGCCTTGATCGCAGGATGAATACGGGCTTCAAAATTACGATTTCCAGAAAGAACGGCTACGGTAACAAGATCATGTTCTAGAATTGTTTTTTCTATTTCAGGATCCAGTGGGCCGGAATTCCCGATGCAGGTTGTACATCCGTAACCAACAGTCTGAAATCCGAGTTGGTCGAGATATTTTTGAAGGCCTGTTTTTTCAAGATAGTCGGTAACGACTCTGGAACCAGGAGCTAGGGAAGTTTTGACAATCGGATTAATATAGAGTCCACGTTCAATGGCTTTTTTGGCCAGGAGTCCTGCCGCTAGCATGACGGAGGGATTACTCGTATTGGTACAGCTTGTAATGGCCGCAATAAGGAGACTTCCATGTCCAATATGAGTATCATTTCGATGAAAGGGAGATTCCGGCATTTCGCCGATAGGATCTGGGGTGGGACGATCCTCAATCATTTCTTCTTCGCTCCTTGGGAGAACAAATTTTTGAGAAAGAATGTTTACCACATGGTGAGGCTGATTCTTTTTTTTGCCATAACCACCTTCGGCACTTTCTTTCTCTAGTAAATTTTCAAAAGTTGACTTAATTGATTGAAGCGGGATGAGATCCTGGGGGCGTCTCGGACCTGCGATGCTAGGCTCCACACTGCCAAGATCAAGTTCGAGCTCAACGCTATAATCAATTTGACCTGCTCTAGGCATGCCAAAGAGACCTTGTGCCAGGAAGTAATTTTTGAAAGCCTTGCACTCTTTTTCAGTTCGCCCTGTTGCTGCCATGTACGCGATGGATTCATCATCGACTGGAAAAATACCCATCGTGGCACCATACTCGGGAGCCATGTTCGCAATAGTTGCGCGATCAGGTAGAGAGAGCTTTGCCGCTCCTTCGCCATAAAACTCGACAAATTTATTAACTACCTTGGCAGCACGTAGCATCTCTGTGAGATGCAGTGCAAGATCGGTTGCTGTCACTCCTGCCTTGAGATCTCCTAAAAGATGCACTCCCACGACCTCTGGAGTTAGAAAATAGACAGGTTGTCCGAGCATGCCTGCCTCTGCCTCAATGCCGCCAACACCCCATCCGACAATGCCCAGACCGTTAATCATCGTGGTGTGGGAATCGGTTCCAACAAGGCTGTCAGGGTAATAGAGCTCTCCATGAGAGATGGTCTTATGCAAAACTCCTTTTGCTAGGTGTTCAAGATTCACCTGGTGGACAATGCCAATTCCTGGAGGGATAATATTAAAAGTTTTAAAAGCTTCCTGCCCCCATTTTAAAAACTCGTAGCGTTCTTGGTTTCGTTGAAATTCTATTTCCAAATTGAGCTCTATGGCATCACTCCTGCCGTAGTAATCGACTTGTACGGAGTGATCGATGACGAGATCAACAGGAACCAGCGGCTCTATAAGAGCAGGATCTTTTTTAAGACGCACAAGCGTACTGCGCATCGCTGCTAAATCAACAAGCAAGGGAACGCCCGTAAAATCTTGCAGTACGATGCGCGCCACAATAAATGGGATCTCTTCTTGAAGAGGTTTTTTGGCATTCCAATGCGCAAGCCGCCTGACATCTTCCTGCGTGATGGTTATTCCATCACAGTTGCGTAATACCGACTCTAAAATAACGCGAATACTAAAGGGGAGGCGTGAGATCTTTCCAAGACCTTGTCGCTCGAGTTCGGGTAATGAATAGAAAAATCCTTGTTCTCCTTCAGTAACCTCGAAGGTAGAGAGCGCATCAAAGGGATCCATAGAAAAACGCCTTATTTGAGCCTTGCAAGGACCGCTTTAATATTCTCAAAGTCGGGAATGTTTTTGGGATCATCATGAGACTCGGTATACTGAATGATGCCTGAGCGATCGATAATAAAGGCAGAACGTTTGGCCACACCCTTCATGCCAAGATTGTGATCTCTAAGAAAACTCTCATAGGCGACACCATAGCTTCTAGCAACCGCATGATCATAATCACTGAGTAAGGTCACCTTAAT
>CAIWMF010000064.1 GCA_903913785.1 uncultured Spartobacteria bacterium | reverse complement strand
TATTGCACTTGGCGTGATCCTTCGGGGAGAAACAGCTCATGCTCATCTTATCGGCAATGCGGTTACTCCACACCTTCTGGACATTTCTCTTGAATATGACATCCCTGTTGTGCATGGAGTTTTAATGCTCGATAATGAAATACAAGCAAGAGAACGATGTCTTGGAGACACATTTAATCGAGGTATAGAAGCAGCACGTACGGCTCTTTCAATGATAGCATTGATTGATAAAATCTCACTTTGTTAACTTATGGGAGTCCGTCATGAAGGCCGTGAAGCCACCGTACAATTTTTTTATCAACGCGATGTTGGTGGTGCCCAGAGCCGCTCAGATTTAAATGACTTTTATGTTTTTCGAGGCCTAAGTCCAGCTGCACGTCGATTCTGCCAACAGCTAGCAGAAGGAATCCTTCAGGAACTTTCGAAAATTGATGCTCTTCTCATCCAACATATTCATAACTATCAACTCAGCCGCCTCTCTGCAGTCGATCGGAATGTCCTGCGATTAGCAATCTATGAGATGCTTTACTCACCCGAGACTCCACGTGCCGTGATTATCGATGAAGCCATTAATATTGCTAAAAAATATGGAAGCCAAGAATCTGGAGGCTTTGTCAATGGAATACTCGATGAAATACGCCATTCCCTAGAAATCTCCTCTTAAGATTCAACCAAAAATATTATGGGCTTTCTCTCATCACTTCTTGGACATCTCGGCATGAGTCATGCAAACTCTGTTGATTGGGAAGAACTTGAAGCAGCTCTTTACCAATCAGATTTAGGAAGCGAGACAATAGCCTCGATCTTGACCAGACTTCAGGAAAAAAAAGGGTCCCTCAGTACAGCAACAATCCTCGAGGCGGCACGCAAGGAAATTGCAACCTTCTTGCCTCAAATAACACCACCGCTCATTCCCAGCAACAAGGGACCTATTGTTATTTTTTTAGTAGGAGTCAATGGCACCGGCAAGACAACGAGTGCTGCTAAACTTGCCTATTATTTAAAACATCGAGGCCACTCGGTCCTCCTAGCAGCAGCGGATACGTTTCGCGCAGCAGCAATCGAACAACTTTCTTCTTGGGGAGAACGACTCGGTATTGAAGTGATCAAGAGCCACTACGGCGCTGATGCTGCAGCTCTGTGTCATGATGCTTTATCTAAAGCAATACGACTACGACACGAGTTTTTGATCTGCGACACCGCAGGACGACTGCATACAAAATCTAACTTAATGGAAGAACTAGCAAAAATAAAACGTACCGTTGCTAAGCTCGATCCCTCAGCACCACATCATGTACTCCTAGTTGTGGACACAACAACCGGCACAAACGCTCTCAAGCAAGCAAAGGAATTTCATGCAGCAGTGAAATTAACAGGACTCATCATTACAAAAATGGATGGGTCTGGCAAAGGTGGCGTAGCCGCGGCCATTGCGCGTGAAATCGGGATTTATCCACTATTTTTAGGAAGTGGTGAACAAGCATCGGATTTTGAACCTTTCGACCGCGATGTTTTTTTAGAACGGTTAATATAGTCGTTAGTCCGGATATTTCATGCTGAATCGTCGCGAGGCGCTGTGCAAAGCTTGTTAGTACAAGGCGGGTGAAGGATTGTGATGCTGGGCTGTATGTGTCCATATTGACTCGCTCGCACCCGGCTCGGCTCGCCCTTACGGGCTGCCCCTAACCTAAACGGTTACGGCAGTCTACCCCAGGCTCTCCCGAGCACTGGTGTTGCCCAAATCACCATTCGAGACCAACGCAGTAGCCATAGAGCTTTCCACCTAAAAACGACCACCAAAAACTTTTTAGGAAGCAAGCTTCTTGAGCAATATTTCTCCGACAAGTCCAGGATTAGCTTTCCCTTGAGATTGTTTCATCACTTGTCCTTTGAGAAAATTTAACGCGGATTCTTTGCCGGACTTAAAGTCAGTAACAACGGAGGGATGTGCACTCATGACAGTATCACAAAAGACTTCAATAGCACTCGTGTCACTGACCTGTTGTAATCCTTTTTCTTGAACAATGATCGAGGGGCTTTTTTTGCTACTCATCATGTCTAAAAAGACTTCTTTTCCCTGACGTCCACTAATGACCCCCTGCTCTATTAAGGAAGTGAGCTCGACAAGGGCCTCTGGGGTAATAGGTGATTCTCTAATGGTCAAAGAAGCATTACCTAAGGCGCTCAAGAGGTCATTGATAATCCAATTGGCGACAATTTTAGGACGGACTTTTGAATTAGTGCAACGAATCGCTTCTTCAAAATAAGTCACAAGTGCATAATCCTCGGTTAGCACTCCCGCATCGTAAGAGCTCAAGTCATATTCTTTGATTAACCGAGCACATTTTGCTTGTGGCAATTCTGGCATTCTGCTTTTGGCAATTACTAGGAGATGTTCAGTATGCACAGGGAGCAAATCCGGATCAGGAAAATACCGATAATCATGTGCTGATTCTTTAAGACGCATGAGCGTTGTTTCACCACGATCATCATCCCAGCGACGCGTTTCTTGAGAAAGCTTTTCTCCTCGAGCGAGAATATCGCATTGACGTTGAATCTCAAAAATCAAAGCACGCCGGACCCCGCTAATACTATTAAGATTCTTGAGTTCAATTTTTGTACCAAATTCCTTTTGTTCTGCCGGTCTTACCGAAACATTGACATCACAACGCATTTGACCTTTTTCCATGTCTGCATCGCTAATGTTTCCATAAATCAAAATTTGGCGCAGGGCCGTAAGATAGGCAAAAGCCTCCTCAGGAGTGGAGATTTCAGGCTCTGAAACAATTTCAATAAGAGGTGTACCTGCGCGGTTAAAATCGATCCCGCTTGTTGACTGAAAATGAAAGCTCTTGGCCACATCCTCTTCAAGATGAATGCGCGTGAGGTGAATTTTTTTCTCGTTGGCTTTGCTGGTTTTTTGAACATCTTTGGGATACGCCCGCTCATAGAGAGAAACAGCACCACCAAGACAGAGAGGTTGATCAAATTGTGAAATTTGATAATTTTTCGGCATGTCGGGGTAGAAATAATTTTTCCGATCAAATTTTGAGACTGAAGGAATCTCACACGAAAGCATCAGTCCAGCCAGTGTTGTTAAATAAAGTGCCTCTTGATTAATCACAGGAAGCGCCCCTGGATGCCCTAAACAGACTGGACAAAGATGGGTGTTTGGCTCGGCACCATATTCTAGTGCACAGGAACAAAACATTTTTGTTTGAGTCTTTAGCTGAGCATGAACTTCCAGGCCGATAGTCACGAGGTAAGAAGAATTGTTTTCTAGCTTCACAGAGTTTGAAATGGAGAGTTTACAAAAAGTCTATTGCTTGATCACCTGATTGGTCGCTGCATTAAGAGTTGTCGAGAGGTTGAAGGATTTTATTTGTTGCCATAGGGTTGGATCATTGAACGCACGATGAATATTTTTATTGCCTAGCAGAAGCATGAAATTTCCCGAAGAGATAGCTAATTGAATTTGGGGATCATGGAGCATTTTTTGCATGAGTGGATGTGCTATGAAGTGTTGTGTATTGGGATCATTGAGAAAGCGGGCCAGCGCTTCGTGATCAGAGAGCATCATGATGGTGTTTTTTGTATTTTCATAAAAAAGAGAACTGAGTGGATCCACCTGCATTAACCAGACTCCCCAAGGACCCCCTTCCAATGCTCTTTTAATGCTGACTAAATTACACGCGACGGGATCAGCACTAGGTGGCAATCCTTTTTTCTCGGAGGTTAAGAGCCGTATCTCGCCAAGCAGACCTAAACTGCGCACCGCAGAAATAGAACCCCAAAGAAAAAAAAGACCAAATAATAATCCCCAACACGCGCCTCCAATCCCTAAAAATACCTGCATGAAACCACGATAGTGATTTGTTTTTTTGAAAAGCAATGACGACACGCCATTCACAAGAAAATAAACTATCAAGCCTAGGATAAGTCCAGCACTTCCGGGGATCAACGGAGAAGAGATATGAAACAAAAAAAGGAGCAGTGCATGGAGCATGGATGTTGCTGCTGAGCCTGCAAACCAAGCAAGAATGAGGGCTATAAATTTTAGCAATCCTCGAATCAACCCCAAACGCCATCCACGCCATAGCTCCATCAAAAGCCAGATCACTGCAATAATAAGAAGAATTTTTTGCCACTCAGACGATGGAAGAATGGTCATAACATGAAAATGTGTGTTCTTGGTTGATACGAGCTATACAATCAACTCCTGACTGGTGAGAGCATCAGTAATAATAAATTTCTCAACATGAATCGTTGGGTCAGCACGGAAGGTGAGGCAGGCAACATAGCGTCGTTGTATATCAGCTAGCAGGGCATCATCTTCATGACGCAAGCGATTGAGTAGCTCAGGATGAACAGCAACGCGAAATTCGTGAATGTCATCTTGATGCCGTTTCATCAAGGTATGAAGAGCACGCTGCAATTCAACACTCATGGTCATCACACTTTTAATGATTCCTTTACCACCGCAGTAAGAACAATGCGTATAACGAGAACTTGAAATACTTTCCTGAGCACGTTGACGTGTCATTTCCATTAAACCTAGTGCAGAGATTGGCAAGACATGAGTCCGTGCCTTATCTCGCTTGAGTCGTTCTTTCATGCGCTGATAGATAGCTTGTTGATCTTTTCGACTTTTCATATCGATAAAGTCACAAACAATAAGCCCTCCGATATTTCGGAGTCGAAGTTGGCGTGCAATTTCATCCACTGCTTCGAGGTTTGTCTGAAACAATGTCTTTTCCATATCTTTGTTACCTTTATTGCGGCCCGTATTGACATCAACTGTGATCATGGCTTCGGTTTCATCGATCACAAGGTAGCCACCACAGGGAAGCCAGACCTGACGCAAAAAGGCTTTATCAATTTGTTCTTGAACTCCGAAGTGATCAAAAATGGGCTTTTCACCACTGTAATAATGAATCAGCTTGCGTGCTCGTTTGGAAATAGGAGCCACTAAAGACTGCATTCTTTCGGACTCACTCAAATCGTCAATATAAACTTCCTCAACCGTATCGGTCAGGAAATCACGCACAGTACGCGCAATT
>CAIWMF010000063.1 GCA_903913785.1 uncultured Spartobacteria bacterium | reverse complement strand
TTTAAATCGTTCGCTGCAAAAACAGTGCTCGAGTTTCATCGTGGGGTAACAGCAGTGGTCGGGCCCAATGGTTGTGGGAAGTCGAATATTCTTGATGCGATTCGTTGGGTGCTTGGCGAGCAGTCGGCGAAGGCACTGCGCGGAGGGGAGATGGCGGATGTGATTTTTAGTGGGACTGACTCCCGGCACGCGCACAATATGGCTGAGGTTTCGTTGACTTTTGGGGATTGTGAACAGGAGTTAGGAGTTGCCTGGAATGAGCTGCGTATCACGCGTCGTGTTTTTCGCGATGGAAAGGCCGAGTATTTGATCAATGGAAAGGCCTGTCGCCTCAAGGATATTCATGAGATCTTTATGGATACGGGTATTGGACGCAGCGCCTACTCGATCATGGAGCAAGGGAAGCTCGATCAGATCTTAAGTAGTCGCCCTGAGGATCGGCGGGCAATTTTTGAAGAGGCTGCAGGAATCACAAAATTCAAATCTCAGAAAAAGGAAGCGCTCCGCAAGCTCGAACATACCGAGGGTAATTTACTCCGTGTGACTGATATCATCAAGGAGGTCAAACGCCAAATTGGCTCCCTCCAGCGCCAGGCAGGTAAGGCACGACGTTATCAAAAGATCCTGAGTGAACTTCGCGTGCTTGATACCCATGTGTCTCATCACAACTACGGTGAGCTTCACGAAAAAATGAGCACGCTTTCCTCCTCGATCGAAAAAAACAGCACACTGCGTCACGAGCAAGATGAGATCATTGTGACACAAGAGCAAGAAGGGCTAAGGCTCAAAGAGGCATTAGTCGATCTAGATCGTCTACTTGAGGAGACACGAGGCACGTCACAAACATTACGTAATCGTATTTTCTCGAGTGAGAGTCGTATTGCCACCAATGGAGAGCGACAGAGCGAGCTTCGAGCAATCATTGGTCGCGCTGAGCAAGAATGTGCTCTCTTTGTCACGCGTGTGAGCGAGCAGGAAAAGCAACAAGAGGAGACAGAATCCGAGCTTGCCAAACTCCTGGAGCATCTCGCTCACGAACAACAAGCCCTGCAAGAAGGAACCCATCACTCGCATCAGGCTATTAAAGAGCGTCAGGAGGCTGAACGCGCTGCTGATACTCTTGCCCATCAACTCCATGCTCTTGAAAATAGAAGTGCCGATCTTCGCGGTAAGATCTCTGTTGCAAGAGGCCGCCAGGATGCGGCAGTACAACGCTTGGAGCAACTCACTGAAGAACACGCTCAGATGGATGAGGCCTTAGCCATTCTTCAGACACGAGCTCATGAGGCAAAAGAGGCTCATCGTGAGACCCAAGAAGCTCTTGTTGAGGTCAAGGCAGCACTTGACGTTGCTCAAAGGAACTATGAGAAGAGGCAAGCGGAGCGCCAGAGCGCGGAGCGTGACTGGAATGAACTAAGCAAAAAACTTGCCGAGCGCACCTCACGTTATGACCTGCTCTCACAATTAGAACGCGAAGGAGAAGGCTTAGGCGAAGGAACTCAAGCGCTCCTGCGCGGGCTCCATCGACCAGATTTTTTCTTAGCCGGTATTGTTGGCACACTGGCCTCGCTCCTCAATGTACCTACGCAAGAGATGCTGGCTGTGGAAGCGGCGTTGGGCGCAGTCAGTCGATCTGTTGTCTTTAAGGATACCCAGCTTGCCTGTGAGGCATTACAAACCTTGAAGTCCTCGGTCCAAGGTAAGGCAACTCTTCTCATCTCGGGCTTCTCTCAAGCACCCTTAGAAAGGGACGCTTCAGGTACTCTCCCTAATCGGGCACTCTTGCCGCAAGATGCCATTGCATGGGCTTCTGAGGCGATTACTGCGCCCGACTCAGTCTCTCCTCTGGTAAGAAGATTGCTTGAGAATGTTGCTATTGTAGAAAACCTAGAAACAGCCTTTCGCTTGAAAGCGCACTATCCGGCTCTCGCCTTTGCGACACGGGAGGGAGAATTTATTTCCCGAGATGGCGTGGTGTACGGTGGAAAAGATGCTGCTGTTTCCTCTGTGGCTCTCCTCAGGCATTCTCAAATTACTCATTTACAAGATGAGATCGCAACACTCCAAGGTGAGGAGGAACATCTCATTGCCATCCGGGAAGCCACCACAGAGGCCCTAGAACAGGCATTGCTCAGTCTTAAGGAGGTACGCGAGGCCTTAAATCAGAAGCAAATGATGCTTGCAAAGGCTCAAGGTGATGAGCGCATTGCGTGCCACGAATATGAGGAGAAAGGGCGGCGTTTTGAAAGTCTTGGTCGAGAAATCAGTACTCTCCAAGGGCAAACTGGGCAGCTTGAAGGACAACGCGAGCTCCATGAAAAAGAGCTTGTTGACATGGTAGAAGCATTAACCAGTCTTCGTGAAAAACGCGCGCGCGCCCAAGAGCAGATCACCTCACTACGCGAAGTAGAAAACAAGGCTACGGCTCGGCTTGCTGAGACTGGCTTGCGTGTGGCGAGAGATCAAGAGCGCGAGCGTTCGCTAAGTCAACAGCGTGGACCTATTGCGGCAAGACTCAGAGAGTTTCAAGAAGGCATTCGGGCTCGTGAGCGTGACATTCATGAGCATGAGACTAAGATTGAGAAGTTAGCGCAGGAGTCAGAAGAGCTCGCCGCAAGCATCATCACATGGAAAAGCGAACTTGCTTGTGTCGAAAGCGACATGACTCAGGCGCTCCAAAAGCGCACACGCTTGCAGGAGGAGCTTGAGAGCATTGATCAAAAATTACGTCTCTTGCGTCAAGGGCTCCTTGCCCTCCAAGAGTCTCGCTCAAAAGAGGAAGTAGAGCTAACAGAAGTTCGCATGCGCAGTGAAGCCGTTCATGATCATATCGTGCGTCGCTACCAAATTGATCTCACCGCCTTCAACCCAGATCGCTCGCAGCTCCTGGAGGTCGTGACCGCACACCAAGAGAAAAAGGAATCAGAGTCCTGCTCTAAGACGGAGGCTTGTGACACTACCTTGGCAAACTCGGACACTCCCGTCAGCCAAGACAAGGCGCAAGGAGACCAAGAGACTCCAGTTTTAGAATCGAGTATCGATCAAGTCTCCTGGAACGCCCCATGGGAGAGGATCAAGCAACTCGTTGCTGAGCTCATGCAGCGTGTTGATGCGATGGGACCGGTCAATATCGACGCCATTGCAGAGTATGAAGAACTCGAAGAGCGATACAAATTTTTAGAACAGCAAAATCACGATCTTATCGAAGGGAAAAAAGAGCTGCTCGAGGCTATTACTCGGATTAATAAAACGACTCGAGAGCTTTTTGCGACGACTTTTGAGCAGGTTCGTTTGAATTTTCAGGAAATGTTCACCGAGCTCTTTGGGGGAGGCAAGGCGAACTTACTCCTCGTCGATGATGCTGACCCACTGGAGAGTGGGATTGAAATGATCGCAAAACCCCCCGGCAAGCAGCTCCAAAGCATCTCTCTCTTAAGTGGTGGCGAAAGGACGATGACGGCGGTGGCCCTCCTCTTTGCCATTTACATGGTGAAGCCAAGTCCCTTCTGCGTGCTCGATGAAATGGATGCGCCTCTTGATGAGTCTAATATCGGCCGCTTTATCAAACTCCTCGACCGCTTTGTGGGACAGAGTCAGTTTTTTGTCATCACACATAACAAGGCGACCATGTCACGTGCCGATATGATTTATGGCGTGACCATGGAGGAACAAGGAGTCACAAAGCTCTTGAGCGTGAAATTTCATCAGCAAGTCGAAGACACCCAGTAAACTCACTAGGAAAAAACATGAATCATGTCGCCGCCTTCACGAGAGACACCGAGCTTGATCAGCTTGGTAGAGCCTTGCGTCTTCGCCTTAGCGTGATTGCAGACCATGGGTTACGCGATCATGATCCCGAGGCTCATTTAAAAAAATTACAAGAGGCCTCTCTCTTGATAGAGAAGGCTGCCTGTCCCCTTGTAGAATCTCGCATGCATCCTGAGTTAAGACATTTCTTGGAGCGTCGCAGCTATGATAAAGCCCTTGCATGGATTGAAGAGGAGCGCAAAAAAAATTCCTAAATGAACTCATTTGTCAGGGGATCTTAGGATCAGTCTCTTCTTGTTTCCGAGCCTTTCCTGGTGTAGGATCACACATCTTTTATGAACCCTCTTCTCATATTCTTTTCGGGTCTTGTGCTACTAGGTCTTTTTGCATGGTATTTTGTGACCGAACGTGATGCTCAGAAACGTTGGCTTGGCCTGATATTGACCGTTCTGCTTGTCGGGTTTTCTGTACAGTCAACCACGCCTCCTTCTCAAAAAATCCGATTAGGACTCGATCTGCGGGGAGGAACCTCCTTCTTACTGCGCCTCATTCCTCAACCCGGACAGAAGATCACCTCCGACATGCTGGAACAAGCGGTCGAGGTCATTCGCAAGCGCGTCGATCAGTTTGGTGTCGGTGAGCCCGTCATTGCACCACAAGGCTCGGAGCGCATCCTTGTGCAGATCCCAGGGCTGGATCCCGCTCAGATTCAGGCAACACGAGAAACATTAAAACGTGTGGCAAAATTAGAATTTTCCCAAGTCTACCCGGGAGGAGAAGAACTCATTAAAAAAATTGAAAAAGGAGAAGCGATCCTACCTCCTGGCTATGAAATCAAGAGCTATCTCATGCCTGCAGGAATGAAAGAATCCTCTTCTCACCTGATTCCTCGGCTGATTGTCAAAAAAACTGCTGACCTCACCGGTGATCATGTGACTAAAGCGTTTGCGTTTTTTGATCAAGGAGGCTACGGGGTCTCGCTTTCCTTAGACGGGGCAGGCTCTGCGACGTTTTTTGAGGTAACCTCCGCTCTTGCCCCCACGCATGGACGTCTTGCGATTTTACTGGATGGAAAAATCCAAAGTGCTCCTGAGGTTAAGAATGCTATTGCCGGAGGGCAGGCACAAATTACCGGTCATTTCCAGGACAAGGAAGCGCGCGATCTTGCAAGCGCGCTAGAAAACCCTCTACGCACCCCGGTCGAAATTGAGGAAACAAGGAGTGTCTCCCCAACGCTGGGCGGTGACTCCATTCGTGCGGGTCTGCTCTCGGGTATCGCAGGGCTTGTGCTTGTGATGATTTTTGTGCTCGTTTACTACCGCTTGGCAGGAGTCGTGGCCTTACTAGGGCTGGGTATTAATATTATCTTTCTTTTTGGCATGATGAGTTTGTTTCATTTTGTACTTACCTTGCCAGGCATTGCGGGAATTATCCTCACGATCGGTCTGGCGGTCGATTCGAACGTCCTTCTCTATGAAAGACTGCGCGAGGAAATGGCTACTGGCAAAGTACTCAAATCCGCCATCCAAGGCGCTTATAGCAAAGCTTTCAGCGCCATCTTTGATGCCAATGTGACGACACTCATTACGGCAGGCATTCTTTTTTGGCAGGCTTCGGGGCCGGTACGGGGATTTTCTATCACCTTGGTCCTCGGGGTGATTGCATCGATGTTTTCAGCTATTCTTTTCACACGTACCTTGTTGCGTTGGATGGTTGAGAAAGCAGGCCTTAAGAAACTCACGATGGCAAACTTAGCGCCAAAGAAACAATGGAATTTCTTACGTTATCGTCATCTTGCCGTCTTAATTTCGGTGGTTGTGATTCTTGGGTCTTGTGTTGTTTTTGCAAAACGGGGCGCCCGTAATTTTGGAATCGATTTTCGTGGGGGAGATCTCTTGGTGGTCAATGCCGAGCCTGCACTGAGCATTTCAGAAGCACGTACAGCCCTCATCTCCCTGGGACTCAGTGAACTGACCCTCCAGCGAGAACAAGCAAGTAATGCCTCCATGATCTCAATTCGCAGCCCAGAAAATACTTCTAATAAAATTCTCTCCCGCCTTCAAAAGAGCTTCCCTAGTAGGCGCATCCTTGCGGCACAGGAAGACAAAGTAGGAGCGCAAATTGGCCGTGAATTTGCCCGCAAGGCCTTGATGGCTCTTGGTCTTGGGATGATTGGTATTCTCCTCTATGTCTCCGTACGCTTTGGCCTCTCCTTTGCAATCGGTGCACTTGTCGCCTTGCTCCATGATGTGGTCATTACGCTCGGTCTTTTTTCGCTTCTAGGCGGAGAACTCTCGCTCGTTATGGTTGGCGCTATTTTGACCATAGCCGGTTATTCTATTAACGATACGATTGTCGTTTATGATCGGATTCGCGAAGGACTCCATCACAAGGGAGGAGGCACCGTGCAAAACCTGATGAATCGTAGTATCAACGAAACACTCGGCCGCACCATGCTCACCGGTGGACTCACGCTTCTCTCGGTCTTAGCACTCTTCTTTTTTGGCGGGGCGGTATTAAAGGATTTTGCTTTTGCTATCTTACTTGGAATCTTAGTGGGGACGTATTCTTCGATTTTTGTGGCTTCCCCGATCGTCCTCTGGTGGTCCAAGTGGAGTGGTACATCATTAGAAAAATCGTTTCGCTAGGAATATCCTTTCTGCTCCCTTAACCCGGATATTTCATACTGATCTACTGCGGAGACCGGGAAGTCAGATGGATCTTGCGTTAGACTCACATTGTGACTTGGGCGGTATGTACACATACAGCCCGGCGTCAAAATGCTCGTCTGCCTGACCCCATCAGCCTTCGCGGCCTCCTCGTTACGATCAGTATGAAATATCCGGGTTAAATAGAACTTAAAGGTCAAAAGGAGCAAAGACGGGGACTTGCAATCCCTCCCTCTTTCCCATTTACTAAGAAACTTATGCATTCAAAAATTTTAGTCACTGGAGGCGCAGGCTTTATTGGGAGTGCCTTAATCCATGCACTCAATCAACAAGGGGAAAATAATATCCTAGTGACCGATGTTTGCCTTGATTCTCAAAAAGAGGCTCACCTTGCAGCTCTAGACTATCTGAAATATCTCTCAGCCGACGAGCTTCTCAGGGCCCTAGCAAAAAATAATGCCGAGCTTGAGGAGATTACCACCATTTTTCATATGGGCGCCTGTTCCTCAACCACAGAGACGAATCGCGACTATCTGATGAAAAATAATTTTGAGTACACTAAGACCCTTGCCCACTGGGCCGTGGAAAGAAATATTCGCTTTGTCTACGCGAGTTCTGCAGCAACTTACGGCGATGGTTCAGCAGGCATGAAGGATGAGATTGCAGGGCTTGATCAACTCCGTCCTTTGAATTTATACGGGGAGTCCAAACATCTTTTTGATCTCTATGCACGAGAGCAGGGATGGTTCGACCATATTATTGGTCTCAAATATTTCAATGTTTTTGGTCCTAATGAAGATCATAAAAAAGAGATGCGCTCGCTTGTCGCCAAGGCTTACGAGCAGATTCGTAGCACGGGCAAGATCGCGCTTTTTAAAAGTTACCGCCCTGAATATGCTGACGGCCAGCAGCAACGAGATTTTATTTACGTCCATGATGCTGTGAAGATGACGCTACATTTAGCCCAAAGCGAACATGCTCATGGTCTTTTTAATATTGGTTCAGGGGTTGCGCGTTCTTGGTTGGATCTTGCACATGCGCTCTTTGCGGCGCTCAATCTCAAGCCTGTCATTGAATTTATCGAGATGCCTGATTCCATTGCCAAGCAATATCAATACTATACGTGTTCGGACATCACCCGCGTGCGAGCAACAGGCTATCAAGAACCGCTGGTTTCACTCGAAGAGACCATTGAAGATTATGTTTGTCACTATCTCCTTACTGGCAAGCATCTTGGTGAATGAATCTGCGATTCTTCATGTATAATCGTCATGAAATTTTGTAAATTTTCCTTTATTTAAATGGTCTTGCCAACTCTCATTGCTGATGTCGAGAGAGCCTTTGTTTCGTATGCTCCCGGGCATTGGCCAGATGCCACTCACGAAGAGTGGAATGATTGGCGCTGGCAGCTCAAAAATCGAGTAACCACCTTAGAGGGTCTTGAGAAACATCTTCGCCTTTCGCCTGAAGAGCGCGCAGGGGTGATTCTCTCAGCTCACAAGCTCGCCATGTCCATTACTCCTCACTACTTCAATCTAATCGAAGTAGATGATCCCGAGGGACCCATCCGACGTCAGGTTATTCCACGCTTTGAGGAGTCCCATCATCATCCCTCTGAAGTAGCTGACCCTTGCGGCGAAGATGCGCACATGCCTGTACCTGGACTGGTGCATCGTTATCCAGATCGGGTGAATTTTTTAATCACCGACCGGTGCGCCTCCTATTGTCGCTATTGCACGCGCTCTCGCGTGGTAAGTGGCGCTGGCGAACAAGAGCTGCATACTGAATTTGAACAGGCCTTTAACTACCTTGAACAACATACGGAGGTTCGTGATGTTCTCCTTTCAGGGGGAGACCCACTGCTCTTTTCTGATGACAAATTAGAAAAAATTCTCTCGCGTCTTCGCGCCATCAAGCACATTGAATTTCTGCGCATTGGAACGCGGGTTCCTATTTTTTTGCCACAGCGTATTACCATAGGATTATGCCAAATGCTTCAAAAGTATCATCCCCTCTGGATGAGCGTGCACACCAATCATCCTCGCGAGCTCACGCTAGAAGTCCGCGCAGCCCTTGAGCGACTGGCCAATCATGGCATCCCACTTGGCAATCAAAGCGTCTTGCTTTCCAAGGTGAACGATACGCTTCCTATCATGAAGTCACTCGTCCAGAAATTACTTCAGTGCCGTGTACGCCCTTACTACCTCTATCAATGCGATCTCATCCATGGTTCGGCGCATCTACGTACGTCTGTCTCCAAGGGCATGGAAATCATTGAAGGTCTTCGCGGCCACACAACAGGCTATGCCATTCCCCAGTTTGTGATCGATGCTCCTGGGGGAGGCGGAAAAGTCCCGGTCAACCCCAATTATATCCGCTCTCATGATGAGAAAAAAATAGTACTCCAAAATTACGAAGGGAGACTCTTTGAGTATCCAGAAATAGGGCTCTAGCCCGCATATTGGATCTCAATCTACTGCGGAGACCGCGAAGCTACTGCTGAAACAGGCAGGCCAGATGGATGCTTCGCTCAAACTCACATTGTGACTTAGAGAGGGCTGCACACAGACAGCCCGGCATCAAAATGCTCGTCTGCGTTGACTCGCTTGGCGAAGCTCGTCTCGCCAAATGCTAAAAAATTCTCTTCTTGGCAAAATAAGATTTATTGTTATTTTAGACGAATGCCTACTCTCAAAAAAAAATCACCCGTTGTTAAAAAGCCTGCCAAGTCTTCATCAAAAAGTGTAAAAAAAACACTGCCTCCAAAAATCACGAAGCCGATCAAAACCACTAAAAAAACTTTAGGTAGCATTAAGAAAAAAGTTGAACCTAAAAAAACATCCTCTCCCGCACCTCAAGACAAGCTTGCAAAAGAAGCTTTAAAACTTGTCGACAAGGCGGCGTCTCTTCTTCGCAAAGGAATTAAAAAAGGTTCTAAAGCCACCCATGAAGCCCGTATCGCTCTGCACAAAGAAGCTCATGGATTACTAGGCAGTGCCTCCTCAAACATTGATCATCTCTTGAAATCTGGAGCCTCTCTTTTGCATAGCGTGATCGACAAAGTCTAGTTGTTTGTACATGCCCCCCAAAGCTAGTCCTGACATTTCATTAAAAGCGCTCACTGTTTCATGAAGACGATTGTTACTGGTGGTGCTGGCTTTATTGGTTCACATATCACTCATCGTCTGCTTCACGAGGGACATGAGGTCGTAGTCGTTGATGACTTTAATGATTTTTATCATCCTGCGATCAAACATCATAATCTGGCTAAGATCAAAGACCATATAGAAATCATTGTGGCTGATCTAAGGGATGAGGCCACAGTACACTCGATTTTCTCGCGAGTCCGTCCACAAACCACCTTCCATCTTGCTGCACGAGCAGGAGTGCGACCTTCTATCCTTCACCCTAGGCTCTACTTAGAGACAAATATTAATGGAACCTTTCATGTGCTTGAAGCAGCACGCTTTGCTGCCTGCGAGCGTCTGATCTTCGCCTCTAGCTCTTCTGTCTATGGACTCAGCACGAACGTCCCCTTTCACGAGGACTTAGTCCTAAAACAAACCCTCAGCCCTTACGCTGCGACGAAACTGGCTGGCGAGCAACTCTGTGGTAACTATTCCTATCTCTATGGAATGCGCATTGCATGCCTCCGTTTTTTTACTGTTTACGGCGCAGGCCAGCGACCTGATTTGGCGATTCATTCCTTCACCGATGCCATCACACACGGGAGACCCATTAAGAGATTTGGCAGTGGCTCCACGCGCCGCGATTATACCTTTATTGACGATATTGTGCAGGGCGTTATGGGAGCGATGCACTATAACGAAAAATATTTTGATATTTTTAATTTAGGCGGACACAAAACCACCTCACTGGCAGAGCTCATTGCCTTGCTTGAAAAAGCCATCGGACGCAAAGCCATTATTGAAGAACTACCCGAACAAAAGGGCGATATGCCCATGACCTACGCTGATATTACTAAAGCAAAACAATATTTAGACTATCATCCCCAAACATCTATTGAGATCGGTATTCCAAAATTTGTGAAGTGGTATCAAGAGTACACTCAAACACAGAAAAGTTTTCTGTCCACATTGATCCCTGCTCGCCACGAATGAAAATGAGGATTTTTCACGATAATGATTGACTCGTGAAAAATTCTCTGCCACTCTTCACATCCAATTTTCTACGATGAAGCGTACCTATCAACCATCTAAGCGAACCAGAAAACAGCAATTTGGCTTTCGTGCTCGTATGGCCACTAAAAATGGTCGTGCTATTCTCAGTCGACGTCGTCGTCATGGACGCGTACGTCTCTTACCTAAAGGAGTTGAAATTCACTTCAAGCGTCATACTGAAGCTTGATCTTAAGCGTTCGTCACAAGCCGGCATGAGTGTTCAGGTGAACTCGTTTTTTTCCTCACCTAATAGTAAAAGGACTTGTCAATGAAAGGTTGTAGACGTGCTCTTTTTTTGGGGCAAGTAGCTGTCTACCACCCCACGCTAACTTGAGGTGATGACCATAGTCACGGATCCTAAGTTGCCGCTGATGATATAGTTTATTAAATGACTTTGTTCCTTCGTGTCATTTTAACCCGCATATTTCATACTGATGCGTCGCGAGGCGCCGCGAATCCTGATGCAGACACCACCGGCGGTCCAAGAGACCGCGGTGGAGACTGCCCAGAGTTTGTAGGCTCTCTATCTCTTTCTCTTTCTTTGAAGCAGACCTTCAAAGGGCGAGACGAGCTTTGCCAAGCGAGTCAACGCAGACGAGCATTTTGACGACGGCTGTATGAGTACATACTGCCTGAGGAGCAATTCGAAGCTGACGCAGTATCCATCAGGTGTTCGCAAGCCGCAGCAGAATCGGCATGAAATATCCGGGTTCAAAGTAGTTGGACCATAAGTAACATCACCCTGAAGCCTAAAAACGGTATCATTTTTCACAATGTCTCATGACTTTAGATTGCCTAGAGGCGCACGTCTGCGATTAGGAGCTCAGTATAAAGCTCTTCGTGATCATGGCACCTCTGCTCGCGGAAGCTTATTTCGCCTTTCTGTTTTGAGAGTAAAGGCCGAAAACACCTGCCACCATCAGGCTTCGCAGCCTCCTCGTCACGATCAGCATGAAATATGCGGGTTAACCCGAATATTTCACACCGATCACCTGCGGAGACCGGGAAAGCAGATGGATCCTGCGTTAGACTCACATTGTGACTTGGGCGGTATGTACACATACAGCCCGGCATCAAAATGCTCGTCTGCCTTACCCCATCCGCCTTCGCGGCCCCCTCGTCACGATCAGTATGAAATATGCGGGTTAACTAATTTCATTCAATGTGGCTTTATTGTTTCTAAGCGTGTTGGCAATGCCATTGTACGCAATCGTGTTAAACGATGTTTGCGTGAACTCTACCGAAATACACGACCTCACCTTCACGCTCCTCTCTTAATTGCGTGCATTGCAACTCCCCAAGCAGCCACGGCAAGCTTTGCGGAGCTTCGTGCAGAATGGAATCGCTTAGGGAAAAAACTTGCCTTGTTTTAACCCGCATATTTCATACTGAATCGT
>CAIWMF010000062.1 GCA_903913785.1 uncultured Spartobacteria bacterium | reverse complement strand
TTATACATCAATTGCTTCCTAAAATTCAAGAGATTTAGGTAGTGTGCAGGGCTGACGCATTATAAATAATTTTCTATTAAGGTGTATGTTATAGGTTTAACCTTTACAAGGAGAGGAAGAACCTATGAGTGATGAAAAAAATTATGAAGTGGTACAGTTTTTAAGTATTATTCCAGATCCAAGAATCAATCGATGCAAAAGATATTCCCTAGAATCGATCTTATTCATATCGCTAGTTGGTATGCTGTGTGGAGCAGATAGTGCGCATCAAATAGCAGACTTTACAGATGGGAATAAGTATTGGATAAAGAACGATGTAGAACTACCAGATGGGATTCCATCTCATGACACAATAAGTCGTGTTTTTAGCCTTATCGATAAGAATATTTTTTACAGAATGTTTAAGCCCATATTCCGCAACCTTCAGGTGCCCCCATAGATTTTTTTAAACTTGTTTCCAAGTACGTTAAGTACCTGATGTCTAACTTGGTTCATATTTAGCACCCTTTCTTGAATCCCAGAAGGCAATCTATGTATTAAAAGATGTACTCCTTCGAAAAGTTGAAAAATCCATTTCATAGTGGGCTTTTTTGTTGGTTTGCCAAGCTGATTAGGAATAGATGTTTGGAACTTCTCAAGCTGCTGGCGAAGAAATCTCTGTGCAATCATGTAAACCAACAAACAGAGACACATCACCATGCCAAGCCCCACGATCCTCTCTTGGCTCTTCAGGAATACCGATGAAGTCATAAAAAAGGGATCTTTGAGAAATCGAAAGCCCCGCTCAACAGCTTGCTGCTCTTTGTAGTTGAGGAGCATCTCTTTCACAGAAAGCTTATCAGGATCCAGTTCATTCGTTGCTACAATAAACCTTCCCTTCGCTTTGAGCGCTTGCTCTAGG
This sequence comes from uncultured Spartobacteria bacterium, assembly GCA_903913785.1. GTDB lineage: Bacteria > Verrucomicrobiota > Verrucomicrobiia > Chthoniobacterales > UBA6821 > CAIWMF01. Next base: position 1,545 of record CAIWMF010000062.1, on the reverse strand, counting down.
CGTTCTGCATCTTCTTGCAGTTCTCCTTGAATACGATACTTCTGCTCCAGCGGCTCATTAAGACGTGGTCTTCCACGCCCTTGCTTGATCTGTTTAACTATAATCTGCACATTCAAGATCTGATGGTATTTCAGCTTTTGTTCCCACCTTTTAAGCTCCTCACGAGCATCACACTCACAATCAAAATCTTGACGAGATATTTTCCCAAGCTCTATCTTAGCACGTTCCCATTCCTTACAAATCTGCTTCCTTAACGTCTTTTCTTCTCGGCTATAAGCTTGCTCAGAGTGGACAAGCAACCACCTTTGTTCTATTCCTGCATAGCTTGAAGAGACCTCTCTTACACAGTATCCAGGCTCAATCTCTTGTAGTTCTTCCGTCGAAGTGACAAGCTCCTTCGCGGCTACAATTTTTTCTGGCACCCGGCTAATCCACTTTATCTGAGAGGAAATCTCCTGAAGTGTCTCTCCCGTATACAATTCACTGTCAGCTACAATGTATTGCTCATGCCCCTCTTGGATTTGTCCTTTCAGCGCCCTAAGTCGTTCTCTAAAAAGCTTTTTATCGGAGCTATTGCCTGCAACGGTCTGAGCAAGTAAGGGAACATCTCCATCTTGGCTTGACATCAGGTAGATCATAAATTGTTTAAGATCAGCTCGATGGTCTTTAGAGTAGCCAAACGTAATCAGCGGATTTGGGTCATCACTAGCATATTCTCCCTCTACAGCCATACTCGTAGAGTCCATATGTCTGAATTTCTTGGAAACTCCATACTGTATTGCTGCCTGAGAGGCCAATATAGCAAAGAGCCTATCACATCCAAAATGATAGCACTGGTCAAGGGCTCTTCCCAGTCGATCATCGTTGATTTCGGCGCTACAATCTCTTCCAAGAAATCTTTCAACGGGTCTACTTTCAAAAAACTGTGCTTCTAAATACAACGGTCTTGAGGTGAATCCGAGTCCATTGATAATCATGAGTTTGATGCATTCCCCCAGAGTCATTTTCACTTGGGGATCAGGGGGGATAAGACTGTCTATCTTTTCCTGGATTCCGATTTCATCACAAATAACCGAGACAATCCCCAAGTGATCAAAATTCTTACTCTCATACTCTTCTCCCATACAGCATCCTCCATTTGTCAAGAAAGATGTTGATTTTAAAGACTTGAGAAGAAAAAATTCTTCTAAAAAATACATCTATAGCTTCGTGAGACAAAAATCCCCCAGAGCTCTCTTACGTTGCGGAGGGGGTGCGGACTGTGGGTTACAAGATATTTTTCATATTCTTTTGCTTTGTATTTTAGACAGTGTAGAGTGGAGCGACTAAGATCCTGTTCAAATAGTTGAATCGGCCTAGTTAAGGAAAGAGCTTCTTATGGAAAAAGTTCCAACTCTTTTTAGAGAAAAAGCCTCTCTCAGAAATAAAAGTAGTACATAGTCTGTTTTAAACCCCATCAAACTAAGTGAAAGGTAAGTATCAGGAGCCCCATTGCCTTAATGGGGTACAATGGGGTTCTCAATTAGGGGGAAGTCGAGAAATCGG
>CAIWMF010000061.1 GCA_903913785.1 uncultured Spartobacteria bacterium | reverse complement strand
TCATCACTACGAGCAAAAAGAGTTGCATCACCATTCATTGCATCAAGAAGCAATCGTTCATAGGCTTCTGGATTAGCTTTGGCAAAAGAAGTAGTATAGTGAAAATCCATTTTTACCGGTTCAATATGAAGTCTAGATCCCGGTGTCTTTGCGGACATGGTAAAGGAAATACCTTCGTCTGGCTGAATTCTAATAAGCAATACATTAGCATCTAAGTCATGTCCCATCGTATTAAAAAGAACAGGTGGAACTTCTTTAAAAACAATAGCAATCTCAGTCCCTGCCTTAGGCATTCTTTTACCAGCTCTAATAAAAAAAGGAACTCCTGCCCAACGCCAGTTGTCAATACCAATATTAAGAGCAACATAAGTCTCCGTTGTCGAATTTTGAGCAACGCCTGGCTCTTTTTTATATCCTAATACAGATTGATTGAGAATCATGCCCTCGGTATATTGCGCTCGTACGACATTTTTGAAAACGGCATCTTCTTTGAGGGGGCGCAATGATTTGAGGACTTTCACTTTTTCATCACGAATGGAATCAGCATGCATACTCATGGGAGGCTCCATAGCAGTGAGCGTTAAGAGTTGCAAAAGATGGTTTTGAACCATATCACGCAAGGCTCCTGCTTGATCATAATATCCCGCACGGCCTTCAACACCAAGGGATTCAGCAGCTGTGATCTGAACATGGTGAATATGTTTTGAATTCCAGACAGGTTCAAAAATAGAATTTGCAAATCGAAGGACCATCATATTTTGTGCCGTTTCTTTACCCAAATAGTGATCAATGCGGTACGTTGAAGACTCAGGAAACGAATCATGCACAAGCTTGTTGAGATGACGTGCTGTTTGGAGATTTGTCCCAAATGGTTTTTCAATAATCACTCGTGTCCAACTATTCTCTTGAGGTTTACTCAAACCACTCTGCTTGAGATTATGTAAAATAACTTCAAACTGATCAGGTGCTACAGCAAAATAAAAAAGACGATTTGCTGGCATATCATGTCTTGACTCATAGTCTGATAATTTTTTTGCAAGTTCGAGATAAGCATCAAAAGTATGAAACTCTCCACGATGATAGGATAGAGAGAGTGAAAATTTTTCCCAATGATCGTTGTGAACTGGCGAACGCGAGAATGTTGACGTTGAACTTTTTAATTCAGCACGAAATTCTTCATCACTCTTTTCACGACGGGCCACTCCAATCACATTGAGTGAGGATGGTAAATTCCCCTCAACTGCTAAATTATATAACGCTGGAATTAATTTACGATGGGTTAAATCGCCAGTAGCTCCAAAAATGACTAATGAGCATGGTTCTGGGACAAGCTTACTAAGAACTTCAGGGATAAGAGGAGGTGAAAAACTCATGATATAAGTTAAGGTAGTGGGAATTGTTTAGAAAAATTGGTAACTCGTTTTCTTAGTGCAATGAGAGCATGGTCATCATGGCGAACTTGAAGTGCTTCATAAATAAAATCTGCAACCTGAAGCATATCTGACTCCTTCAATGTACGTGTTGTCATAGCAGGTGTACCAAGCCTAATACCACCTGTTTTCACGATAGATTCTGTGTCAAAGGGAATCGCATTTTTATTCACAGTAATGGCAACTTTATCTAACGTTTCTTGAGCCTCTAGGCCATTAAGACCGTGAGAACGGAGGTCAACGAGCATTAAATGATTATCTGTACCCCCAGAAACAATCGAAAAACCAAGCTCACAGAGCCTTCCTGCTAATGCTTGGGCATTAGAAACAACTTGACGTGCATAGTCATGAAATGAGGGTTGTAGGGCCTCCTCAAAACAGACCGCCTTTGCTGCAATAACGTGCATGAGAGGTCCGCCTTGAACACCAGGAAAAACCTGTGCATCGAGCTTTTTTGCATATTCTTGACGACAAATAATAAGACCGGATCGAGGTCCACGCAAACTTTTATGAGTTGTTGTGGTGACAAAATCAGCATAAGGGACAGGACTTGGATGCATACCCCCAGCAACCAAACCAGCAATATGAGCCATATCGGCAAACAACAATGCTCCCACACTACGGGCTATAGCATGCAAGCGTTCATAATCAATAATACGAGAGTAGGCTGAAGCACCAGCCGTAATCATCTTGGGTCTCACTTCCTCAGCCTGCTTAGCAAGCGCTTCGTAATTAATAAGGCCATCCTTTTGACCGACACCGTAGTGAAAGATTTCATATAATTTGCCTGAAAAATTCGCGCGATGACCATGTGTTAGATGCCCTCCGTGTGCAAGATCCATCGTTAAGATACGGTCCCCTGGATTTAATACAGAAAAATAAACAGCCATATTGGCTTGGCTACCACTATGAGGTTGTACATTGATATGATCTCCCCCAAAAAGTTTTTGAGCCCGTTCTATAGCTAGTTTCTCAATTTTATCAACCTGCTCACATCCTCCATACCAACGTCTACCAGAATAGCCCTCTGCGTATTTATTAGTAAGACATGAACCTTGAGCTGCCATGACTGCTTGACTCGTGAAATTTTCTGACGCAATGAGCTCTATATGCTCCCATTGTCGGTATGCTTCAGCATCAATAATAGCGGCAATGTCTGGATCTGTTTGTTTTAAAAAAGAAAGCATGGTGGCTGTGGGGAATATTGATTTTACGTAAAAATGTGAAATGAAGGAAACTTAATAAAGATCAAATGTCTTGAAAAAAACGCGTGCCAGTCAATGGTAATCTCAGAAGAGGTGATAGTCAAATGACATGAAGAAACTGATAGAAAATTCCAAAAGAAGTCCAATCCGAATATTTCATATTACCCGTTACGGCAGCTCTACTAGATCCTTGAAAAAAACCCCTTAGTATTAAATTTTTTCTGAAAGAATATCCGGGCTATGATTGAGGAAAAGATATTCCAAAGATAAACTCCTTTTTTTTGAGCCCATGAACTATAAAATAGAAAAAATGCACTCAACCCGAGCAACCAACTCATGAGCCCTAAGTAGAAGCAGAGCATGTACCACAAGGGAGGCGTAAATTTAAAAATAACTTCTTGAGTGTTTAATGGAATATTAAGAGCCAGCAAAGCTCCTGCTGCACGATATATTTTTGAAGGCTGACCATCAATATATCCTCTCCAATCTGGATGAAATGCCTTGGTCACAACAAACCATCCTGAAACATTAGCAGGTACATGATAAATCATTTCCTGATGATCCTTTAGTGATGCATCCAGAGAATTAATGTGCTCAAAGGGAAGACCCCCATGTTCTTTAAAATCCGGTAAAAGCTCTATCTGATTATTGCGATTAGCAATGCCGGCAAAACCAATTTCATTAGAATGAATTTCTGGCATTTCAAGGCTTAGCAAATTTATTGAGGCTAGTTGAAGCGAACCCTCTGCGAGTGAGTAACTCTCTTCCGGGAAGACAACGAAATCACGTGCTATAAATGCAGGGAACAAGGAATGATGATTTTCTAAAATGAGGAATGATTGATTCTCAAAAGCCACCGGAAAAAGAGATCGATAAAAACCCTCAGATTGCTTTGATAGTAAAGGGTCTTCTTTATCAATAAAGAGATACGAGGCTCCCAAGAGATTAAGCATTTCTTGAAAATCTCTATTGTTTTGAGGATTATGCAAAGCACGAACACATTTTAATTCAAAGTAACGATTAAAAGCCTCATCAGTAAGCGGATGACCTGTTAAAGAGGGTATCTGAAGATAAAAATACCGTCCAGAAAATGGAGCAACACTAGAACCAGAGGTATCTTGTTTTAAAAAACACGCTGCTTTTAAAAAATCATCATAAGTACCATCCCTCAAACCACCCTGATAATAACAAAACAGGTAGGGAGAAAAATCCAATATCCATAGCAAGAGTAGTGTTGCACCAAGGATTTTCTGTAATTTTTTTTCATGAAAAGATGCTATAAAGGAACTCGCAAGAGAGCCAAAGAGTATTGCCAAAGAGAGAGAACCACCAATTTGCCAGACAGAAAAAGGAGCCCTTATCGCTTTGGCAAAGGGAAGCAACTCGAGCAAGCTGAATCCAGGAACAAAAAGCAAGACGGTCACCACCGATACACGCAGGTATTTATCTTGCCTTGGATTAGAAAGAGATGGAGAGAGCTGCCAAACAACAACAACCATCCCAATAAGAGTCATCCAAAAGAGAGGAATGACACTATTTGCTAATCCTTGTGCAGATTGCAAAAAAAGAAGGCTACGGCTTATTAGCGAATGTGGTCCCATGCTCAACCACGCAGAGAAAACAAGGAGAACAATACTGGCTGTGACTGTTTTTATTAATTTTTTTTCTTGCTTGCTTCGAAAAACATAAGCGTACCATGCTAACAAAATAGTGATTATCCCGAGATAACAGCCACCATGATCCAAGTTAAAGTTAGGATTCATACCCTTAGTAAGAAGACAATCACGGTCTAAAAAAGCTAATGAACTTTGAATCGCAAAATTATTTTGCCAATCTGAAAATGGCTCAAAAGTAAAAAGTGCAAGCCAAGGATACTCTCTTAAAAGGGGAAGCAGTGGGATGATGGCAAGTGGAATTAGCAATAATCCAGCAATAGCAAGCCTAAGAACAAATGCTGCAAATTGAGAAGATGTTTTTAATTGGTGCCTGTATTCATAGATAAGAAACAATAAAAAACAACAAGCAATAGGCGCAAAACAAATGGCTATCTTTGAAAAAGTCAACAGCAATGCTCCATAAGAAAGCGCAAGTAAAAGAGATGATTTGAAACTGTTTTTTACCATAAGTTGGTAAAGCGACCAAAGCACAAGAGGAACATAAACCATACTAAAGACAACCGGTAAATGTTCATTAAAACCAAGCCTGAGACTCATCTGAGGACCCAGCATGTAGGCAAAAGCGCCGAAGAATCCTGTAAGTTTGCTATCTGACCATGTCGATAGAAAAAGATTCATAGCAAAACCGGCAGCGCATAAAGCAAGGAGGGCAGCGATTTTCCCTCCATAGAGTGGGCCAAAGAAATATCCAAAAAACTTTAGTGGTAAAATGGTAAAAACTGTTGTGAGTTGTGGAACAAGTGATCCTCCTCCCATAAAATAATGACTCCACCATCCACTCCACGGATGAAATGCCTCTGCCTTAGCCATATTTGCTAAGAGCTCCTGATCAGAAGGTCCTTTAAAAAACCAAATTAGCCCTACGAAAAACATCACGCCGAAGATGAAATAGGAAGCATGTGTGATATCGAACTTTTCGCCTGTTAAGACCTCTTTAATCTCTTCTGTTTTTTTATCTTTTGCAAAATCACCTCCTGAGGTCGACTGATTGATTAAGAGAGTAAGAGGTTTATGATGTGCTGCTATTTTTTTTTTCTTAGGCATCTTGGTTTGTACTCTTTGTTTGTGCTTTTTAGGTTTCACCCGGATATTTCATGCTGAACGTAACGAGGAGGCTGCGAAGGCTTATGGGGGCAAGTCACAATGTGAGTCTAACACAGCATCCTCCCTACCTTCCCGTTCTCCGCAGTAGATTGGTATGAAATATGCGGGTTAACCCGGATATTTCATACTGAATCGTAATGAGGCGCTGTGCAAAGCTTGTTAGTACAAGGCGGGTGAAGGATTGTGATGCCGGGCTGTATGCGTACATACTGCCCAAATCACCATTCGAGACCAACGCAGTAATAATAGAGCTTTCCACAAGCCGTAATAGATTTAGTATGAAATATGCGGGTTAATACCATCTTGAAAAACAACTAGACTGTTTTTTCTTGCTCTTTTGGCGCTAAGATTTCTTATCAGAGCTTACGTTATGTCTCATAGCGCTACACTCTTCCGCCTTGCTCATCACCAAAATTTCTGAGTCCTATTAGTCCATTTATTTTTCAACAAGGGTATTACTCACTCTGGCTATACCAAAATCCAAAATAGGCCATTTTTTTTTCTTTGCATAGGCCTCTAATGTCTGATCTGGGTTCACAGCAATCGGATTGGTTGCTATTAGAAAAAGCGGCAAATCATTATGAGAATCACTATAAAACCAGATTTTCTCATAATCCTCAAAAGAACGATTCCGCTCCATGAGCCATTCTTGAACGCGTGTTATCTTCCCTTCACGGTAGGAAGGAGTACCGAGAAAACGACCTGTAAACTTCCCCTGTGCATCACGCTCTTCTTTGAGCGCTATTAAATACTTAATATTGAGAAGCTCTGCAATAGGGGTTGTTAAAAATTCGTTCGTAGCTGTAATAAGAATCACTTCATCGCCTGCTTGTTGATGATGCAAAAGTATTTTTAAACCTTCTTTGACAATTAGAGGACGAATTCGCTGTTCAAGAAATTCGCTGCGCCAGGCATCAATTTGTTCGCTAGAATAGGGCCGCAAGATTTCCATTTGAAACTTTAAGAGTGCTGCAATATCGAGCTTTCCCTGCTGATAGCCTTGATCAAACTCGTCCATTTTTTTGCGATAAAGCGCAGCATCAACAACACCACATCCTGCAAGATAATGACCCCATTCACTCTGCGTATCACCATTGAGGAGCGTATGATCAAGATCGAAGAGAACAAGATCTGATTTTTTCATTTTAAAATGGAAGAATTGCGGTACCTCGGTTGGATAATTTTTCCTTTTTTTTTATCCAGAAATATTCAAACAAAGTCATCATTAAGAATGGGCTGCTTCAAAGAGATTACTAGGACCAAAAGGTATCGAAGCATTTCTTATCTTTAATTTATTCCATCCCCTCATACGTGAGACCTTGAAGTATTAAAAGTATTCCTTCTAGAGCATGAATAATCTCTCTCTTTTAATAAGACTTGAGGTGCGATCATATCATCGCAACAATTTCTTAACGAATGGGACTTTCTTGAGTAGTAGAAAGAGTCTGCGAAGCTGGGTGACGTTCGCATGACGTTCCAATAACCAGCAGAAAGGCACTGAAAACGAAAAGAAAGAAAAATGATTTTGTGCAACGAGTCATCTCACAAGAGTGCATCCTTAGGAAATAACGGCTTTTTTACGAGCCTTATTAATGATGCTCATCACGGTTTGAGAAGGTCGAGCACCTACACTAAGCCAATACTCAGCACGTTGAAGATCGACAACAAAATTTTCTCCTTCTTGTTTGGAATCATAATGTCCAATAAGTTCAATAAATTTGCCATCACGGGGAGAACGTTGATCTGCTACTGTGATGCGATAAAAAGGATGGTTTCGTGCTCCTTCACGACGAAGTCGAATAGCTACTGCCATGGTAATATATTAGGTAAATGTTAATTAGGGATCAGGCTACCAAGACGACTAGAGGAAAATCCACGAGAAGATTTGGAAAGCATTTTTTTCATTTTCCCTGTATTCTTCATCATTTTTTTCATTTGGTGAAGACGCAGGATGAGATTGTTCACTTCGGTCACAGAACGACCACTGCCGCGGGCAATACGTTGGCGTCGACGAGCATTAAGAATGTCGGGACGTTTTCGCTCACAAGGCGTCATAGAAAGTATGATCGCTTCAACCCGCTGCAGTTCCTTTTCGTTAACCGCAGTCGATGGAAGCTTAGCGCCCCCTGGCAACATGCCAAGCAGATTCTCTAATGGACCCATCCGACGCAGCATTTTTAATTGGCTTAAAAAGTCATTAAAATCCATGGAGCCACTTTTTATTTTTTTCTCGAGTTGTGCTATCTCGTCGATTTCAAGAGCCTCCGCGGCTTTTTCAACAAGTGTAACCACATCTCCCATGCCGAGAATTCTGCCTGCTAATCGATTAGGATAAAAAGTTTCCCATTCATCTAATTTTTCTCCAGTACCAGAAAACCTAATGGGTTGTCCAGTAATCGCACGCAATGAAAGTGCTGCTCCACCACGAGCATCACCATCAAGTTTTGTAAGAATAAGTCCAGTGATTCCTACACTGGAGTGAAAATTTTTTGCGACACTCACTGCTTGTTGACCGGTAGCAGCGTCGCAGACGAGCAGAAGCTCCTGAGGCTGCAGCATCTCCTTGAGATCTTTTAATTCTGCCAAGAGAGTTTCATCAATTTCACGCCGCCCGGCAGTATCATAAATGGCCACTGTACCAGGCTGCTCTTGAGCCCACTGAAGACCTGCCCGAGCAACCTCAAGAAGATTTGAGGATCCTGTTTGAGGAGCAAAAACAGGAACATCAATCTGCTTTCCTAGGGCCACTAATTGATCTATGGCAGCAGGCCGAAGAAGATCAAGCGCTATAAGAACTGGCTTCTCTCCTTGGCTCTTCAGCCATTTGGCTAATTTTGCCGAAGAAGTTGTTTTTCCTGCGCCATTTAAACCGATCATTAAAATACGTTCTGATTTCTTTAGCGATATAGGCGCAGTATCTCCTCCTAAGAGCTCAGTTAATTCATCATGAAAAATTTTGATAATCTGCTGGCCTGGCGTAATACTTGTCAGCACTTCCTTGCCAAGTGCTTTTTCTTTCACACGCAGAATAAAATCTTTAGCAACTTGAAAGTGTACGTCAGCATCAAGCAGAGCTAAACGAACTTCACGAAGAGCATCATTGATATTTTCCTCAGTAATGCGTCCATGACCGCGGAGATTTTTAAAGGTTTTTTGTAGTTGGCTAGAAAGTGTGGAGAACATAGGGATAAATCCTACAGTAAAAGAAGTATCTAGTGCAAATGATCGTTGATAGGGATTGCAAACATTTCTGGAGCCCCTATCACCTCGTTCTTACAAGAATTTTAAAGCATCACTCTTTTGCAGCAAAAATGATCACAACGATAGAGAACTGCTTTGCCCTTAACTGGTTTCATATCACGAAGCTTTCTATTCTGTTGGGCAAGCCATGATGAAGCTAGAGCACCTTCTATTAAGATGAGTACTTGGTCAGGTTGAAAACCTTTCCTAGTCTGCGCAAGAAGATGCTGTGTATCAGACCATGCGAGTTCACCTAGAATTACGACCTGAGAGAGAGGCATGCGCCAACAACAAAATGCAGCGAGGAGCTGTGGTACGGCTGCAGGCATTTTTTCTAATATCCGAGCTGAGGCATGAAAAATTGCAGCCGCTTGCTCTTCGTGAGTTTGATCATCTAACATCCGAGAGAAGCGCAGATGATTGAGAGCTGCAATGGAATTGGCAGAAGGTTCCGCGCCATCATATTCCTCTTTAATTCTCAAAAGCAGATGAGCATCGTCTGCGACACTACTAAAATAGCCGCCTTGCGTATGATCCCAAAAGAGATCATCCATTTTTGTTTGTAATGTTTTTGCCCATTGCAACCATGCCTCATCAAATGTTGCTTCATAAAGATCGAGCAAACCTTGAATCAAAAAAGAATAATCCTCAGCAAAAAGAGACTTGATAGATTGTCCGGAAAACCAACTATGAGATAGCTCTCGAGAGGAACAATCATAGAGATGAGTTTGAAGAAAACGGGCCGTCTCTATTGCCGCATCAATATAATCTTTGCGCCCAAGGGTCGCTCCTGAACGTGCGTATGCCGAAATCATGAGAGCATTCCACGAGGTTAAGACTTTCTCATCACGATGAGGTCGGGGACGTTTTTCTCGTGCCTGAAAAAGTTTTACTCGTGACTCTTCAAGTATCTTTTGCTCGGCATCCGAAAAGTTTTCATTCTCATGAGTCATGAAAATATTTTTTTTAGCCATCTCCTGATGAGGGTCAGCGTCAATAGGAATATTGCCTCTTGCATCGACATGATAGCATCTTGCAAAGACGCTATATTCTGACTCGGAGAGCAATGCACGCATCTCTTGATCCGACCAGATATAGAAAGCACCTTCACTCTTGATGCCTGAGGACTGAAGACTATCGGCATCTTGAGCAGAGTAGATTTCGCCACAAGGCCCACTCATCTCGCGCTTCACATAAGATAAAATCGTATGAACCACATCTCCGTATTGCTGATCTTCAGTCAGTGCGTAAGCCTCTAAATAAGCAAGCGCGAGCTGTGCCTGATCGTAGAGCATTTTTTCAAAATGAGGCACTTGCCAGATTTGATCGACAGCATAGCGATGAAAACCACCTCCCAAATGGTCATGGATGCCACCAGCAGCCATTTTACGGAGTGTGAGCAAGACCATCTCACGAGCATGCCGTCCTTGTTGAGAATCATGCGCATAGGCATAACGTAATAAAAAAAAGAGCACACAAGGACGTGGAAATTTCGGAGCAGGCCCAAAACCACCCCAAATCTTATCAAAGCTTTCTAGAAAATCTCCGCAGGCCCTTTCTAAAGGGATTCCTTCGATTTTAGAAAAAAACGATGCGTCTTTATTTAAAGCCTGCTCCAAGCTTCTAAGAACCCTCAATGATTCTTGCTCTACTTGCTCTCGATTTGCTTTCCAAAGCTCCGCTAGTTGCGCAAGAACTGACGCAAATCCAACACGACCATAAGTATTCTCTTTAGGAAAATAAGTACCACCAAAGAATGGTTTACGTTCTGGTGTTAACCAAATACTCATAGGCCAACCACCACTCCCGGTGAAGGCTTGTAGATAGTTCATATAGAGACGATCAACATCAGGTCTCTCTTCCCGATCTACCTTGATAGAAATAAAATCCTTATTGAGCAACGCTGCGATTGCTTCATTTTCAAAGGATTCACGAGCCATCACATGGCACCAATGACAGGTAGAATAACCAATTGATAAAAAAATCGGCTTATCCTCAAGACGAGCTCGCGCAAAAGCTTCCTCACCCCATGGGTACCACTCCACAGGATTGGAGGCATGCTCGAGTAGATAAGGAGAGAGTGTGTGTGCGAGATGATTCATGTTTTTCGATGATCAAAAGGCATCGAGTGATTACTTTTTGGGTGCTGGCACTGGTAATCCCAACTTTATATAGACCTTAGATGTTGCAATACGACCCTGTGGTGTTCGTTGAAGATAGCCTTGCATGATGAGATAAGGTTCATGAACTTCTTCAAGTGTCCCTGCCTCCTCTCCAACAGCCACAGCTAAGGAGTGAAGACCAACAGGGCCTCCTGCAAATTTATGGACAATAGCCTCTAAAAGACGCTTGTCCATTTCATCAAATCCCTCCTCATCAATATCAAGCATGGTGAGTGCTTGAGAAGCTGATTGCTCATTAATCACTCCCTTAGTACGCACTTGCGCAAAATCACGAACCCAACGCAGTAGATTGTTAGCAATACGTGGGGTGCCACGAGAACGACGTGCAATTTCAAGCCCCCCTGCATCATCGATACGAACATCAAGTAAACCAGCGGTACGAATAACGATTTTTTGTAATTCTTGAGGTTCATAATAATCGAGACGACAGTTCATCCCAAAGCGAGAACGCAAGGGCGAGCTGATCATTCCTGCGCGCGTCGTTGCACCAATGAGAGTAAAACGTGCAAGATTAAGACGCACGCTTCGTGCATTAGGACCTTGATCAATCATGATATCCACACAAAAATCCTCCATGGCAGGATAGAGATATTCTTCAATGACAGGCTGCAAACGATGAATCTCATCGATAAATAAAATTCCACCTCGAGGCATGGTTGTCAAGAGACCGGCCAAGTCTCCTGCTTTTTCAATGGCAGGGCCGCTTGTGGTCTTGACTTCCACCCCCATGGCATTGCCAAGAATATAGGCCAGGGTTGTTTTTCCGAGTCCTGGAGGCCCACTGAGCAAAATATGCTGTAGCGTGTCACCACGCTGCGAAGCGGCTTCTACAAGAAGTTGTAATCTCTCGACAGCACGAGCCTGACCACAAAATTCGCCAAACAGCGGAGGCCGTAGAGAGACATCAAACGGGGCATCAGGCAAATCTGATTTTAAAGAAGGTAAAATATTTTCAGATGTCATAAAGTTTTCTTCTGCAGGCTATCCTAGGCACGCAAAGGTTCCAAAAAGATTTATATAAAACTTTCAAAAACTTTTTTATACTCGTCACGCATGAAATTTATTAGCAATAAGCAGAGGATACTCTTTGAGTTTTTCCCGTTTTTTTTACTCCTCTTCGCACTCTGCTACTATGGCTATTACTACCGTTGCAGCCTGTATCCATCGGGAGAAGGAGGCATGGAGGGCATCACAGCACTACGCTTACTCTCTCACAAAATTCCCATTATTGAGATTGCCCTAAATTATAATGTGCTCTGGTTTTATCCCATTACCTGGCTTTTTAAAATCGTTGGCCCAAGTTATACAGCACTGAGAATATTCTTTTTTTCCATTTCCACGCTCACGGGACTGCTGGCTTTTTATATTGTCAAAAAAACATCCTGCAACCCTTTGCTTGGGTTCTTTGCAGGAATATTAGCCCTAGTGTTGCCTGGCCAACTATTCCGAAACTACATGGCCTTTGTGGTGATGTTGAATATGTTTTTATTTTTAAAAACATTTCTTCTACCTTCGCGTACTTCTAGAACAAATCTTCTCTCAATGGCTGCTACAGGATGTTCTCTTGGATTAACATTTCTCATACGCATCGATCTTGGTTTTTTCTTAAGCCTCGTTTTTCTAGGACTGGTACTCCTCTACCCATGGATTAAGAGTGAACACATCAATAGTCTATTAAAGAAACCTTTCTTGATGGCTTTGGCAGGGCTTGTGTTAGGTGTCATCGGTTTTTTGCTTTTCCACATACCAGCTTACTGTGATGCAGAAAAAAAAGGTTTTGTTGCTCCTTTTGTTACCCAATACATTCAATGGCCACACATGATTGTGAGCCAAGCTGGAAACCTCTTAAAAAACATGTTGCATCCTCAGGCTGGTCCTACCTCCTGGGCTACCTACAGCTCTCAACCTCTGCTTGCAACATCCTCATCAGATCACCGACCTGCTAAAAGCAATCTTCTTCGGCCTGCTTTTCATACAATCGATATGAGAACCAGCATGATGATGCTTAATATTTATCTTCCCATTATTTGCGGGCTACTATTGTTACTGGTTGCCTTACTTTTTTTCCTTGTAGGAAAAAAGAACAAAGAATTGTCTTCTCAAGCTTGGATGATCTTAACAATGCTCGGATGTGCTCTGACACTATTGCCTCAATATTTTTTCTGGCGACCTGATATGGTGCACTTGAGTGAGTTTATGGTCCCTATGACTGCAACACTCCTGGTGGCTATTTCTTTTGTTTGGAACGCGAGAAAAAAAATGAATCTTTTTTTTCAACCATTCCTCTGGTTGTTTTTATCTGTTTCCACCCTGACATTAACACTCTATTGGATCAATGGGTGCCAATCTCAATCAACCGGAGGAATTGCCATTAGCCAAGGGAGAACCAAAGAATTTAGCGGTATGAATGGGGTTCATGTCAGGTTAACCCCTCATGAACTCGAAGAAACCACTGCCATCTACCAGACTATCCTTCAACACTCGCGACCCGAGGACTATGTCATCTGTTATCCGTATAACCCAGAGATTAATTTTATGACCAATCGTCCTTCCTATCGCCGTGATCTTTATTGCGATGATATGACAGCACTCTCTAACTTTGATCAAACGAATATTGAGGAAATCAAGAAATTTCAGCCAGCTGTGATTGTAGTCACCGATTGGCCCATTAATGGAACGGAGCATTCACGATTTAGCAAATGGGCTTCTACAACCTATGAGTATATCCAACATCATTATTCTGCAGATTATGAACACGGTATTATCCATGTTTTTGTGCGTCCTAAAATTCATGCAAGCAAAGATATAAAATAAATAGAATACAGGGCAAATCATGAAACAACGTTGGAATCATATTTTTTTTTTACATGGCAGAGCCTCTCCAGATATATTGCAAAAATATCTCCCTTTTGAATTAGATCTTTTTGAGGGAAGAGCCATTCTCTCTATTGTCCCTTTTAAAATGGATTGCATTAGATTGGGGATACTTCCTCCTGCTCCCTTTTTTTCTCATCTCTGGGAAGTTAATCTCCGAACATATGTCAAGGTAGGTCAAAAAACAGGGGTCTATTTTTTTACTCTCGATAGCGATGCTAGACTCGCTTGCTTTATTGCAAACCACTTCTTTCATCTTCCCTATCGACTCGCAAGAATCCAAGCTCACGTTGATACGCAAGAGTATTACTTTCACAGTCAGCGCTCTCTCTTTTCTTTTGAAACTTCTTTTCGACTTACTGGACGCAAAAAAAAGCAATCCCTCTTAGATGAATGGGCTACTAACAGAAACAGCCTCTTCACTTGT
The DNA here is from genome assembly GCA_903913785.1 of uncultured Spartobacteria bacterium. Classification (GTDB taxonomy): domain Bacteria; phylum Verrucomicrobiota; class Verrucomicrobiia; order Chthoniobacterales; family UBA6821; genus CAIWMF01. The sequence goes on along the minus strand of CAIWMF010000061.1, from coordinate 10,681 downwards.
AAAAAAGGAAACATCTATGAAGGCAGAGTAAAACATGATCCGTGGCCATTAGAGGAAATCGAGAACCTCGTTGTAAATGATCATTTCTCCAATCAAATTCCTATTCACTCTCATTTCGACCCTCAAGATTCGAGTTACAGTCGATCACTTCATGTCAGCTTTACACCATTTCAAAAAATCAACTGAAGCTTCTAACTATAGTCAAACCCCTAGCCTCTTAAAAAATTATTTTTTCTTATCCTGCTTTTCTGTGTTTGGAGAAACATTCTTTTTTTCAGGAACCTTCTTTTCAGAAGACTGTGATGAAGTTTCGCTAGGTTTTGTGGATTTAGTTTCTGGAGCATTTGCATTGGCGGCTTGGCCTGGCGCTTCCTTTTGAGCAGAATTTTTGTACCCTTGGCTTCGATAGTCAGTGATATAAAATCCAGATCCTTTAAAAAGAAAACCTGCTCCTGCGCCTATCAGTCTTTTTACTTCACCTTTACCCCAGTTTTTCATTTGGCAAAGCTCCTTAGGGCAGGTCGTATATGCTGCTGAGGACATTGATTGAAAAGCATCAAAATGATGATGACATTGATTACATTCGTATTCGTAAGTTGGCATAAAATTAGTAATTAGTAGAAAATCATTATAGTCACATTGCTTTCAAATGATATGAAAGAACATAGGGATGTACAGAAAGCACATTGACTCATGTATCATAAAAAAATAGCTTGCGCTCAAAATTCATGGGTCCTGAATAAAGAAAATTCTAAATTTCATCGCAAAAGCTAAATACAAACCCTCTTTAACCCGGATATTTCATACTGATCGTGACGAGGAGACTGCGAAGGCTGATGGGGTCAGGCAGACGAGCATTTTGACGCCGGGCTGTATGAGTACATACCGCCCAAGTCACAATGTGAGTCTAACGCAGTATCCATCTGCTTTCCCGGTCTCCGCAGGTGATGAGTATGAAATATCCGGGTTAACCCGCATATTTCATACTGATCGTGACGAGGAGACTGCGAAGGCTGATGGTGATGAAGGAGAAGGCGCTCCGGCGCACAGAACCGCAGTGTACAAAGAAGCACTCGAGGACACGAGCCCACAGGAGCAACGCTGTCATGCCCATCAGCAGTAGCTTTGCAGTCTCCTCAGTAGATTGGTGTGAAACATCCGGGTTAGAGCAGTTCTGCAATTTGAACAGCATTGAGTGCGGCTCCTTTAAGGAGTTGATCGCCACAGACCCAAAAAGAGAGCGCATGACTGCTCGTATGGTCCAAACGCAGTCTTCCTACATGGCATTGATCGAGTTCTTCGACTTTAATAGGCATAGGATAAATTCCTTTAGAGGGATCATCAATGAGATCTATACCAGGGGCCGCCATTAATACTTCTTGTGCCTTGGCAAGAGAAAGAGTTTTTTTAAATTCTGCATGAATTGCAAGGGAATGGGCGCGATAAACGGGTACGCGAACGCAGGTCACAGAAGCCTTGAAAGAAGGAAGATGCATGATGCGCTGGCTCTCATTTTGAAATTTCATTTCCTCTCGCGTGTAACCATTTTCAAAGAATGAATCAATATGCGGTAGTACATTAAAGGCAATTTGATGAAGAAATACTTCCGGCTTACAAGATTTTTGCTCCGCTAAGGCCTGCACTTGCGTCTCCAATTCCTCGATGCCACGAGCGCCTATTCCCGAAACTGCTTGGTAAGTAGAAGCGATGACACGGAGCAGTCCAAACTCTTGATGAAGCGGATAGAGTGCCATGAGTGCAATTGCGGTAGAGCAATTAGGATTAGCAATAATACCATTGTGTAATTGTATATCGTCTCCATTAATTTCAGGTATCACAAGTGGCACTCTAGGATCCATACGAAATACTGAAGAGTTATCTACTACAATTGCACCTGAACTGACCGCATCAGGTACAAATTTTTCTGAAATAGATCCACCTGCACTAAAAAAAGCAATATCAATGCCCTTAAAACTCTCCTTGCTTAAAACTTCAATAGGAATCATTTCTCCATAAAATGGTAGTGAAGTCCCTACTGAACGTGATGAAGCAAGCAAGCGAAGTTGCTTGAGCGGAAACTGACGTCGCTCTATCACGCGTAAGAGTGCTTTTCCGACAGCACCTGTGGCTCCCACAATAGCTATATTTTTTCCTGTCATGAGTGTATTCCTGTTACCCAAATCAATTTCAGAATTCTTTACCATGTTCTTTTTTGTGCTAGCATCCTGGCCATAGAGCCTGTGCCTCTTAGCAGAAGGCTCTTCAACCTTGCTTGCCTAAAAAAATTTCAGCACAAAAAACCCTAACATTCATTTGAACGAAGGTATAGTTTCTTTACTTTGTGATGCTAAAGCATAAATCATGATAAAATGAGTACTAAATCTAATCATTACCTTAGAATCAATATTGCTCAACAAAACCTAGAGATCTTTTATGAAAAAAACATGCATCTTGAAAACAAGCCTTTTGCATCCTATAAAATTTCAAGCTCTCAATTTGGTCTTGGAACAGAATCAGGAAGTTTTTGTACACCATTAGGATCTTTTATCATTGAAGAAAAAATAGGTGATGGCGCCCCAGAAAGAATGATCTTTCAAGGAAGAAAACCAACAGGGATCATCGCTCAACTCGGTGGAGAAGAAGATTATGTCTTAACACGAATCCTCTGGCTGAGCGGACTAGAACATGAAAATGCAAATACTCGTGATCGCTTTATCTATATTCATGGAACCAATCAAGAAGAGCTTCTGGGTTCTCCAGCCAGTCACGGCTGCATTCGATTAGCGAATACCACCATGGTCGAGCTCTTTAATAATGTTCAAGAGGGCGATCTTGTGGAAATTGTTGCCTCCTAAGAGATGAATCTTTCTGAGCACAATAAAACTAAAAAGGCAAGTAATGAGAGCGAAATAGTCAAGAAAAAGAGGATATTGAGCTTGTGCTCCTCTCTCTTGAAAAGACCATCATATCTATCCCTGCTAAAACAAGCACTCTAACCCGGATGTTTTATACAGATCTGCTGCGGCTTGTGACGAACCAGCATGAAATATCCGGGCTAAGATGTGTAATAAATATTCATTTTTAAAAAATGTCCACTTGCCGAGAGCCTCTATCTAGTTTTAGATACAGGCTAGCAACCAGCTTCGAAAGGAGGCGAAATTCATGAAAATTACTAAAATTATTGCACTCGTCGCTTTAGCGGCAGCAACTCTTACACTTGGGGCATGTCAGTGCCACAAGCAGGCACCAGCACCAGCAATCACTGGTCGTTCCAAATAAGAGACATCAGATTAGTCTGGTGATTTATTCAAAAAGGTCGGATTACGTTTGTAGTCCGGCCTTTTTTTTACATAAACCAGGCAGTTCATTTCACTTGGATATATCATCAAATGAATTTTAGGGTTTCTTTGCGCAGGAATTTTTAAGGCTAGCAGCAGTGTTAAAACGCAAGAGAAAAGTTAGGGTTTTTTAAATTGCTCATGATAAAATTCGATAACCTCCGCAGTACCCTCCCCTGCTTGATATTGAGAGATACGACCATGTACTTTTTGAACAATTTTTTTTACTTCATCATGTGCATTAGCAGGACACGCAACCATAGTGGCAACTTTCCCATCAAGCATCGAAAGATCATTATAATGATCTCCAATTGTTAGAATATTCTTTGGTTGTAGTGACAAACGAGAACTTAACTCGCTCAAAACTTTCCCCTTGTCATAATTGCTGTGACAAAACCTCAAATAAATTCCACTCCGTTGAAAAGAGAAATCAGCCGGATAGCCAGGCAGCGAATATATTTGCTTCACAAGCTCATCAAGTAATTCTTCATTTGTTGCCTCCAGAATTTCCGGAATACCTGCATGATTCTCAAGAATACTTACGTTTCCTTGATATTGAAAAATAAGATTTTTGATCTCTTCAAAAAAAGAACCACTATTCTTGAAGAGTTCTTCATGTAGGTGGTCGCAATGTTGATTCCAGTCGACACAAGGCTGCCAGCCCTTTGATTGATCATAGGAATAGAGATGTCGCTCACTCGTGATAAGATAATCGGGAAGTACAGGGGAATTAAAATACTCTAAGCCTTCCAATAAAAACAAAAAATCCCTTCCCGTACAAATCGACCATAGAATTCCATCACGATGAATTTTTTCTAACACGACAGCTAAAACATCAACACAGGACTCATGAGGAGTGTATCCAACCGAAGTCCCATCAAAATCTGTTGTAAGGAGTTTGAGCATATAAAGTACTAGATCTTATCGACAACGATGTTGTCTATATTTTGTGTTAAGGATTTTCAGCAGCAGAGCAAAGCCAATCATACTATAAAAATAACTTTTCTCGATATGGTAGCCGAATCCCTCTGACACAAAAGAAATCCCAAGAAAAATTAGAAACAAGAGTGTCATTATTTTAAGCGAATGATGACGTAGAATAAATTCACCTACAGGACCAATGCAGAAAAGAAGTGCGATAAAGGAAACAATGACTGCTGGAACAATAATAAAGAGATGAGACGTCAACCCAATTGCTGTTATAACCGAATCGATCGAGAAAATAAGATCTAACATGACAATTTGTATTACCACACAAAAGACTTTATTGTTTGAAAAAGTTTTTAACAGACCTCTTGCAAAGCTCCCTAACACTGATGTAGTGCAAGGAGCCTCCGGTACCGAGAATCCTTCTGTACATGCGGTCTTCGAAGATGCGATTCGACTTTTCTCAGGGATGATGCTCGAAGCCATACAGCCATTTACATTAGAAGTAGAGTAATCGCAGAAGTCTGCTGGTTTCTTTTCTTTGTACTCTATCATGGAATATAATTCCTGAGCTGCTTTGCTAATAATAAACAATCCTCCGATGATCAATGCTACGTCTCGTGCTGAAAAATTTAGAATCAATGGTTTTATAGACTGAACGATCCAAAAAGCGCCACTGACAAATATCAACCGAAAGATAAGTGCTAATACAAGTCCAACCTTACGAGCACGTTCACGCATCACTAGTGGAAGAGATGCGACAATAAGTGAAATAATCAAAACATTGTCAATACCTAAAATGATTTCAAGTCCTACGAGAAGAAGAAAAGTCATCAGACTATCCCATGGAAAAAAAAAGATATTCATTTCAATTATTATTTGACCTCAAGGCTGAACGCCTAGGCATGATACAAGCACATAGAAGCGCAATGAAGAGAAATCCTGAAGCCGCGCAAAAAGCGGTCTGTCCATAACAGGTTGTTCTTCTCCCAAGACAATTCACTTGCAATAATACGCCTGCTAAAAGAGGACCAAAACAGCGCGCCAAACAGCCTACTGATTGATAGAAACCGAAGGCAGCTCCTTGCCACTCTTCATGAGTTGTGCGTGATACAATCGTAGGAAGTGCTGCAGAGAGCAGGCTATCACCTACAGCCATTAAAAAAGAGAGGCCAATAGCAGAGGTAATACTTTCGGTGAGTGAAATAAAAAAACATCCTGTCATGAGCGCCATTGCTCCAAAAATTCCAAGTAATCTTTCCCCAAAACATTTTGACAAAAAGCCAAAACAACCTCCTTCAAGAACAATCGCAATAGTTCCAAACATGGTGTAAATATAACCAGTCTGTTGCTCACTCATCGCATAACGATGATAGAAAAAAAGAGCAAGCAATGTCGTTACCATCGTAAAACCTAGAACGAAAAAAAAGAATGTGAGAAGTGCTGAAATATAGCTTTTCTTTTCAATATTCTTGTAGAGCTCTCGCAAGGAAGTATTTTGCTTTCTGCTTTCTTTTTTCTTTAATGTTTCTGGCAAAAGAAAAAAAACTAACATGACATTAATCGCTGCCAACCCTGCGGTCATAAACATCGGGGTTGCAAATCCATAATGATATCCCGCCCATCCTCCTAAAGCTGGCCCCAAGATGAATCCACAACCATAAGCAGCACCTATCACTCCTACCATTGCTGCACGCTCTTGTGTGCTTGTAATATCGGCAAGAGAAGCCTGTACAACACTGATATTACCGCCAGCAGCCCCATCAATCACACGAGCTAACATCATGACCGCTATAGAACAAGTCCATCCCATGATGAGATGCCCGATGACAGTTCCTAAAACACTGATGAGCAAAACGGGTCTTCTCCCAATACGGTCCGAGAGGTTACCCCAAAAAGGAAGCATCACTAATTGCGCTAAGGAAAAGACTCCCATGAGTAACCCCATTTGTAATGATGTAGCGCCTAAAACTTCAACATAGCGTGGCAACAATGGCATCACGATACCAAAACCGAGCATGTCGATAAAAATAGTAAAAAAGAGAATGCCAAATTGAAGCTGTTTTTTCGTCATGACAAAAAGATAGTCCTGAACCAAAATTTATGCTCATATTTTTTTCTGCGACGCATTTTTAACTTTTTCATAGCTATGAGTAACATAAAAACTATTACCACAACCTCAGGTGCTCCTATCGCCAATAATCAATATAGCCTCACAGCCGGCCCCCGTGGACCTCTTTTGTTAGCTGACTACCAACTGCTGGAAAAACTTGCTCACCAAAATCGTGAACGTATTGCTGAACGGACCGTTCATGCCAAGGGTTCTGGTGCTTATGGAACACTCACTATTACTGGCGATATAACCGAATACACACGTGCTCTTGTCTTGCAAGCTGGAACAAAGACAGAATGTCTCGCTCGTTTTTCTACAGTTGCAGGAGAAGCGGGTGCTGCTGATGCCGAACGTGATGTTCGCGGTTTTGCGCTCAAATTTTATACTGAGGAAGGCAACTGGGATATGGTCGGAAACAACACACCTGTTTTCTTTGTCCGTGATCCCTACAAATTTCCTGATTTTATCCACACTCAAAAACGCCATCCAAAAACACACCTGCGCAGTGCAACAGCCATGTGGGATTTTTGGTCACTCATGCCAGAAAGTCTCCATCAGGTAACAATGTTATTTTCTGATCGTGGGATTCCACTCAGTTTACGTCATATGAATGGCTATGGAAGTCACACCTACAGCCTTCTTAACAAGAAAGGAGAACGTCACTGGGTTAAATTTCATTTCAAGACACTGCAAGGCATCCAATACATGACTAATGAAGAGTCCTGTCAGCTCATCGGTCACGACCGTGAGAGTCATCAGCGTGATCTCTTCTATGCGATTGATTCCAAAAATTTCCCCCAATGGAAATTTCAAATTCAAGTCATGACGGACGAACAGGCAAAGTCATGCTCCTTCAATCCCTTTGATCTCACAAAAATATGGCCACACTCCGATTACCCCATGATTGATGTTGGTATTTTGGAATTAAATCGTAATCCAGATAATTATTTTGCAGAAATCGAACAAGCTGCCTTCAGCCCATCTAACATTGTTCCAGGCATTAGTTTTTCTCCTGATAAAATGTTACAAGCACGTATTTTTAGTTATGCAGATGCACATCGTCATCGTTTAGGAACGCATTATGAAATGTTACCTGTCAATCGCCCGAAGAAACCACCTGTCACCTATCATCGCGATGGTGCCATGCGTTTTGATCAGCCCGAGATAGGAGATGCCTACTATGAGCCCAATAGCTTCGGTGGCCCAACAGAAGATGCTTTATATCACGAGCCTCCTCAAGATCTCGGTAGCGTGACGGCAGATCGATTTAATGGCAGTATAGACAATGATGATTTTATTCAGGCTAGAAATCTCTTTAGGCTCATGAGGAAAGATGAACAACAGCGCCTGTGTTCTAATATTGCAGAATCCATGACAGGTGTTCCTCAGGAAATTCAAGAACGCCAGTGCGCCCTTTTTTTACAAGTAGATCCTGCCTATGGAGCCGGTGTGCAAGATGCGCTGACATGTGTTAACAAAAAAAATCCATCTAAAAAATCTTCATCAATGCACTATTAAACAAGTGAACACAATGGAAGTAGAAACACAAACAACAGGCGAAGAAAAACGCTATTCAGAGCTTCAAGAATGTGCCCTTGATTATGCTCGAGAGGGAGAGACCAAAGCTCTTGAAAAAATGCTAGCACATCACTTGCCTGTGAACCTTGCTGATACTAAAGGCAACACCCTTCTCATGCTAGCATCCTATCATGATCATCCCAAAACCGTAGAAATGCTCCTCAATTATGGTGCAGAGGTTGATCGGCCAAATGATCGAGGACAAACACCCCTTGCTGGAGTTGCTTTTAAAGGCTACCAGGAAATTGCTCAAATTTTATTAATGGCAGAAGCAAATCCCCTCGCCTCACAGGGTAGTATCATGGGGGTGGAAATGACTCCCCTCCGGTTTGCAATGATCTTTGGAAGAACAGAAATTCAAAAGATCTTCGAAGAACATTTGGTTCTATCCAAACCTCAGAAACTCCCCCCCCTCTTACGCATAGTCTCTTTTTTTGGAAATTTATTTAGTCGGAATAAACTCACTAATTTTTGTTCCTTGCAAGCTCAGGCCAGCCATGAGTCCACGCTGATTAAAAAACAGAGCATAAATTCCATGTTGCAGTGTTGTGGTCGAAAGCGATCCGGAGAGACCGGCGTCGAGAACTACTAAACTGGGAGCTCCTCCAAGTTCAAAACCATCGCTCTTGTGAAGGTAGTTGAGCGCGCCTTCATTCATAAAAAAGAGTGCATACCCAAAACGCTGAATCCCGGCTTGCAAACCATAAGAGGCAGCCGTGGTATTGTAATAACCTGCTATTTTTCCCTTACGAAAAAGCACTCCATCGCCTCGTTGGGCTCCAACAATAAACCCAGCTTTGATAATTTCTGGAAAAACAAGAACAGCAATGGCTTTATTGCCCAGCGCTTCTGCTTTTGGATTATTTTTATAGAGACTGATTAAAGTCTGCTCTGATTTTTTTTCTAGCCTATGAGCACTCCAAGCCATGACGTGTCCTAAAGAACTTAAGACGGTGAGCATAAAAATAAGGAGAGTGGTTTTTTTCATAATTAGTTTTTTAGTGACCATAGAAGTGAAGTGTTTTCATAAGTTCATGGCGGGAACAAGAAAATAATCGCATCAAAGATGGTGGATCGCCCCAGACTCGAACTGGGAACCAATTGATTAAGAGTCAACTGCTCTACCATTGAGCTAGCGATCCAAAAGCAAAGAAATAAAACTCTACACAGACTGATACAAAGAGTGCAAAAAAAAATGATTTTTTTTATTTTTTCGTGCTTTTTACAAAAGAACGATTCCTTGATGAGATGTTTCGCGATTTACTTTCTCTAGGAGAAAATTGATTTGATTTTTTAATAAAACCTGTGACGGACCTTTCTGTGCTTGCTTGCGGAGGTGGACCCTGAACATTCATCTCTAGTCCCTCTGCTTTCTTATGGACTAAACCACGACCAAGAAAACGCTCCAGCGAACGGACCGCTCCGCGATCTTCAGGCATGACAAAACTAATGGCTTCACCAATCGCTTGGGCTCGACCTGTACGGCCAATACGATGGACATAATCTTCATGATGTGGTGGAAAATCATAATTAATGACATGTGAAATACCATCGACATCTATACCACGTGCTGCAATATCAGTCGCAACTAAGACATGCACCTTGCCATCTTTAAAATCTTGCAATGCCCGTAAACGCTGATTTTGTGAACGATTAGAATGGAGTGTTGCGGTTTTAATATTATGTTGCTCAAGGCGTCGTGCTATACGTTCAGCCCCATGCTTCGTCCTAGTGAATACCAGGACCATATTGTATTGAGCATCTTCAAGAAGATGAAGAAGCAACCTCTGCTTATCATGATGTGAGACCTCATAAATAAACTGTGTCACTGATTCTGCAGGATTAGAGCGACGACCAATTTCCACAATCTTTGGATCAGTGAGAAATTCATGAGTCAATTTTTCAATATCACGCGACAGTGTTGCTGAGAAAAAGAGCGTTTGACGCTTTCGAGGAAGTAATTTAACGATTTGTCGAATTGCTGGAATGAACCCCATGTCAAGCATTCGATCAGCTTCATCAAGGACAAGATATTTTACAAAAGAAAAAGATTTTTCTCGACCTCTTAGCAAATCAAGAAGGCGGCCAGGAGTGGCAATCACGAGATCAGCTCCTTGTGTCAATGCTTTAATTTGAGGGCGTTCACTAACCCCTCCGTAAATAGTAGCAATGCTGAGCGGAAGATATTTTGCATAGGCACGGGCATTTTCCTCAATCTGCACAACAAGCTCACGTGTGGGAGCAACGATAAGCAAACGAATAAAAGAACCCTCATTCTCTGTTTTTTCTTCTATGATTTTTGTTAATAGAGGGAGAAGAAACGCTGCTGTTTTTCCAGTACCCGTTTGAGCGATACCAATGAGATCACGACCCTCAAGAATCAGCGGAATAGCAGCAGATTGAATCGGCGTAGGTGTGCTATAACCAGTTTCGATAATGGCTTTATGAATATTGGAATGAAGTCCTAGGGTTTGAAAATGCATAGCAAATGATACTACCGGTTTATATACGGCATGAGAATGATAATCGTATTTCAGGCATAAAACTCTTCCACAACAAAATCCTCATATCGATCCAGAGGGGATATTTTATACTGATTGTGACGAGGAAGCCGCGAAGGTAGGGCGGGGTAGCGCCGGCAGCCCAAGAGACCGAGGGGGAGACTGCCCAGAATTTACAGACTCTAGTTTGCAGATTCTTTTAAACAGCCCTGAAGGGGCGAGGC
>CAIWMF010000060.1 GCA_903913785.1 uncultured Spartobacteria bacterium | reverse complement strand
GCAGCGTGTCTCCCAATAGCGCGTCAATTTTTCCCGGAAGGTGGCCTGTCGTGCAAGGCTTTTTGCCTCTTGGTAGTAGCCATCACTATTTTCGCTGAGCTGTCCGGCATGGACGCGAAAGGCTCCCAGGAGCGAGCGAATAGAGTGGAGCTCTGTGTGTTTAGCAAGCTCCGTCCACAAAAAATAATCGCCAGCTAGTTTAAAAGAACGAAGTTTTTTAAAATCAATCATGCGATTCATCTTCTGTGACCAAAAGGTCGATTCTTGCTGAATGTTCTGAGGGTAGGAAGGATCAATATAATATCCATTTTCAATGAAGGAACGATGGTAGCGTTTCGGCTGAGAGGAATTAGTAATTTGCAGCTTTTCATTAATGATTGTGGAATAACCAGTGACCCATTCGATATCAGGATACTGAAAAACCTCTTGCAAGATCTCAAAGGCCTTTGGAAAGAGGATATCCCCAGCATTGAGATAACCGATAATGTCTCCAGTAGCACGTGGAAGGGCTTTAGCAAGAGCATCATACATGCCGGTATCAGGCTCGCTAAAAAATTGAACCCCATGTTTTAAATAAGGTTGAACAACATTAGCCGTATTGTCGGAAGAGTCCCCATCGATGATCAGGTACTGAAGTTGAACCAATTCCTCTTTCAGAGCCGATTGAGTCAGGATCGATTCGAGTGTTTCTGGAAGAAGATGGGCGCTGTTACGGCAGGGGGTGATGAGGGTCAAGGAGCATGGCTTTTCATGGAGGAGAAGAGGCGTCATGAATCGATTTAATCTACTAAAAATTTAAAATAGGTCTTTCGAAGGAGTGCCTTCAGAGTGTTAATGGCCTTACTCAAGAGCTGATGAGGAAGAGAATTTTCGAAACGAGCAAGCTTCCACTCAAGTCCTCTCATTTTATATTCAATGCCATGAAGATCAGAGATCAATTTTCTAAAAGTAGGGGTGCCTCCTAAAACGGAATGTTTCCAGTCATTGATTTCGCGATTTTTATGGGGATTGTAATTTTCAGGACGGCCAGCCATGGTTTTTTCAAGAACAGCGCGTTCTTCCATGGTGAGATGAAAGGGATTTTCTGTTTCTTCTAGTTCAGGAATACCGCGGCGCATCCATTCACGCCATTCCTCAGAAATAAGAGTTCCATCATGAAAAAATTTGTAATGATATTGTTTAGGAGTCAGCTTCTCTTTTTCAAGAGAAAGCTCTTCTTGATAATTAGTGTATAAGCTCACTACAGGATCATGATGCGCTGATATTCTCATATTGTTTAGGTAAGAGAACCCAGAAAAATGGAAGAACACCAGAGGTGCGCCATTAACGGTGTAGTATGTGCCATCAAAGGCAACTTTTCTTTCATGAAGGTTCCAATGACTTACATTGTACGTAGCATCTCTCATAATAAACAAATCCTTCACCATTGTTATCGCTTCATCGAGATAAGCCTGCTCATTCCAAATTCCTATTGAGGGTTCAGAAATGCAATTAAAGTTTACTTGTCCCCCCCACCATATTAAGAAATCTTCTGCTCCTCTTCGTGCGGCTACAAAACCAGAGTTAAAAATGCCAGCAATTCTTACGTGCAGATAATCGGGGAAATGGCTGTCATCATTGATGGGCGTATTAGTGTGTGGAGTCAGCGATAACAGATTTTTATCCAGCGAGTTCCAGGCCACTTCTAAGCAAGAAAATAATTTTGTATCGCCATCGAGGCAGATGACCTTTTCATAATCATTGAGTAAAAAGAGAAGCCCTCTAGGTTTTAGAGAACAGCAAAGAGCAAGGCCACCGTATTGAAATGAAAATTGCTCCCAGTTTTGACCTGGGTAGAGTGTTTTTCCATCCAGTACGTAAAAACCAGAGTTTTTATAGTCAGGATCCTGTTTATCGTAATCAACAACGAAGATGAAAAAGTCACTCTCTTTTTCAAATTCTCGTATCGATTTCCCAAGCACAACTGCCTGCTGGAAATAATCACTTGTCACAATAGTAAAAACAGCTTGTTTCTTCTTCATATTTTTGATGCTAATTTATTAAATTCTGTAAGTGCCATGCCGACAACTTGGTCCATGTTGTAGTAACGATAGGTGGCTAAACGGCCAATGAAAGAAGTATTTTTTTCCTGATCGGCAAGAGCCTTATAGCGCTGATAGAGAGCTGCTGCATCGGGTGCAGGAATCGGATAATAGGCTTCTTTACCTGGCTCATAATCATCAGGATATTCTCTCACAATAGTGGTGTTTTCGCACTGCTGTCCTGTCGCATGTTTGATCTCAACAATACGAGTAAAAGATTCTTCATTGGGATAATTCACCTGCATCGCGGGTTGCCAATATCCTTTTTTTCCACTGATTTCTTCTCGTGTGACAAGCTGCTCGGGAGTGAAGGATTGCGGTTCAAAACGGAGAGAGCGATAAGGAAGAGGCCCGTAGCAGTAATGGAAATAATCATCGATCGCCCCAGTGTAGATCATGTGATCAAAGCTTACGCTTGAAAGAAGATCACGATAATCGGTGTTGAGTTGTAGGGTTAGATGATCCCCAGCAGCTTCAACCATTTTTTCAAACATACGCGTATATCCCTCTTTGGGTAGGGCCTGAAATTCTTCGCGGAGATAACGATCGTCACGATTGGTTCGTATAGGAATCCGTCCACACACAGAAGCATCGAGATCTCGAGGATGACGCTTCCATTGTTTCAGCGTATAGCCTTTAAAAAACTTTTCATACAGTTCCCATCCCACTTGTGAAATAATCACTTCTTCTGAGTTTGCTGGACTTTCAATAGGAACGCGGTGCTCCGAGAGCCATTGTTCCATTTCTTCTGAGGTCGAAGGGCGGCCAAAAAATTGCTCAAACGTGTTTAAGTTAATCGGGAAATTCCAATAACGATTTTCTGCGTGAGAAAGAATTTTGTATTCGACAGGATGCCACTCCGTAAACAAAGAAAGGTAATTGCGAATGAGTTTTGAATTAGTACGGAAGTAGTGTGGTCCGTAAGCATGAATTAAAACACCATGGGCATCATAAAAATCATAGGCATTTCCTCCAAGATGAGAACGACGATCAACAACAAAGACTCTTTTACCGCACTGAGTTGCCAGGCGCTCGGCCACAGTAAGGCCTGCAAAGCCACTGCCAACGATGAGATAATCGACATGAAAAGGTACCATCAATGAAAAAAAAGAAGTTTTTTAGGTATTTTTCAGAAAATTTTTTACAAAGAGGATAGCTTTGGAAAGCCATTGATGTGGAAGAGATGTTTCAAGAGGGATCAATTTATATTTTATTTTCCATTCAAGATCATCAATGTACGCGCGTAAT
>CAIWMF010000059.1 GCA_903913785.1 uncultured Spartobacteria bacterium | reverse complement strand
TCTCTTTCCTCAAATTGCATCTACCTTTACGGCACTTCAAGCTTCTTTGATTAACATTGATGCAAGTAATCCTGCCGCTCTCTTGCAAGTTCAGCTCCTCATGAGTGAGTATGAAAACGCTGTTCAGTCTACTTCTGCACTGTATGCTTCCTGGCAAACACTTTTAAAAGCCATTATTCAAAATATTTGAGATAACATCAATAGATTAGAAAATGAAACCCAAAAAAAACCATCTCTGCGTCTTCTGAGCTACTTTCTATGAGCGCTCATGACACTCATCATAAATCTCATGAGAATGAGAAGAACCAAGACAACCAAAAAACAGGTCTTTTAGATAAAAAAGATCGACAAATGTTTATGGAACTTGGTTTCACAGCTTCCACAAATTTTCTCCCATGGGAAGCGCACTCCCTTTTTGGTCAGTTAATGCTTGCGGAACCAGAAGAGGCCTACCCACGGCTAGGACTTGCTTATTGTAAAATAATGGGAGGTCAATTTGAAGATGCCCACAAGCTTTTAAATAATGAAATAGTTCTTTCCTCTAAACTCAAAGATTATGGAATGGCTTTGCGTGGATTAGCATTTCATTTAGAAAAAAAGAACACAGAACTCCATGATCTGTTTAATAAAAATCAAGAATCTCTCGAGAGCAATCATACTGCATTTGGTTTTTTTAACATTCTACTAACATCACTGCCATGAGCATAGCACACGGACATCCTATTGGACCTATCAAGCAGCTTGGATCTACACCACCAGGAATTGCACCTTACTCTTCTTCCGCGCGTGTAACACAAGCAGACCAAGATGATTTTGAAAAAGCACTGCATGAGACAGACGACATCAATCAGGAAAGCGGATGGAATGAAGCTAATCAAAAACAATTTTCTTTAGGGATATTTCAGTTAGAGCATTCACATTCGATTGAACATGATAGAAAAATGAAAGAAATCTATGATGATCTCAACAGCTCTTCACACTCTCAAACTCGTCGTCATACTTAATTTTCTACACCACAATGATTGCTGCTGTATCATCACAAGGAGCTTCGTTGGTAGCATCTTCTCACCAAGGAGCACTGACATCCACCCCTAGTATTAATCATTCCCTAGATACTACTACCCATACTCATTCGGTTGATCAGATAGCAGTACAACAAGGGAGCCAGAATAGTTACGGCGGACAACTCCCTGATGATGTCACAGCTTTTTATACTACGGGGCATGATGCACTAAGTATTGGATCACACGCTGCAAGCATGCATAACCCATATCAATCAAACATTACTGATAGTTATCAAGAAAGAAATGAATTTGGCAATTTGTCCTCAGATACCACAAGCCTCTGTGAAAAAGATGGTGCATTTAACCATACTAATTCTGCCAACTTATTTACTGATTCAGTCAATTTTCTTCAGAAAAAAGGTGGTCCTAGTGACCCTCTGGCCATGTTCAACCTGCAAGCACAAATGATAGAAACCACACTCAACTGGAGTTTGTATGGTCAAATGGCTTCTAAAGCAGTGAGTGGAATACAAAGTTTGTTTAATAACCAAGTATAATGGATCACTGAGGTATTTGACTTTGTGATCCAAACCATCATTCATGTCAGAAAGATTTCAAGATCTCATCATTGAGTCTAAGCGCCGTGCTCATCGCACTGAGGAACTTTTTGCTCGTTCATTGTCAATGTGGAAAGAGTTAGATGAGAGGATACGTGCTACTCCTCATACCATTGAAGATTGGACTGAAATTGCAAAAAAAACCCAAGGCGCAAAAGGAATATTTTTCTCAGCTCATCTTCAGGTTATTCAATCTCATCTTCATTTTGTGAAAAAAAGACAAGCCACTGAGCGATCTCGCCCTGCTCATTTTAACAAAATACCCCCCTCGCGCCTTATTAAGAAAGTCTAATAGCTGATGCAACCCTCATACTACAATCCCAATTATATTCCCAGCAACTATACAGGCACAAACCCCCTTACGAGTTACAGCATGGCTACGCATCAAATGCAGCCTGCATATTACAATCCAAATATTTATAACTCATTTACTTTTAATACAATATCAAATCAATCCCAAGTAACACTCTCAAAATATATAGGAGGTATTGATTATGATAATTATCAGACTACCAACGCTTATTCTGAAGTATTAGGAGGAAATTCTGATACATTAAATACCTCTTTTTCTTATCAAACCATTGCTTTTTATTCCACGGTATCAGGTGCATCCACACAGTTTTCTACTTACCTCACGATTTATGCTACCGATGTATTTATTCAATCAGTAACTTTTAACTATCGATTTGGAACGGAATTACAAACATTGTACTTTTCAGATCAGGCAAGCACAAGTTACACATTAACTTATGAGAATGTTTTTACTCAAATAGCTACCTACTCAGGCGTTAACGTAGAAACATTATACCAAGCCACTCCTAGTTCTCCCTGGCAGGTTATTGGATATAACTCACTCGAATCATCAACTAATTTTATGAGCTCGGGGAGAACAGGCCTTCAAAACAAAATTATTGGAGAAAATGTTTATAGTGAGACCACGGGTGGATATTTTACAACAAGCTCTGTTTTTGTAAATATGCTTGGTACTAATGTCTATACAGGGCTGCTTGTCACCACCAATTCAGTGATTATTTATAACAATGAACAAGTAAGCACGTATTATAGCCAATCACTTTCCTATCAAATTAATATTGATAACCTCACTGCTGCTCTTAATAGCGTTAGTGGCACCGTCAACGGCAGTGCTTACGGATCAGGCATTATTTCTGTCACCACTTTTTCATGGGCTTGGACGAGTCTTCCTGGCACTGGTTGGACAGGCAGTCAAGTCACGAATTTTGGTAACTATACATTTCAAACAGCTGTTAATTCCTATCTTTATTATACCTATAATGGCAGTTACATTAGCCAGAGTTCGGACGCGATAACTCAAGTTCAGTCACTTATCACAGTGCAAAATAATTATTTATCGAATGCCCAAACATTTTTAAATAATGCAGTCACTACTCTCCAAAGTCAGGTTTCACTTGCTGGTGAAATTATTGGCTCTCTAGCTTCAGCGACTCAAGCAATCATTACAAATATGGCATAAGTTTAAGAACTCACTGAAAAACCATGAGCAATACATCTAAAAAAACAACCAATCCCACTCTTGACAATGAGGCTAAAAATAATTTCATTTCTGAAACAGTTTACTCTGTTTTTAAAAATGGAACCCCTCTCTATAAAGTTAAGGGTATGTCCAAGCAACATCTGGAGAATCTCTACACAGTTGCTTACAATCTCTATTCGGCAGAAAAATACGAAGAAGCTGGAAAGCTTTTTCAAGCAATTACGTTCTATAACTATACTGATAAGAAATCATGGTTAGGCGCTGCGGCTTCTGCAGAAATGTTAAAGAAATATGATAAGGCTATTATTGGCTACGTTTTTGCATCCAGACTTGATCGATTTGACCCTTTACCTATTCTCCATGCATTTGACTGTCATCTAGCATTAAAAAATTATCCTGCAGCCGTTGCATGTTTGAATATGGTCATGCTGAGAGCTTCAAAAAAACCAGAATACTTTGAGATCAAAAAACAGGCTGAACATTTAAAAAAAATTCTTGATCAAGCTATTCAAGAAGCTACAAGACATTCATAATCTTATTCTTACAAGAAGGATTAGGCATTATTTTATTATTTTATGCATGGAATACAATCAAACCAATCAAGTTCTCATCAACCTCAGTCATCTTTGCCTCCAGACGCGCATCAATCATTTGAAAACAATCAGGAAGGTCACACAAGCACTCACGAAGGAACTCAAGAAGATGGTATTTTTAAACAAAAAAATAATCTAAGCACCAGCAAATATCAATCTCCCACTACTACCCTTTATAAAGCGGATCCATCTGCAGATTCCAAAAATATCAACCCTGGCGATAATTCAGAACAATTTTTACATAACGATCCCAAAGAGACTTCATCTACGTATAGCAAAAATCCAGGAACAGCTCGAGGATTAGTGAGTGATGAGTTCCAACAAGCTAGCCACCCAATGACTAGCGGTAATTTAATTACCAAACAAGCCACTGAGCATGTTACGCAGTCTATTCAAAGCCACTTAGGTGGAATGACGTTAAAAATGGAACCCGTGGTCATATCATCTGGCATAAAAACCAACGTTGTTAATGAAAATGGTGCTCCAGCACTACCAATGCCAGCTCCTATTGTCATTAAAGAGACAGAACCATCATCACCTCTAGATACGATATTGAGTAGTAATGCGAAACTGGATTCGGAAGTAGATGCTAATGTAGCAAATAATTTTTTTTCTTCTCTTACGAACCTTAGTTCTAAGGCATCTTCACCTAAAACCACAATCTCAAAGGATCTTACTTCATCTATACCAGCGAACGTTCTGAGCAACCTTAGTTCTAAAGCGTCCTCAGCTAATTTCTCGTCACCTAACAAGGTCATACTTACCAAAACAAACTCTGATGACATTCAAGGTGATGATGCTACTACGGAATCTCCTGAAGATATCTTAAGCCAAGTGGCGACGACAACTCCATCGAGTATTATTGCAGATTCAGCAATTACTGGCGCTATCGAAACATCTTTTTCATTACCAAGCTCTCAAGGAACTTCCTCTATTACTTCTAAGCTAACACAAAAAACAACTAGCACTCAAGATCCCTTAGGCACGACAACCACAACCTCCCAAGATCAGTTCAATGTTTATCAGATTTTAGAACAATCTGGTATTGTCAGCACTCAATCGCAATTAAATGCCGTTAATGCTGCCGTTGCAAGCGCAGATGCACAGGATAACATTGAACAAACTGACATGACTAATCAAATCAATGCCATTAACACTTCAATACAAGATAGTGAAAATGCGAGCAATGAAAATTCAAAAGATAACGGAATGGGCAGCGCCATGAACATAACAAATATTGTTCTTGGATCCGTCATGATGGCCGCAGGATTGGTTATTTTAGTTGCTTCTTTGGGAACAGCCGCTCCTATATCTGCCATATTAATAATGTCAGGAGCTTGCATGGTCATCATGGCCACAGAAGGGCCAGCGATTACTGCTGCATTGGCCACTGCTATAACGGACTATTGTGCACTCTACGGTATTCATTTATCACCAGAAGAAGCTCAAATTATGGCTATGGTCCTCATTATGGTAGTTATGATAGCCATTTCTTGCTTGAGTCTTTTTTCTGCTCCTACTGATGCTGCTGATGCTGCTATGCTTGCTAGTAATGCTACTACTACTGCTGCTGGTGTTGCTGATGCTGCTGCTGATGCTGATGCTGCTGATGCTGCTGCTGATGCTGCTGCTGATGCTGCTGATGATGCTGATGCTGCTACTCAGGTTACTGATGGTGATAAGGTTACTGATGGTGATAAGGTTACTGATGGTGATAAGGTTACTGATGGTGATAAGGTTACTGATGGTGCTGGTAACAGTGGCACTAAGGTTGGTGATACTAAGGTTGATAACGGTGACCCTGACCCTAACGCTCCCTCTGACGACCCTAACGCTCCCTCTGACGCCCCTAACGCTCCCCCTACCACTAACGCTGGCAACTTAAGTCAAGGCCTGAAAGGTTTTGGGGAATATATCACTAGGGTTGCTCAATCCAGTCGATTCAGAGCAGTATCAACAACCATTCAGATTGCTAATACGCTCGTCCAAAGTGGCCTCAGTGAATACCAAGCTGTCATACAACTAAAAGTTGCTGGCTTTCAACAAGCGGCTGACGACAATCAGGCAGCAGCACAACTCGATGCTGCTTATATTCAACAAATGGAAAACTTTATACAGTTAACTAATACCTTTAACAATACCATTCTTCAGGACGTAGAGAATACAATCAGTCAATATGGAAGTACATTATCAGGAATGACCTCAGGTGATCCCTTGGATAATTTAACTAATTCACGTGCTTAACCCGAATGTTTCACACTGATCTACTGCGGAGACCGGGAAGGCAGATGGATGCTGCGTTAGACTCACATTTTAACTTGGGCAATATGTATATACATATAGCCCTGCATTAAAACGCTCGTCTGCCTTACCCCATCAGCCCTCGCAGCCTTTTTCGTCACGAATGATCGATTCATAGAAAATCAATGTTTATATCTTATTCCATTAATAATTCTCCTTTTTCCGATATCGTTCCTTTCTTAATAGAACGTTATCACCTTCCTAAGGACGAAATTCAGGCTCCCTTGCTTGAATTTATGATTGATGGAGCAGTATCACTAGAACTTCAAGAATATCAATCCAGAGTTTATTTAATTGGTGTCGTCGTAGAACCGCTTCTTATTAACGAGGATCATGAAACTCTCGCACTTTTAAAAATAGCAAGCACACGTCTTGGAATGACAGAGGGTGTACTAGCATGGGATGATCTGAAAAAACGTCTTGTTTTTTGGATGGAAGTAACGCGTTATACGCAGAGAGTCGAGTTTGACGAACATTTCAATCGATTCCTAAATCACCTTGATACTTGGATTTCATTAGTTCCTAGATAGGTAAGAGATTTTTGTTCGAGTCAAAAATCAAGTGTACCTTGATCCAAATGAATATTAGGATTTTTTTGTGCTAATAAGGAGAAAGAGCGTGTTGCTAGCGAGGTCAGAGTAGTTATAACAATGCGACTAGCCCCAATGCGTGTAAGGAAATCAAAGGATAGGGATTATTGCTATTTCAAGAGCACCTGAAAGAGAGTTATTTTTTATAAGTCTAGGCCA
The DNA here is from genome assembly GCA_903913785.1 of uncultured Spartobacteria bacterium. Taxonomy (GTDB): domain Bacteria; phylum Verrucomicrobiota; class Verrucomicrobiia; order Chthoniobacterales; family UBA6821; genus CAIWMF01. Next base: position 47 of record CAIWMF010000059.1, on the reverse strand, counting down.
TTTTTTAACAGGCTGTCGAACTTCTCTAGGACAGGACCTCGATTGTC
>CAIWMF010000058.1 GCA_903913785.1 uncultured Spartobacteria bacterium | reverse complement strand
TTTTCAAGGTCGAAAAAACCGGTAGAGACTCCTAAGTTCATCGTCACCAAAGCCATTTATAGCTTTGGTATTGGATCAATCTCCAGCAGGGCACACTGCCAGGGCAGTAGTGGTTGTGTGGCGCTATTTTTTGCCACCATTTCTAGGGCAAATTTGGAAGCAATCACCGATGGATTGAGTCCTAACTGATCTGCAAGATGATCGCGTTTATCTTTTAACTTTCGAAAGACTTCCATTTCTTGTCGGCTCGTATGGATGGCCGTTCTGACAAGGGGTTTTGGACACTCTTCCTCAGGAAGTGCAAGAGCATGACTTAGGGCTTCCTCAAATTGAATGCGCTGTTCCTGCGATAATCTTTGGGGAATGACGTCTTGGCTACGAGGGGCACATTCTGCAATACGCAGCATATCACTATTGGACAAGAGATAAAAAGCAGGTCTGTCTACTTTTCGAGACTCTCTATCACGCCATTGCCATAGAGCACGAAGAACAGCCCAGCTTCGAGGAGAGAGCTTGGCATAGCCAGATATTCTCCAAAGCATGTCTTCATCTTTAACACGCACTTCACGTGTGGCACGCACCATGCGATCGCGTGATTGATAGAACCATTCTATACGATCTAATTCCAAAAGTTTTTCCTCAAAAATGGCTGCTAGTGTATGAAGATAGCGGACATCATTAAGCGCGTAGGTAGACATGGTCGAGGAGAGTGGACGTTGTCCCCAGTTATCCTTGCGTGAGGCTTTAGAAAGTTGGACAGAACAATACTTTTCAACTAATGCTGCTAGGCCCAAATGCCGCTCACCACACAATCGAGCAGCAATCATCGTATCAAAAATATTCTCATCAGGAAAAGAACCAGAACGTCGCAAAAGACGCAGGTCATAATCTGCATCATGAAAAATAAGCTTCTTGCCTTGAAGAACGCTAAAAAATTCAGCAAGCGGCAAATCTGCTAATGGATCGAGAAGTAATAATTCGCCCGGCCATGCGATTTGAATAAGACAGAGCTTTTCATAATAGCAGTGCAGGCTATCGGCCTCCGTATCTAAGGCAATTTCAGAATGCTGGGCCAACCGCTCAAGGAAATCGAAGTAAAGGGAAGGCGCAGCAATCAAAATGAGTCAGCCTTATTTAAGGTTCGGCAATGAAGGTCGTTGAACGCAGCGCCCCTTCTTCTAAGGATGCCACGGAGCGATGTCTTGGTTCTCTCACCTGAGTATTTCCAGTACTTGGGGAGCTCACAAAAGGACCGCCCTGAAGAGGAGCTGGATCTGAAAAGGCAACCTCAGGCATGTCACTTGGCTTGCCTTCGAGAGGAAAATCTTTACGCAACGGATGGTAAGGATACCCATCCCACATCAGAATCCGTCGTAAATCTGGATGTCCTTGAAAAGTGATCCCCATCATGTCATAGATTTCGCGTTCATGCCAATTAGCAGTCGCCCATAAGCTGCTGACAGTAGGCAGCGTTATCTGATCTTCGGCAAGCATGACTTTTAAACGAAGGTGGTTGTTGAATTCCAAGGAATAGAGCTCATAAACAACTTCAAACCGTGGGTCCTTCCCCAAATAATCGACACTAGAAATATCAAGGAGCATCTCAAATCCCAAGCTGTCACGACAAAACTGGCAGATCTCGTAGAAGTGGGATTTTTCTAAGGTCAGGGAAAGCTCTTTTCTAAATTCTTTTTTTTGAAGAATGAAG
>CAIWMF010000057.1 GCA_903913785.1 uncultured Spartobacteria bacterium | reverse complement strand
GCCATTTGAACTCCTTTGGCTTTAAAATCGGGTTTTACTTCTGACTTGCTTAATGTGTAGATCCATTCATCCAAGGTATCTTTAATTTTAAAATCAAAAGAACTGATTTTAAGGACGTAGTATTCAGGAAACACATTCTCCACATGGTCGATGTGGGGAGGATAATGCTCTTTTTCTCTTGGGCTTAGTTGTAATGTATCGCGTTTGTGAAGTCCGTGAAATTGGGTCGTCCCTTGATAGATGTAATCTTCGCCATGACCTAAATCGAAGTAGACAATGTTGACTGAAATCACCCGTGGTAGAGAACCGTACTCTTCTCCTTTTTTTAGATGCTCGACGATGACTTTAGAAACTCCATAGAGCATGCGTGAAAAGAAGTCCCATTGATGCGCACATTGTACTTCTATAATGACGCGCTCCCCTCCAGTTAGCTTAGCCAAGACATCAACACGATTTGATTTATCGTCACGCTGTTTTTTATTGGATTCACTTTCAAGCAACGACTCGATCTTGACCTCAGTACGCAAGAGCTCTGAGAGAAATCCTTCTAAAATCGGAAAGTTGACCTTATTGCGAAGCAGTGTCTTAATCGCCCAATCAAAATGAATTAACTTCTTCGGTTTCATACGACCTGTGAATCTATTTTATCGTGTCAAGGGCTGTCAATTGCCATCTTGTTTCTTTATTGCACTCGAATTGAGTCATAAGTGATGATACCCGAGGTAAAAAATAAAGTTAGGAAAACAGGGACGTTGACTCAATGATGCCATCAGCGAATTCTGTCTTAAGGACAACGGGAGCAGTCACCTGGGTGATTGAGGTTAGAATCGTACCCTCTGCACTTCGAGTAATGGTAAAACCTCGTGCTAGTGTTGCCTTGGGGCTCAGGGCCGCTAAGGAGGAGCGCAGGTTTTCCATGCGCGCTAAGAGAAGTTGCAAGCGATAGTCAAGATGATGGTGCAAACGCTGTGTGAGCGAGGAATATCGCACTCGTGCTTGGGCAAGAAGATGTCTTGGATGATGGGTTTTTAAGGTGAGTGCTAGCTGATCGATGCGCACATGAGTGACCTCAAAGCGCCTTGCTATCTGATTTTCTAAAGTTTCTTGTACATCATCTATGCGCTGTCGCAGGTCCAAGAAAAAGCGTTCTGGAGTACGAAAGAGAGGGGCCTTTTCAAGCATAATTTTTGTCTTTAAGAGCTCATTCCACGATCCTCTTGTCTCGCGTGCAATACGTCTTAGTAAAGATTGGGCCTGTTCAAGCAACGCAATACTATCAGCCGCGATAAGCTCTGCAGCAGCACTCGGTGTCGGTGCTCGTAAATCTGCAGCGAAGTCACTGAGCGTAAAATCAATTTCGTGCCCTACGGCACTCACAACAGGAAGGTGACTAGCAACAATGGCCCTGACAAGCGTCTCATGATTAAATTCCCACAGATCCTCCAAACTCCCTCCCCCACGTGTGAGAACAATGAGATCGAGTGGTTGAAAAAGAGCTGTATTGAGCTCCTCAATGGCAGTAGCTATTTCTCCTGCAGCTCCTTGGCCCTGAACACGCACTGGCGAAATCACAACCTGCAATCCAGGATTACGGCGGTGCAACACCTGTAAAAAATCAGCTAGTGCCGCACCAGTAGGCGAGGTAATAATGCCAATGCGCTTTGGAAAGCGTGGTAAGGGACGTTTACCTGCAGCATCAAATAATCCTTGGGCAGCGAGTTTTTCTTTAAGAGCGGCAAACTGTGCTTGCAAGATCCCCTCACCTTTTTTTTGCACAAGATTCACGATCACCTGATATTGACCCCGTGGTTGATAGACGGTCACCTCCCCACGGAGTTGAACAGCCATGCCATCAGCTAAAAGAAGCGCCGGAATCATCGCTGCGCTACGCGAAAAGAGGACACAGGCAATCTGTGATTCAGTATCCTTGAGCGTGAAGTAGTGATGACCTGAGGATTGCTTGCGGTAATTTGAAATTTCCCCTTGAATCCAAACTTCCCCAATTTCTTCCTCCAGTAATCGGGCGACACGTTTGGTGACTTGGCTGACTGATAAGGGGAGAGGAAGCGAGCTCTTTATCTCGTTATGCAAAGTTGTACGCGGAAGAAGACTTTGTAAGATATTTTTTTCTACAGTGGATTCTTTTTTCTTGGCGCGATTTTTTTTTCTTGGCGTAAAAACAACATCGCGACACGGAGGCATTGAAAAACTGAGTTCTCCTTGTTCTACATTATTCATGCATCATGAGGAGGATTCATCCTTGATTGCCTCTTTAATCACATCGACCACAGAGTTGATTTCCTCAGGGTAAAGCTCAGGAAAAATGGGAAGGGCCAAGGTTTCTTGAGCCGCTCGCTCTGACTCTGGAAAGTCTCCTTGTTCGTAGCCAAGATAGGCAAAGCATTCTTGCAGATGCAAAGGCACCGGATAGTAAATGGCGTGCCCTATTTCGTGTTGTGTGAAATGGGTCATGATTTTCTCACGCAAGCCAGCACGCGGACCGTTCTGAGCACTGCCCACAATACGCACCACGTATTGATGAAAAATATGGTGATTTTTTAATCCACTTGCGGCCCATGGTTCGTAAGGAAGAACGATATAATCAAGAAGGTTGGCCTGCACAAAGGCTTTCTTATAGAGGGCTGCATTAGCACGACGCCCTGCATTCCACTCTTCGAGGAATGGCAGACGTACGCGTAATATCGCCGCCTGCATGGCATCGAGCCTAAAGTTCCCACCAACTATTTGGTGATAGTAACGCTCTTCCATCCCATGATTACGAATCACGCGCAGACGCTGTGCTACCTTAGGATCGAGGGTGACTGCTAAGCCAGCGTCTCCTGCGGCTCCAAGATTTTTCGTGGGATAAAAACTAAAATACGACATCTTGGCAATCGCCCCTGCCTTCTTTGGCCCATGCATACTTGGGTAATCTGCCCCGAGTACTTGGGCAGCGTCTTCAATCACTAAAAGACCATATTCCTGGGCGATTGAGAGAATAGCATCCATGTCACAGCACGTTCCAAACAAGTGAATGGGAATGATCATTTTGACCCGATTGCCGTTGGGAGACTTCAAAACCCCCTCTTGATCACGTTGAAAAGAAGATAAGAGAATTTCTAATTTTTCTGGATCCATCATGTAGGTCATCGGATCAATATCACAAAAAATAATCTCTGCCCCCACCCGGTGAATACATCCGGCAGTCGCAAAAAAAGTATACGGCGTGGTGATGACCGCGTCACCAGGACCAATATCACTGGCAATGAGCAGCGCTAACAACCCATCTGTCCCCGAAGAAACGCCAATGGCATGTGGTTTTTCGTGAGAAGCATGGAGCGCGCACACCTCAGACCCTAGTAGAGTACTTTCTAAGCAGGCATGCTCGACTTCTTGCTCAAAGGAGAGAACCTCGCGACCAAGGATAAACTCTTGATGATCGAGAACGCGGAGTGCTCCTTGCCTCATAGCCTCATGCAAAGAAGGTGTCTTGATGCGTTGACGTGCAAGGTTAAAAAGAGGTACAGCCATAGGAGGAGTGAACTATAAGAAGAGAGAGGGGAGAATGAAAGAAGATATCTTTTTCTTGGTTGTGAAATACTCTAAAAAACAGGTTCTAAAAAAATTTGAACATTTTTGGAGCGTACTCTATGGAAAGCGCAAAGAGGCACGCCCAGAAGAGTCCGCCAAGAGCAATAGAGCTCAAGATTTTTTTTGGGGCCTCTCCTAGGGCTAATAAAAGCAAGGCTGCAACTTGTGGGCCTAGAGTCACTGGAGCAACAAGCCCAAGTCCAAAAACCCCATAGCGCGCCCACATTCTCCAAAATATTTTTTTTGGATTAGGCTGAATCGAGAGATGCATTTTTTGAAAAAGCCACCGTCGCACAGGAGTACCTAAGACGAGCACAATACCTCCACCTACACTGTAACCGAGCCAAGACACGAGTGTTGCAGACCAAAGAGGGGCACCTGCCATCATGGAAAGAGGAATAGCACTTATAAAGTAGAGAAAACCAAGACTAAAGGCGCTCAGGAGTGCACGAATCATGAATCAAAAGAAAAAAGAATAGGAAAGATTGAACCTCAAACCTTGCGGTTAACAGAAGATTGAGAACATTGTTGATATTGATCAACAATGCTATACCTTTTGCGGATGAATTTTAAGAAATTGATACACGGGAGTTTTTTTCTCTGGCAAGGCGAGTGATGAAGTCTGACGACGGCTGTATGCGTACATAACACCAGTGAGGACAACACAGCCAGCACGCAAAAGAAACAAGTAGAAATTCCTAAAATGCATTCGTGAAAGGTATAACATCGTAAGCTTATTTTCAAAGAGAGAACCATGAGCGAGTCCACATTTCCTACTCCTTTTCAGCGTAAAATCATCTGGCATGCTCTCTGTGCCTTAGCTGGTGTGGTTCTTGTCACGATCACTCTAGGTATGATTTGGATCGTGCTTGAGGGAGTGCGGCTCTTTCAGCCCGTCCTCATGCCGCTTGCCATTGCCTCTATTCTAGCCTACCTGCTCCATCCCATTGTCGCGCAATTATGTCATTACCGCCTACCACGGAGTGTAAGCGTGCTTGCGGTTTTTGTGGCATTGACCTTGTTTCTTGTCGGTATTGTTTTTTGGATTGCACCCTCCTTACAACGCCAGGGCAGCTCTTTTAAGAAAAATTTACCGGCCTACACGGAACATGTTCAGCATCTTGTCGAAACAAGTGCCAATTTCGCGAATCACTTCATGCAGGCCTCTCCCTCACACAATGCCGAGATTCCACTCACACAACTTGATAAAGTACACGACTACATTGTCAACTTGATTAACGAAGGTATTAATTGGTTGCAAAAAAAAATCCCAACAATCGTCGAAACCTTAGGACATGTCGCTAAAAGCAGCATTGGTGGTGTGTTTGGAATTTTTGGCATGCTCATTAGCCTCATACTCGTACCGATACTCCTCTTTTTTTTCTTACTAGAGAGTCCTTCCATCGAGAAAGAATGGAGTCATTACCTACCTCTGCCTCCCTCGGTCTTCAAGGATGAGATCGTTTCGCTTTTACTAGAAATTAACAACACGATCATTGATTTTTTTCGGGGACAACTCTTAGTCAGCCTGGTTGATGGCGCCATGATCGCTGCGGCGTTAATGATTTTTGTCCATCTTGATTTTGCAGCTTTGTTAGGATTGATGGTCGGGATTTTAGGAATCATTCCCTACGCTGGCATCATCATCTGCTGGATCCCTGCCCTCTTAATTGCTGCCGCACAGTTTGGTGATTGGTGGCATCCACTCTTAGTGACTATTATTTTTCTCGTTGCTAATAATATCGATGGCATCTTCATCTCTCCTCGCATTGTTGGACACTCTGTAGGCCTCCATCCCATTATTGTGATTCTCTCTGTATTGACCTGGAGCATTGTTCTAGGAGGTCTCCTAGGAGCACTGCTTGCCGTTCCTTTGACGGCATCATGCATGGTCCTTTTACGTCGTTATGTTTGGGGAGAAAACCCCATCGATTAATCCTCTTGGTATTATTTTCGCCTCGGCCCGATAGTTCTTAACCACTTTTGGACAAAGGCATGAAGCTCTTGCAGTGTCTCGCTGCTCGAGCACAGGTCCGTTTTAAGACGGAGATTGGGATTTCTTGGAGCCTCATAGGGAGAATGAATCCCAGTAAACTCCGCAATTTCACCAGCGCGCACCCTCGCATAAAGCCCGCGGGGATCACGCGCCTCACAGACTGAGAGAGGAGCATCAACAAAAATCTCGAGGAAAGAAATCTCATCCTGCAAACAAGAATCTCGCACTTGTTCTCGCTCCAAGTGAAAGGGAGAAATTAACGCACAGAGCACAAGGAAATCGGCTTGTGCAAAGAGTTTGGCCACCTCACCAGTGCGTCGAATATTTTCCTTTCGATCTTGATCACAAAACCCCAAGTCCGAACATAACCCACGACGTAGATGATCGCCATCAAGGAGAAATGTTCTGATATTTTCTTGAACAAGAAGTTGCTCAAGTCCCCTGGCGAGCGTCGATTTTCCCGAACCAGAGAGCCCTGTCAACCAAATCACTCCACCCTGATTTCGCCTCTTTTCCTGATGATGAGCGTGCGGCATTGTTGAGACACTGAGATTCATAAAATCATTACTGCTTCGTTCGTCGCAAGGATAATGCCGGCGCCCACAAGCCTGCTTAATGCAGTATGTGCACGCCGCATGACAACGCGTCCCATGAGGGGAAGCTTATGATAAGAATCACAAACAAGCGGATGCTCCAAGTAAAACTTCACATCTCCAAGCTCATGTTGCTTGAGTGATGGTACACATTCTGTGTTCACGTTCATCGTGGTCGCATCAACAACATGTTCCATCGAGCTAACACGTGCTAGCAAACGCTGCGTCCCTAACTGGAGAATCATCTCGTGACCCACAGAGAGAGATCCTGAGTCCAACCAAAATAAACGGATACAAAGATCATGAGACTGCATCGGCGGATCTACCGCGCTGCTTGCGACATCCCCGCGTTGAATCCCAAGACAATCACTAAGCGTGATCGCAATTGATTGACCTGCCGTAGCCTTGGTCGCCTTGAGGGAAGAGGCACCCCACTGCTCGATTGATTGCAAGCGACTCTTGCGCACCTCGCCTGCTTGCGGCCAGAAAACAAGCTCCTCGCCGATCGTAAGTGAACCTGACTCCACACGCCCGACAATAAGAGGATCTTTGTAAAAACGATAAATATCTTGCACCACGAATCTCAGTGGCCCTTGCTCAAAGGAAGGCGCAGCAGTGAGAAGCTCTAAGCATTGCAAGAGTGTGGGACCCTCATACCACGGCATCTGTGCACTTGGGGAAACAACATTCTCACCCAAGAGTGCCGCAGCAGGAATGATCCTGGGTTGAGGCAAGCGAAATTCGTTAAAGAGTTCTTGCATGGATGCCGCTACTTGCTCAAAGGCTTGCTTGGAATAAGCGACACGATCTAATTTATTGATCACGACAATCACTTGTTGCATGCCAAGAAGAGAGAGCACTTGCACATGGCGCCGTGTTTGATCTTGGAGACCATCGATCACACTGACTAAGACAATGGCAGCATCAGCCGCACAGACTCCTGTGAGCATATTTTTTAAAAACTCCTTGTGCCCAGGAGCGTCCATCATGATGAAACTACCATTGATCGTAGCAAAGGGAATAGAAGTCGTATCAATGGTGATATTTTCTGCTTGCTCCTCAAGGAAAGCATCCAAGAGAAAGGCCGGTTCTAGTTCTTTCCCCTCGGCCATACTTGCTTTTTCTAAGGCCAGGAGCTGCTCCTTGGACAATGCATGGGCATCATAGAGCAAACGCCCTAGAAGCGTCGACTTGCCATGATCCACATGCCCGAGCGTGATGACTCGGACTGGCGAAGCGGCAGATAAGGATGAAGACACCATAGAAAGATAATCAGGTCTTAAAAAATCATTACAGGAAACCTTTTGCGCGCAGCTTCTGCATGGCATAACGCTCTTGATGATCCTGAGCACGACCCGCACGTTCCGAGTGTTGTGTGTGTACAAGCTCTTCGATGATTTCTGCAATAGTCGTTGCCTCACTCTCAATGGGACGCGTAATGGGTGAACAGCCAAGCGAGCGATAGCGTTTTCCATCACGAGCAAAATACATTTGCGGAATAGGAATCCCTTCACGTTCAATATAGCGCCAAATATCTCGTTCACTCCAATCGAGGAGGGGTTGAATGCGCATGTGACCACCTGGTTGATTTTCCATCATCACGTGATCCCATAATTCTGGCGGTTGATCCTGATAATCCCAGGCACCATGAGCATCTCGAGGTGAAAAATAACGCTCCTTGGCCCGTGTCGCATCCTCATCACGACGAATCCCAGTAATGAGCGCCTCAAAGCCATGTTCCCTCAGACATTGTGCTAGTGCTACGGTTTTGAGCTCATGGGTGACGGTGAGAGGATCATGCGTCTCATAACCAATCGGCGAGCAGTAGGCACCTCTTCCAAGACGGGCGTCTTCATTAATATGAATAATCAACGTAAATCCATAATGCTCCTGCGCCCAGGATCGAAAGGCCATCATCTCAGGAAATTCATACGTTGTGTCAATATGGATGATGGGAAAAGGGATCTGACCGACAAAGGCTTTTTGTACTAAAGCGAGCAAGACATTCGAATCTTTTCCCATACTCCAGAGCATCCCCATCTTCGGAAAGCCATAGTAGGCTTCCCGAAGCAGGTAGATACTTGTGGATTCGAGTCTATCAAGATGCTCCATAGAAAACGTCGAGAGTAGCCTCATTTGGTGATAAAAAAAATACTCTTTTTTTTCTAAGACTCTAGATAGCTTTGGGGGATGCATTTTCACGGCGCTGACATTCTTTCAATTGATCCTTTAGAACGGAGTGATCTGGCCACGATCTTCGAGGTCGCTGCCATGATGGAAGTCTATGCAGAACATCAGAAAATCACGCGTGTCCTTGAGGGAGCCGTGCTAGGAAATCTTTTTTTTGAGCCGAGCACACGATCACGCGTGAGCTTTGAAACAGCCTTTTACCGGCTGGGAGGATCCGTAACAAACATCCTAGATAAGACGGCTACTTCCATTGTTAAGGGAGAATCACTCGAGGATACAATCCGTGTCATGGGAGGATACGCCGATATCCTTGTGATCCGGCATCCCGAGGAAGGCGCGCTCAAAGAATGCGCCGAGGCAACCACCTGCCCCATCATCAGTGCTGGGGATGGCGCCGGCGAACACCCCACCCAGGCGCTCCTGGATCTCTATACCATCATGAAGGAAACAACAAGAAGCCTTGATGAAATCAATGGACTTTCTATCGCCATCATTGGAGATCTCAAACATGGTCGGACAGTCCACTCCTTGGTAAAGCTCCTCTTACTGTTTCACCATATTCATTTTTCCTTCATCTCCCCCAAAGAACTCAGCCTACCGAGTGACCTCCTAGAACGTATTGCAAGCCATGGCCACTCCGTACGTGAAGGCACTGATTTGATCCATGGGATCCGAGGGGTTGATGTTATTTATATGACACGCATTCAGGAAGAGCGCTTTTTAAGTCCGAGCGAGGGAGAGCGCCACCGTGGCTCTTACTCCCTCACCAAAGACCTCTACGAGCTGGCATGCGGACCACATGCACGCGTCCCCATTCTCCACCCACTCCCACGTGATAGCCGACCCGGCGCCCTTGAAATTGCCCACGATCTTAATAACCACCCGGCCCTGGCCATCTTCCGCCAAGCACGCAATGGCATCCCACTACGCATGGCACTCTTCGCCTTGATCCTCAAGGTCACCGATAAGATCAAAAAAGAACACTCCCTCCAGTAAGCCAGTAAGCGCTTAGAAGATCAGCAAGACAGCACAGCTTATGGGGTCAGAGCATTCAGAAAAGATGGAGGAATTAGATGAAAAATATTTTGTGCTGTGTGTTTTTTATTTCCTTCGTTTTCTTCGTCTGAACAGCCATTTGTTTTTTTCAGATCTAAACAATCTTTATACAAAGAAAATAATTCTAGAGAATCGTTGATCTCTTTATCAGTCTGTGGTTCTCTGTTCGTTCTCTGAGCAAGGTCATGTTTTTCATAAAAGCTAGTTAGCTTCTGTTGAAAAAGATCAACAGGATTTTCATTTTTAAGCCAAAAATCACGTGATTCAGTGAGTTCTGCTGGTGTTGGAGGACTGCTGTTTTTATAATTTCTAGTAAAAACATTATGGCTTTCCATTCTATTTTCATCTAATGTAAAAAATTCTGGTTGACTGTGTATGAAATTCTGTACTGTTCTCGTGGGATAAAGGAAGTCAGTCAACTTCTTAAAGCTTGATTCTTCTGTAGACACTTGTGCAGACAGTGAATCCTGGCGTGCAAGCGGATTATCAAAAGTCTGCTCAGAACTATTATTTGAGTAACTAAAAAAACGACCGCACGCAAGTAAAGCATGCCCTGGAGCATATTTAATGGAATTATAAATTTTCCTGAGTGTAAAGTTTCCGAAAGAGTCGTCCTTGGTTACTTTTCCGAGTCCAGGCAGTTGTATTCCTTTTGTAGATGTCTTCTCTTCCTTAACTGT
>CAIWMF010000056.1 GCA_903913785.1 uncultured Spartobacteria bacterium | reverse complement strand
TCGGTATGAAATATGCGGGTTAACCCGCATATTTCATACTGATCGTGACGAGGAGACTGCGAAGGCTTAATGGGGTCAGGCAGACGAGCATTGTGACTTGGGCGCAGCATCCACCCTCCCTTCCCGGTCTCCACAATAGATTAGTGTGAAATATTTGGGTTAAGAGTTGATCATCACGAGTTCTTCATGATTAAATAGGCAACTATTTTGCTGCGCTACCCAGCTACCCACAATGATGTCTTAATAGCACTGAGCAGGCTTTTACATCAGCTTCAAAACTCCCAGGCAAGCTAAAACACTCACGATTCATCCCATCAAGCTAGACTCAAGAGATTTCATATCAACCTCGTTATCATCATTATTACTTAATTTATGCCTACTACTACTATTGCTATTAATGGATTTGGACGCATTGGACGACTTGTCTTTCGCGCGCTTGTTGAAAAAGGACTCCTCAAAAAAGGATACCGCGTTGTTGCCATCAATGATCTTGTTCCAGCTAATAACCTTGCCTACTTGGTCAAGTATGATTCGACACAAGGGCGTTTTGGAGGGGAAGTCTCAACAGAAAAATCACACCCCTCTTTACATGAAGATGATGTTCTTGTGGTCGATGGCCACAAGATTCAATGTCTTGCGATTAAGGAGGGACCGGCTGCTCTTCCTTGGAAGGAGATGAATGTGGATATCGTGATTGAATCAACTGGATTTTTTACTGATGCCACACATGCAATAGGTCATCTCCACGCCGGAGCAAAAAAGGTGATTATTTCCGCACCAGCGCGCGGAGAAGATGCGACCATTGTCATGGGTGTTAATGATTCGATCTATCATCCCAAAGAACATCACATTATTTCCAATGCCAGTTGTACAACCAATTGCTTAGCACCGCTCATTCACGTTCTCTTAAAGGAAGGCTTTGGTCTTGAAGAAGGTCTCATGACAACGGTCCATAGCTACACCTCAACACAAAAAACTGTTGATGGTCCTTCACGCAAGGATTGGAAGGGAGGACGTTCTGCGGCAATGAACATCATCCCATCAACGACAGGTGCCGCCAAAGCTGTTTCACTCGTCATCCCGGAAGTCAAGGGAAAGCTTACAGGCATGTCCTTTCGTGTTCCAACACCTACGGTTTCGGTGGTCGACCTCACTTTTAAAACATCAAAATCCACAAATTATCAGGCCATCTGTGAAGCCATGAAAGCTGCTAGCGAGACGTATTTAAAAGGAATTCTGAGTTACACTTCAGATGATGTGGTCTCAAGCGACTTTATCCATGACGCTCATTCGAGCATCTTTGATGCTGGCTCGGGCATAGAGCTCAATGATCATTTCTTTAAGCTAGTCTCCTGGTATGACAATGAATGGGGTTACTCCAACCGTTGTGTCGATCTCCTGGAGAAAATTGCTTCTCACTAACTCTTGTTCTCTCGTCCAAAACTGAGGTGATTCTCATTCTTCCTCCGTTGCTTGGGGAGAGGTAGACTCCCTTTAACCCGGATATTTCACACCTATCTACTGCAGAAGCCGGGAAGCTAGGGTGGATACTGCGTCAAAAAACCCTCATTTCATTCGTAATAAGTATATTTTCTTCGTATAAAAATCAGGCATTTTTCTTAACCATTTTTTTTATTTCTATGCACTCCAAACTCTCTCTGCGCGATCTCTCTGTTGGAAATCAACGTGTCCTCGTACGTGTTGACTTTAACGTTCCTCTCAGTGAGCAAGGTCAAATTGTCGATGATACACGCATTGTAGAAGCCTTGCCAACCATTCGCTATCTTTTAGAACATGACGCAAAGGTTATTTTATTGGCACACTTAGGACGCCCAAAAACAGGAACAAGCCAAGCATTAGAAACAAACAAAAAATACTCTCTTGCCCCTGTTGCAAAACACCTTGAATCACTCCTCGGGCTGCCGGTGCAATTCTCTCCGGAGTGTATTGGTCCTGTGGCCAAAAGTGCTATCTCCTCAATGAAGAATGGAACGATCCTCCTGCTTGAAAATGTTCGTTTTCACCAGGAAGAAGAATCCAATGACCCCTCATTTGCTGCGGCTCTTGGAGAACTCGGCGATCTTTACGTCAATGATGCTTTTGGTGCTGCACATCGTGCTCATGCTTCAACAGCAGGCATTACGCGCCATATTCGCCAATCTGCTATGGGGTTTTTAATGGAAAAAGAGATGAAATATCTCCAAGTAGAATTAACAACTCCCGAACATCCCTTTCTCGTGATTTTAGGTGGCTCCAAGGTTTCTGACAAAATAGGAGTCATCAAGGCGCTGATGACAAAGGCGGATACTTTTTTAATTGGGGGTGCCATGGCTTATACGTTTTTAAAAGCTACCGGCATTGAAACGGCACGTAGTCGTGTAGAGGTCGATAAAATCGATCTTGCCAAGGAGCTTTTAGAGGAGGCTCGCAAGCAATCTATTCGATTTTTACTTCCTATTGATTGTATCGCTACTCAAACTATTGAGCCCGGAGTTCCTACAAAGAATGTTACGCTTTCACCCTTAAGCGGTATTTCCGAGGGTTGGGAAGGAGTCGACATCGGACTTGAAACACGGCTCCTCTATGCTCAAGAAATCGCTCATGCCAAAACAATCTTGTGGAATGGACCTGTTGGAATTTTTGAAATTCCTGATTTTTCAGGAGGAACAAGAGCCCTTGCAGAAGCCATTGCAGGAAATAGAAATGCTCTCTCCATCATTGGAGGAGGTGATTCAGTAACGGCAGTGAAACAATTTGGACTAGCAAATTTAATGAGCTTTCTTTCAACAGGAGGAGGCGCTTCTCTAGAATTAATCGAAGGAAAAGAACTCCCCGGAATCGCTGCACTCACCGATTTGAGAGCATTTTAACAAGAGTTATAGCTGATGAAGTGCCAGGAACGAGAACACAGCTGGCCGGGAGGCCGCTGGGCCGACTTGCCGAAGGGGAGGCCCCGTAAGGGGGGTGAGCCCGCGCAGGAGCGAGCGAATCAACCACAGACTGGGCAGTGTATATCTAATACTCGGGGACGCGAGTACCGGAGTGACGCTGCCATACGCGGCTATAACTTTTTTTAAAATGCTCTAGTGTATGAGTCCACTCGAGGATACATGGCATGACATCATCCTAAAAGCCATACGAGGTTTGGCCCTCGATCAACAGTCCCTTGCCCAGGCAAGTGGTGTGAGAGAAGAAAAAATAGCCTCGCTTTTACAGGGATTCCGTAATGATGCGACACTCGTTGCTATTGCTCCTTCTCTTGGTCTCCATCCACGAGAGCTTGTGATGGTGGCTAGAGGAGCATCTCACCCACCACTCACGACCTTGCCCAAAAATGTTCAACGCTTCACAACCCAGTATCATGGTATGGCAGTACACTCCTACCTCCTCTGGAGCGAACGGACACAACAGGCGGTCGCCTTTGATACAGGAACAGAGATCACACCTCTCTTAAAAAAACTCAAAGAGCATCAACTGGATCTCGTGGCTATATTTCTCACACATGCTCATTGCGACCATGTCCTTAAGCTTTCTGAGCTCCAAGCAAAAACCAAAGCCCAAGCATGGATTGATCATAGAGAACTCCTTGAGGGGACACAGCCCCTCCTAGCTAATTTTTCCTTCGCGCTTGATGACCAGATTGATATTAAAGCACTTTCCACTCCTGGTCACTCTCCTGGAGGAACGACGTATCTCATTACTGGACTCTCTCCCCTAATAGCTGTTGTAGGAGATGCGATCTTTGCACGTTCAGCAGGAGGCATGCCACCGACGGCGTACACGCATGGATTAAAAAACATTTGTCAAAATATCTTGATGCTCCCACCCTCCACTCTCCTTGCCCCAGCTCACGGGCCCCTCACCACCATTGAGGAGGAGCGCTTAAAGAACCCCTTCTTTGCCTAGCCCGAAGATTTCAGACTGATCGTAACGAGGAGGCTACGAAGCCTGATGGGGTAAGAAATCATCTGATCTTTTAACCAATCATCTCATGAAAGCAAGACTAGTGAGCCTTGTTTTACGCTTGCTTGTTAGGACTTTTTTCCTGGGCACTCAACTCATCACATCCATCACGATCAATGCAAACAATAGCCGTTTTATCAAATTCTATTTTTACATTGTCTGCCACTTTTATTGTAAAAGTACGTTCTTTAACGTTTGAGATTATTCCATGAATGCCACTACTCGTGATTATTTTATCACCAGTCTTTAAAGCTGTAAGGAGGGTTTGATGCTCTTTACGTTGTTTTTGCTGAGGACGAATGAGGAGAAAATAAAAAATAATACCAATGAACAATAATGGAGCATACTGGATCCACTGAGGAGAACCCGCAACCGTAGCTGCCTGGATGAGAGCTAATGTGGAAAATAATTGCATATATAAGCCCTAAATACTGGAAATTAACATAAAGATTCTAAAATCACTCCTCTTAACGTGAATAAAGCTCTACAACAAGTTGCTCGTTCACGAGTGGATTAATCTCTTCGCGGGTAGGAATATTCATAACTTTCCCTGATAATGCTTCCTTGTCGACTAAGAGCCAAGAAGGTGGTTCGACGATCTGTGTTTGATCCAACCCACGTTGAGCAAGCTGACGAGAATTAACCTTGACTCTAATACTAACTTCATCACCCACTTTCAATATGGCAGAGGAGATATCAGTCTTGCGTCCATTGAGCAACACATGGCCATGAGAAACAAGCTGACGAGCACCGGAACGCGTTTTTGAAAAACCCATACGATAGACAACATTATCTAAACGTGTCTCCAAGAGCTGAAGAAGGATCAGACCGGTAACCCCACGGCGGCGCGAGGCGGTTTCAAAGTAACGGCGAAATTGTCTTTCAAGCACTCCATATTGGAAACGAAGTTTTTGCTTTTCTGCTAAGGCAGTGGCGTATTCGGAAATTTTTCGCCGCGCACCCTTAGGTCCATGCATTCCGGGAGGATAGCTTTTATTTTCAAAAGCACGAGGTGATCCTCCAAGCAGCACACCATAGCGGCGGCTAATTTTAGTTTTAGGTCCTGTATAACGAGCCATGATATCAAATAGGAAAAGGTTTAAAATGAAAGAAGTTCTTAGACACGACGCTGTTTAGGTGGGCGACAGCCGTTGTGTGGAACTGGTGTCACATCTTGAATAAGAGCAATGTCAAGACCGATAGCCTGCATGGCACGCACTGCTGACTCACGACCAGCGCCAGGACCTTTAATTCGTACAGATACTTCTTTAAGGCCATGCCCCATCGCCTGACGACAAGCATCTTGAGCGACTACTTGAGCTGCGTAAGCAGTGCTTTTACGAGATCCTTTAAAATTCATTTTCCCTGCACTTGACCATCCAATGACTGCGCCACGCAAATCAGTGATTGTGACAATTGTGTTATTAAAAGTCGCTTGGATATGAGCCAGGCCTTGGAGAATATTTTTGCTGCCCTTGGCTTTGACGATCTTAGGAGGCTCAATAGGATCATCTAAATTGAAGCTCACGGGTGCTGCGGGGGTTGCCGTCTCTTCTGTTTTTTTTGATTTAGAGGTTTTTACAGATTTGACTGTTTTATCTTTTTTAGAGACTGGTTCAGTACTTTGTACTTTTGGAGCAGGAGCACTCTCTGGAGATAGCACTCCAGGCAAAGATACCTGATCATTCACGAGAATATCAGGAGATTCTTTTTCTGAGTTTTGGTAATTGTGTTGTGGTGACGTTTCTTCTGACATGGAAAGTAAAAACTAGTAGCGAACATTAATCTTTGGCACGCACAATACCAACGGTTTTACGAGGACCCTTGCGTGTGCGAGCATTGGTCTGTGTCCGTTGACCACGGACAGGTAATCCACGACGATGTCGAATTCCCCGATAGCAATTAATAGCTTGGAGACGTTTGAGATTGCCTTGAATCTCTCGACGAAGATCTCCTTCTATCATAACTTTTTCATCTGTGATGGCATGAATAATAGAACCTATTTGTTCTGGAGTGAGTGTTTTAGCACGTTGGTTCAGATCGACTTGAGCACGACCGAGAACTTTTTTAGCCGTCTTAGGGCCGATGCCATAGATATAGGTGAGTGATGCTTCAATACGTTTATCACCTGGAATTTCAATACCGAGAAGTCGTGGCATAATTTAGAACAGTTAAAAATAGAACCTTACCTTATAATAGAAACTTATCCTTGTCGTTGTTTGTGACGTGGGTTTTTACACACAACGCGAATGACATTTTGACGGCGTACAATTTTACAGCTTTCGCAAAGACGTTTAACAGAGGCTCGAACTTTCATGAAATCAAAAAGGGCAAAAGACTAGATAGAAACTGGCAAAGAGGGTTATTATGAGTAATTTTAGAATTTATTTAAAATAGTAAATTAGAAGATCTCTCGCAGAGAGCCCGAGATTATTACCGAAAAGAACATTTTGTGGCGAGAAAAATCTTTCATTTATCTAAAATAAATTTTTATGCAAATTCTCTTGTCTTTTTTATAACTTGATATTCTTACTTTTTTATTGGCAGTATAAGCATTAGCCCCCATATTTCATACCGATCTACTGCGGAGACCGGGAAGTCAGATGGATCTTGCGTTAGACTCACATTGTGACTTGGGGCTGTATGTGTACATACTGCCCCAAGTCACAATGTGAGGTTGAGCGTAGCATCCACCCCACCTTACCTATCTCAGCAGTAGCTTCGCGGTCTCCGCAGTAGATGAGTGTGAAATATTTTGGTTAAACCAGGATGATGTATTACCTACTTCATAAGTCTCTATATTTATCAAAACCATGCCAACGATCACTGAAAAAAACACGCACCCGCAAACCTCTTCGAACATCACACCGTCTAGAGATTCGTTAAATCCTACATTGCCGGCCATTGATATTAGGCGAATATACCTCCAACGCGGATTGACCAAAAAAAACATACGCGATATTTATCTCATGGGACTCCGTTTTTATGAGGCGCAAAAATTTAATGAAGCGTTTCTTTGT
This sequence comes from uncultured Spartobacteria bacterium, assembly GCA_903913785.1. Lineage (GTDB taxonomy): Bacteria > Verrucomicrobiota > Verrucomicrobiia > Chthoniobacterales > UBA6821 > CAIWMF01. Next base: position 8,865 of record CAIWMF010000056.1, on the reverse strand, counting down.
TTTCACTTGATAACACTCCTTGACTGGGGAGATAAAAAGGCTTGGCTTGGATCTGCAGCATGCTTAGAAATTCTAAAAGAATATCCGATGGCAATTCTTTGCTACACTATTACTACGCTCATAGATTCCAATGATCCGATGCCATTATTGCGATGTTTTCATTGTTATTTACAAAACCATGATCAAAAGAATGCCTTAGCACTATTAGAAACTGCTATTAAAGTAGCAGATAAGAATCCTGACCTTTACAGCGCACTAAAAGACGAAGCTATAACATTGAAAGAACTTTTACTCAAATAATCAATTTTTTTTAAAACCATTCACTCGCTCATTATTACCTTTTCATTCTTATGTCTATAACAACCGGCAGCACTCCAGCAGTCACCACTCCCCCTCCCATGATGGGAAAAGAAGCTATCTTTTCTAAACTGTCCAGTTCCTCTGCGACCACAGGATCGGCTCCCTCAGTAAGCCTACCACTCATGCCTATCTTAATTATGGATGGAAAAGACCCTTCTGGAGGATTGAGCAGCAATACGATATTAGCGGGTTTAATTGCCAACCCATCTCTGGAACCACCTGATGATATTGATGATGATGATGATATCTGTCCCGATGGCAATGAATCTATTAGCACGGTACTTGATAGTCTTAGTTTAAATCCAGATACTGATACTCCTAATCCAGATACTATCACTCCAGAAACGTATACTCCAGATACTGATATTGAGTCCCAATCCAAACAGCAAAATCAAAATAATAATGTTACCGTCACAGGCCCTTCCATAAAAGATTGCATCAGTCTCACAACAATATTAGGAGAAGTACAAGGATTAGCTAACAACGTTGCAGGTCTAGAGGCAGCTCAAACAATTTCATCTATTGAAGAAGGCAATAATATGGTGGCTGCTGCAACTGTTTCCTCTAACGACACAGTCACTGCAGCGGAGAGAGACTTCCAAGCTGCAGTGGTGTCCTTAATAGCCACTAGTGTTTCCTGCCTCGTCAGTGTCGCTATGGTCGGAGCTAGTAGTCGCCTTAAAGGAAATGAGACACAGGTGCAGGGCAAGCCCCCTGAAGCTCATCCAGTGATGCATACAGAAGACGGAGGAGGAGAAGAGGGAGTTTCTACCAGTAAGAAATCAGAACCACTCTCGAAATCTACAACCCATTCTCCGGAAACGACCTCAAACTCTTCTAATCATCAAACATCAGCAAAACCTTCAAAAGCTACAGGCCATACCAAAGGAACGAACAAGGATTCAAACGCAAACTCAACAAATAAAAGCGCTAATCCGAATGAGGCAATAAATATCAAAGGAGCTGAAGATGACCCCGATCCCAAAGTTAAAATAGACCATAATAAAATGAGTAAAGATGTGAAAATGCAAACGGTTAACGGATTAGCCCAATCCATTGGACAGATGATTACAAGTGCTGGTGATCTGTGGTCTGCTCATGTTAAAATTGGTGCCGCCTATTACCAGGGCGAAGCTCAAGAAAATAGCACACTTTCTAGTTACTACGGTAACGCACAACAAATGTGCAATACCAATATTGCTGGCATAGCACAATTAGTCACCTCTTTGGAAGGATCTGCTAACGAGATTGCTCAAGCCATGGAAAGCATGGTTTCTAGTACTAAGGCTTAATCTCAAAGCGAGATTCCATCTCCTAAATATTTAGTAGAAGCGAACAAGGTCTACAGAAACAGGCGTGATAAGATTTACAAAAGAGAATCATTAAAAACGGATTTTTAAACTAGCCCGAATATTTCATACTGATCGTGACGAGGAGACTGCGAAGACTGATGGGGTAAGGCGAGTGATGAAGTCTGACGACGGCTGTATGTTTCATATTGACTCGCTCGCACCTGCTCGGCTCGCCCTTACGGGCTGCCCCTAACCTAACGGTTGCGGCAGTCTACCCCAGGCTCTCCCGAGCACTGGTGTTGCCCGAGTCACAATGTGAGTTTAACGCAAGATCGATCTGACTTCCCGGTCTCCGCAGTAGATCAGTGTGAAATATTTGGGCTAGCGCTAAAAAAAGCAAGTAGATGCACTTTCTACTTCACTAAACCCTTGGAATAGTGATTCCCCGTTGCTTCATATATTTTCCACAACGATCCGCATAGCTTCTTGTACAGGGCGAAGATGCTTGAAAAAAAAGAACCTGAGCAAGACCTTCATTGGCATAAATTCTTGCAGGCAGTGGTGTCGTGTTAGAAATTTCAAGAGTCACATGCCCTTCCCATTCTGGTTCGAAGGGAGTGACATTAACGATAATACCACAGCGTGCGTAGGTTGACTTGCCCACACAGATAGTAAGTACATCACGAGGAATGCGAAAATATTCAATACTGTGTGCTAAGGCAAAGGAATTAGGCGGGACAATACAAACATCTGTTTTTATATCCACAAAAGATCGAGGATCAAAATCTTTGGGATCAACCACAGTGTTAAAAACATTTGTAAAAACTTTAAAATCATCGGCCACTCTCAAATCATATCCATAGCTTGATAATCCATAACTAATGATACTGTTGCCTTCACAAGCACGTATTTGCCGTTCAGAAAATGGCTCGATCATGCGATGCTCTAAAGCCATTTTTTCAATCCAGTGGTCAGGTTGCACAGACATAATAAATTTGAAGATAAACCCTCAAGTCTACCGGGTAAAGATTATAGAAATAAATTACTAGCGAGATCTCAAGTAATGGACTTCCTTTTGATATATAATCAAATTACCGGTTGATTGAGATAAAGAAGATGCTGAAGGCTTGAAAGAAAGCCATTTCCTGAAACAAAGAGTTTGATTAGGAAAAACTCTCAGTAAACACGATTAGCACTCACTACAAGTTTATTTAAAAGGCTCTATCACTCATGTTTTGGGTAATGAGGTGGCCAGCAAATTTGACGTCGTAACAGCCATGCCATCCCAAGTAAGTCCCAGATACCACGCCACGCTCGCCGCAGAATCGTATAGTTAGAATTTCCAAAACGACGCGGGCGGTGATTCACTGGAAACTGGCCTAGGCTAAGGCCTGCATGCTCGAGCATCCCAATCATATAGCATTGCATCTCATTAAAAGGGATTAAAAATCGAACGTATTCTTTTCGAATGACTTTAAGCGTACAGCCTGCATCACGAACAGTATCACCGGTAAAAAATTTGCGACTTTTATTGGCAATCTTTGACGCCAATTTCACCTGCCAACTATCCTTGCGCTCACGACGATAGCCACAAACAACTTGATAATTTTTTGCTTGATCAACAAGCATGGCAATATCAGCTGGATCATTCTGACCATCTCCATCCATGAGTACACAGAGATCATGAGATGCAGAAAGAAGACCTGCGTAGAGAGCAGCGCTTTGACCCAGGTTTTTCGGAAAAGAAACAAGACGCACATCACTAAATTTTTTAATGAGTGCCTCTGTTGTATCACGGCTACCATCATTAACGGCAATAATTTCCGCATGCGGATTAGTCAGGCGTATTTCATAGAGGACGGCTTCAACGTTTTCCTCTTCATTGTAAAAAGGAATAACAATAGAAATAGGTTCCGAAGATTCAGACTTGCCTGCTTGTGAAGTGATAAACATGAGTACGGTAGCATAACAAAAAATATCCTCATTGTCACATGACAAGATGTAAAATTCATCCGAACAAGGTATATCTCACGCTACACAAGACCATGACTTGCGAGCATCATTGTATTTTTGAGGCGATAATGAGTATCATCGTAGGGTTCTAAAACATTTGTTTCATCAATCTGTCCGTGATGAGCATCCCTGTTGTTAGGTTTGGTTTGTTTTTTCTTTTTTTGATTTTCTCGTTTGATGGCATCTATAACGTCATTATCTGCTGCGACTCTAATAGCTAATTTAGCCGCATCATCTACCGTCGTGTAGTTATTAGAAGCAGTAGATTGATCACTAGGCCTAGAACCATACACAAAAGCAGTCGCATCATTAGCTTGCATGACGTTGACATCTGTTGCCGCAATATTGCCCACGGTCGAGATGCTTGCCTCAGAGGAGGCTGCACCAGTAGACAGAAGGTCTGATGTTGAGGGTGAGAAACGCTCTCTATTTTGAGCAATCGACATTTGAGCTATCTGAATGGGCGAAACAAATGGGATGGGATGATTAGCCATGATTTTTTAGTTTAAGAAAGAGAAAACATAGGTTGAAAACCTTCGAGGCAATAACTTTTGCGAACAAGGTATGCTCAGAGACTATAACATTACCAACCTTCGGAAACCTTGCCCACAATTGCCTCTGCTGCTCTTTGTGCAGCAATCGGGTAATTAATATTTTGATCTGTCATGAGATCAGAATTAATATTATCTGAATTGACAAAAAATGGAACATGACCTTCTGCTCTCCCTTTCATGAGAAGAGCACCTGTAAGACGATCTTTCACGCTGTAGTCGACAATAAGGATTAATTCAAATTCTGAAGTCTGCATCACGTTACTGGCGTAGACACGCATAGGCTGACGTTTAACGCTAATAATCGTGCCACTCAGATTCGCATCAGCACGATCTGGTGTCTCGATCCGGTATGTACCATCTTGCTGAAATTGTTTAGCAAGAGCATCAGCAGTTTGAGACTCCAAACGAGGAATTAATGTATCATTTTTAAATGTCTCTACCGATATCGTATTCACACGACGCATGATTGTTGGCTTAATCTCACCTAAGGTGTAACCACATCCAACGAGGAAAAGACTCAAAGAGACAAGTGTTATGAAAATAAGTATTCTCATGGAGAAGATTGAGGAGTTATGGAATGAGGTGTGACCTCTTTAAAATTAGTTCGCATTTCTGGAAGTGACATAGAATCTGGCTGGAGCGTTATTTCTTTTTTTGGAGGACCAGTATATGTGGCCAATGCGGTTGTTTCTACCTGAACCTGCATCTTACGGCGAAGTGCCATTTGCGTTCCAGACATAGGGGTTGGTTGACCAACACGCAAGGCATCTGCACCAAACTCATTTTTTAACTCTGTGAGACGTGCTTTGGCAATCGAAGCATTTAAGGATTGGGGATACTTGCTAATCACCTCATTGTAATAAATGGCTGAAGACTTGTAATCTTTTGAAAAATCATAAAAACGAGCAATACGTAATGTATCGGTACTTTCTCTTAGCATCATACTATTAATATTATCTCGAGCCTGAATGAGTTTTTCACTATTGGGATATTGGATAAGAAAATCTTCAAAATTATCCTGACCTTCTTTCAATGCGGAAAGATCTTGCGAATTCCCTCGAATACCAAGGCTCATATAAACATAACCAATTTGATAGAGAGCATTATCACAAATATTACTAGTGGGATATTTATCGATGAGTTGTTGATACGCAGAAATCGCCTCAGATGTCTTGCCTTGACGCTCTAAGGAAAGTCCAAGATTAAATTGTGTTAAGGATGCATATTTACTATACGGCGCATTAGATAAAACCGTTTCATACATTTCCTGAGCACGTTCGAGAGCAGTAAAGGTAGGAATGCCAAAGAGCTTAATTTTGCGCCCCTGCAAGTAGGCATTAGCTATATTAATTTGTTCGGCAACGGCTTCTTCAAAATGAGATGTCTCAGGATATTTTTTAAGCAACGTGGTATAGGCCTTGAAAGCACCCTGATAGTCCCCCTTTTTTTTAAGGAGCTGTGCAATTTGAAATTGAGCATTCGCCGCTTCTAAAGAAAAAGGATGAATCTTAACAATTTGTTGATAATCATGGATAACCAGATCTAGATTGTTTGGATTAGTAGCACCCGAAGATGGAGACGAATCTGCTTGAGGAGCTACCCAGCAAGTGAAGGCAGCAAACGAAAGAAAATAAATAAAAAAGAAGAGTCGCGAAGAAGAAATCATGAAATTTTAAACGGCACCTAACATGCCTGAGTCACAAGGATTTTGGAAGTTTCATTTTTATTAAGTTTCCTTCCACTAAAGTTACATTACGTGCATTTTTTTATCGACTAGAGAGATCCTTAACGGCATGGTGATACCCCTTTATTTATTAATAAACCTATGGGTAGGTACCGAAGCGGTCAAACGGGGTGGACTGTAAATCCACTGGCTTACGCCTTCAAAGGTTCGAATCCTTTCCTGCCCATTGATACCTTTCTGAAATGAAAATGAGATGTTACACAGACGTGTCATCCCTCGAAAAACTGGAATCCAGCCGAAAATAAATAGTAAACAAACTTGACTCCTGCTTTCCCTGGCATGAGAAAAAAAGAGTCGGTAATGACCTTGCGACCGAGACAGTCAGTCAGTCATAAAGAAGAGTAGAGAACATTAGGGCTATCGAAGAAGTCTCATAACAAAAAATATTTTTTATGCCTAGCATTGCCATCACGGGAGGAATTGCCACAGGCAAGTCAATAGCAAGAGCATTTCTGGAGCAACAGTTAGAAACAATAGCTTTTAGTGCTGATAGAGAAATCTCTCAACTTCTTGATCATGATCCCAATGTTGCTCAAGAATTAACGAATGCATTTGGTCATCATATTTATCATGGTAAAGAAAAAGCCGATAGAGTACGCTTGCGAGCTCATCTTCTCGAGAATGAAACAAGCAAAAAACAGATTGAAACAATTTTACATCATCGCCTAAGATCCATATGGCTGACTAAGGCCAAACAGGCTCAAGGAAAAAGGAAGCCTATTTTTCTCGCTGAAATCCCACTCCTTTATGAAAATGATCTAGCAGGTTATTTCGATCATGTGATTGTTGTCGCAGCTTACGAAAAAATAATATTACGCCGCCTGACCCTAGAGCGAGGCCTTTCGATAAAGGCTGCCGCTGCTTTCATGCAACTTCAATTACCACTCGTCGAAAAAATGAAACGCGCACATCAGGTTATTTGGAATGATGGCAGCATCCCTATCTTCTACGAACAACTTCAGCTAGCTCTTTGCTCAATTTTAAAACTCTCCTGAGTTTAGCCCGAATATTTCACACTAAATCTATTACGGCTTGTGGAAAGCTCTATGATTACTGCGTTGGTCTCGAATGGTGATTTGGGCGGTATGGACACATACAGCCCGGTATCACAATCCTTCGCCCGCCTTGTACTAACAAGCTTTGCACAGCGCCTCATTACGATTCAGTATGAAATATCCGGGCTAGCCCGAATATTTTTCTCCCCGGTTTATTGATTCAAGAGCGCGAAGAGACAAGTGCCTTTTTTTATTTTTACTATGACACCAACACAAGACATAGCATTAGAATGTCTCTCAATTAATGATCTTCACACTCTCTCTTATCATGAGCTGCTCATGCGAAGCCAGTCACTCAATCTTTCTTCACGCGAGAATTCCCTCCATGAACTCATTTTTAGTCAAGCTCGGCATCAAATCCTCTCTGGAGGAATCTTAAGAGCAGAAGGAGTTTTAGAATTTTCTCCCGATCAACCTCTCCTTAGGTGGCCAACCTTTAACTTTGCCCCTTGCCCGGAAGATCTTTTTGTTCCTGTTGCCTTATTAAAAAAATATCAGCTTCAACCAGGATTGCGACTTAGTGGCACTGTCGCCATTCATCATCAACGAAGATTGATGCTACAAGAGATTCAAACAATCGAGGGTATTGCTGTCACCGAGTGGAAAAGTCCCAAAACATTTGATCAACTCACCGCAACATTTCCCAATAAACGTATTCTGCTCGAACAACCAGGAGACCTCAATATTACAGGACGCGCTATCGATCTTATTGCCCCTCTTGGCATGGGACAGCGTGGTCTCATTATTGCTCCTCCTCGTACTGGAAAAACAACAGTTCTAAAAAATATCGCACTAGCCATTCAAGCCAACCATCCTCGCATTCATCTTATGATTTTACTCGTGGATGAACGTCCCGAAGAGGTGACTGATCTCAGGAGATCGCTTGATTGTGATATTTTCAGCTCTACCTTTGATGAGGCTACAGCGCGTCATGTTCAAGTCTCTGAAATGGTCATGGAGCGCTCGAAGCGACTCGTCGAACTTGGTAAGGATGTGGTGATTTTAATCGATAGCATCACGCGTCTTTCGCGTGGTTACAACAATGCTATGACTGGTAAAGGACGCACCATGAGTGGCGGAGTTGATAGCAAGGCCCTTGCGCGACCTAAACGATTTTTTGGATCAGCACGCAATGTCGAAGAAGGAGGTAGCCTTACAATATTAGGTACGACACTTGTGGATACTCAAAGTCGTATGGACGACCTCATCTTTGAGGAATTCAAAGGAACCGGAAATATGGAGATCATGCTCGATCGCTCGATGGCTGAGCAGCGGATCTTCCCTGCTATTCATCTTGTACAATCAGCCACACGACGCGAAGAACTCCTTTATCACCCAGAAGAACTCAAACGTATCGTCGCCCTGCGCTCGCAGCTCCTCGATTTACCTGCCTCTGAGGCCACTCAGATCCTCATACAAAACATCCAATTAACAAATTCTAATACGGAACTTCTCCTCACGGGACTTCGAGGTAGCTAGAGCCCGAATATTTCATACTCGTTGTACTAACCCGCATATTTCATACTGATTCGTCGCGAGGCGCCGGGAATCCTGATGCAGAAACCACCGGCGGCCCAAGAGACCGAGGTGGAGGCTGCCCTAACCTAACGGTTACGGCAGTCTACCCCAGGCTCTCCCGAGCGCTGGTGTTGCCCGAGTCACCATGTGAGTCTAACGCAGGATCCACCCTAGCTTCCCGGTCTCCACAGGTGATCGGTGTGAAATATGCGGGCTAACTTCATCACAAACTACACATGAAGTTAGATTGCATATTGCCAGCAATTCATTACGTGCTTTATGACATGTGACTGACCTATAAACAAAGACACTCCGAACCCGTGATCAAG
>CAIWMF010000055.1 GCA_903913785.1 uncultured Spartobacteria bacterium | reverse complement strand
CGAAATATCTTAAATCTTTTTTCCGAGCGTCGTGATAAGCGCGCTGAAATCAGCGCTGTTGGAATACCCATTTTTTTGCAACGCCATAATCGTTGAGGCCAGAGGTCTCCCTCCACCATAATGAGAGCGGCAGGTTGAAAACGCTTCAGAAAGTGATTCGTGACAAAAAAGAAATCAAGCGGACTGGCAATAACCTCTAAAGAGAGACACGCGTGCTCAAATCCAATGTTAAGGGCTGTTGTCGTCGTGACAGAAAGGATGAAGAGGGCATCAGGGTGATGCTTGCGAAAATTTTTGATAAATTTCAGAGCAATAAAAATCTCCCCCACACTCACCGCATGCACCCAGAGGCGACCACGCCCTATTCTCTCTGCTGTTATACGATCAAAATATCCCAACCTTTGAAAAAAAGTCGCGCGATACCCTCCCCTTCGAAGCATCCGGGGGAGATACAAGGGCAAGAGAACAATAAAAACCAACGGGAAACATAAATTGTATAAAAATTGGAAGAAAATCATTTTTAGACAACTTCCATGTTTGCTTTTTTCATGATTAACACTCGCGTCGTACCGTAAGTACGATCAACAAGGACTTCTAATCCAAGAAGCCCTGGAAGAAATTGCTTCCGATCACATTCTAAGATCAAGAGAGCTTCAGGCTTCATGGCATGCAAAAGACAAGGAGTTTGGAGCAAAGAGGAGGCAAGATTATTTCCCTGCTCATCGGCGTAGGGAGGATCTGCAAAAATGAGATCAAAGGCAAAGGCTCCTGAAATACGTGTTAAATAGGCAAGTGCATCCATCTGCTCAACCTGCGCTCGCAAACGCGTAGTGATCAGGTTGTTTTTAATGGCTTCAATGCATGAAGAGTGATGATCAATCAATGTCGCATCAGCTGCTCCCCGGCTTAACGCCTCAATCCCCATAGCACCTGTCCCTGCAAAAAGATCCAGGACACAGGCATAAGGAACACGTTCACCAAGAATAGAAAAAATGGCAGCACGCACTCGGTCCATGGTCGGCCTAAGAAGCGATGTTGGCTTTTTAAGAAGGATTCCTTTAGCAGCTCCTGCAATAATACGCATAAAAAAAGACTTTGAATGTCAATAGACTCGTCAAGATGCATTGCTTCAATGAGCACTCATCGCATCATGAAGGAATTGTTGTAAAACGCCTCCCACATTACTGGGTATCTGCTGATTCAAAATCTTTTCTAAAAAATTGGTTTTGAGATTTGCAAGTGAACCATAGATTTGAAAAGGAATGTCACAACAACCCGTTTGTGAAATCATAGAAATCAACTCAGAAGGGAGGACGCCTTGAAGAGAGGTGGCCAGTTTTCCAGCAAGCACTACATTAGCCACTAAATCCACCTTACCTTGAAAAGAAATATTTCCATGACTAGTCAATGCCATATTATCTGATTTAAAATATGCGGAATCGACATGCAGCCCGTCAGAAGAAAAGGTCACACTCGTTTTTGCTTCCTGAAGCTTTAAGAGCCGGAGTTCTTCAATGGGAAAGAAACGGCTCAAAGGACCAAAAAAATCAGCAGTTTTAAGCTGTGCACTCAATAATTGAAAGGCTCCTGAGCCAGCGAGTGATTCTCCACGACCTACGATTCCAGAAAGATGTGCCGTGCCTGCAAGAAAACCAGAGCTTACTCTCTGTTGAAAAGTAGTCCCAAGAAGTAATTGCTGAAGCGATATATTCACGCAGGAAAGATTGCCTTGATACGAGTACACGCCCTCACTACTTGGTTCTATGATCAGGGACCCTTGCAACGTTCCATCAAGTACTTTCGTGATCAAAGGATCCATAGCAAAAACCTCATTTTTTCTGACCATGTTTATCACCGTTTTCCTAAAAATAAGATGATTGTTAAGAAAGATTTTCTTGATGCGCACTTCACTCGTCCAATAGGCAGGATTTTGCAGCACATGCAAAATACTCCAAACATTCAGAGAAAGTGATGAGGCATGTAAGACACAAGGATACGTTGGATCAATAATAGTCAGGCTTTTGAGATGCAGACCTGACCAGGGAAGGAAATACAGAGAACCTAACTGTAGTGGCTTGCCAACGATTTCCTGAGCCCTGAGGGCTATCTTTTCTTTGATTCCAGACAAGGCAAGATAACTATTGATTCCAACAATGATGACAAAAAGAAGACAAACAACAACGAGGACGAGGCGCAGAAAATATTTTGAAAATGTCACAAGCATTTAAAAAACTTAACCTCTACTCAAATTTTGTGAAGCTTTTGTCGTAAAAAAGAGAACCATCTTGCTCGTCCGCGGTTCGCATCATGGGCTCTCAGTCCAACCATGAGATACGGGTGCTTTGTCATAGTGGCGCAGCTACCTGAGGAAATAATTAACAAAGTATGGTGTATTAAATTGAGAAGGGCGCGTTAGCCCGGATATTTCATACACTATATCATACACATCACATACATTTGGTCGGGCCGGCGGGATTTGAACCCACGACCTCTTGGACCCCATCCAAGCGCTCTACCAAGCTAAGCTACGGCCCGCAGAAAAATAGTTTCTATAAAAGTTCCCGTATATCTTACGCTCACCGCGAGCACTACTCTCTCATGAGAGATCTCCCGTGATGACTCCTATGACTCGATCGAGCCCGGATATTTCGTACTAAAGTATTATGAGGCGCCCCGTGCAAAGCTTGCTTAGTACAAGGAGGGGCAGGATTGTGATAGCGGACTGTATGCGTACATACCGCCCCAATCACAATGCAAGACCAACACAGTAACAATAGAACTTTCCACAAGCCGTAATAGATTGAGTAGGAAATTTTCGGGCCAGCCAAGACCATTACCTGAATTTTGAGGCAAAGAGCAAGAAGAATCAGCAGATGAGTCGCGAAGTAAGAAAAGAGCTCAGATCTTCTGTAAGTATCCAAGTAGAGTTCATCAAGAGATCACTTTCTAGTAAAGATTTTCAAAAAAAGCTTGCCTCTTTTTGAAAAGACATCAATGGTTGTCAACTCTGATTTTTTCTCATCAAAAATATCAATAAATTTTTTAAAGGGCAGTTAGCTCAGGGGTAGAGCGGCTCGTTTACACCGAGTTGGTCGGGGGTTCAAATCCCTCACTGCCCATGTTGATACCTTTTTCGAATGATGGCGAGGTAGCCAAGTGGTAAGGCTGGGCTCTGCAAAAGCCCCATTCGTCGGTTCGATTCCGACCCTCGCCTCCATCACCAGGAGCATCGATCTCCTCCCCCCTTCCAAAAGCAGATGAGTATGAAATATCCGGGTTAAGGAAAGACATCATCTTCATGATTGAAAAATCCATGAAGGTTGATTTTCTCGGGAAGCACATCAAGAATAACTGCACCTGTTTGTGTTTGATCCAACAATGTGACGCCATACTCCTTGAGATCTGAGGCAAGCCTTGGAGCAATTGTGTGACCATGATAATGCATGCTCCATGCGGGACTTCCTAGAACAAGGAAACGAGGTGTCTCCTCACCACGATCAGCATGAAATATGCGGGCTAGAACTTGAGAGAAGGACTCTGTTTTTTGGACGTCCCATGTGTCCATCATCGGGGCAATAAGAATGGTGGCGTGTAATTTTTCCAAGGTAGCAGGGTCTAATAACCATGCTTGGAGTGCCGGAGAGTAGGAGGGCATGAGAAGCACTGTTACCTGACCTAAATATAACTTTAAGACAAGCACTGTGTCAGATGAATCTGCCGGCGGATAGAGCACCTCTGCTGAGCAGTGCGACGAGAGCGATATAGAATCTCCTGTATGAAGAAGTGTTCTTTTAGAACTTTGGAAAGTTTCAGGCAAGAGCGTTTGATGTGCAGCAGCTGATTTGTTTGTTACAAATCGGGCTATCAAATAATGCTCAGTCTCTAGTGCCGCATAGAAAGCAGGCATCTCAAGATGATGAGATAGTGGCAGGAGACCACCAACTTCGGCACTTTTTTTATCCGTGAGAATCACTCCCTGTAAGGATGTAATGCCCTCTTGTGCACAAAAAGGAAGGAGACTTTGAGTTGCGTTTTTGGCGCGTCCAGTGTTGATGAACCAGGTGCGACCTTCTGTTTGCAACGCTACAACTCTAGCAGAGGGAAAATCAAAAATGGTCAGCTTAGGATTGGATATTTTAGACAAGCTAATGGGCAAGGCACTGAAGGGAAGCAATGTGAAAGCATGAATTAGAAGCAAAAGAAGTTTTGCAAAGAGCCAATTACAATTATTAAAAACAGATGCAACCCACGGAAACAGAGACCCAACAACTCCTGAAATAGCTGCTAGAGAAAGAATGCAAAAAGCTAGTGGAACAGCGACCACATTAGCCACCAAGGATGAACAAGAGATGAGATGGAAGTAGAAAATACAAGGAACCAAAGCTCCCATCCATGCGGCAAGGGAAACCGCAATAAGCTGTGTAATATGCTTCCAACAATACTCTCTCCACCTTAGAGACGGGGAGATGAGTCTTTTTGGAAGAAAGGGATCAAGCCTGTAGAGTCTATCAAGGATCTTTTGACATGGAGTCGCTAACAATAAAATCGCAAAAACCACACAAAATGAAAACTGCCATCCCATCGAAAAAAGAATATTTGTTTGCCAGAGCAGCAACAAAAAAGCTGCTGCTGCAAGGCTATTGATCATCTCTGTTCGTCGATAAAGAAGAAGACCGCTTAACACAAGAGATGTCATGAGAACAGCTCGCAGACTACCAATACGAAAACCAGTAATGGCAACATAGAACAAAAGAAGAGGTATCGTAAGAAGCACAGACAACGAACGGGGCAACCGAAATATTTTCAATGCAAACCAAATGATCATGGCTAACATCCCGACATGCAGTCCACTCACAGCAAACAGATGTATTGTCCCGGTGAGTTTAAAATCAGCTATAAAATCAGCTAGCTCCTGCTCTTGAGCGCCAAGAACAAGAGCTATAATAAGCTTGCACACACTCTTATCATCAGTAATACCAAGAGTGATCAAATGTTCTATTTTTCTTTTTATTTCCGTTAGCGAGTCCATAACGCAAGAGAGCAATCCGCGAGAAACGATACATCCTGGATCTGCAGGATCCATTTCTAATTGAGTACAGGTGTCTTTTTCTAGCAACCAGGCCGCCGTGTTAAATTCACCCGGATTACGTGGCGCTTGCGGCAAGCCTATGACCCCTCTTAAACTTACTCGATCCCCATATGCGATCATCGGTCCTTCCCAACGGACAAACATCGTCACCGGACAATAGATCTGTGCACAAGAATTATCTATGTGATCGACTCTTAGAAAAAAAGAGATGTTTTTGTGTAAAGAAATTTTTGGCTCGCTCGTAACCTTACCCTCGACAACAACCTCTTGACCACGTGTCTTGGCATGAAGAGCTATTGCACGAGCTTTTGATTCACGTGATTGCCAGGCATGAAGCGTTGCAAAGCAAAGCAAGACAAAAAGAAAGAATAAAAATTGCTCTCTATTTCTAGACAATTGATTCTTCCAAAGAAAAAACAAAAGAGAGAGTCCAAGCAACAAGCTCATCAAAAAAATCGCCCAACCAGGAAAAGAAAAAAATTCTTGTATAAGAATGCCTGAAATAGCTGCTAGAACAAGCCCTAGAAAGGGAAAGCGCTTTTTGTATAAGTGGAAAAAATCACTAATCAAGCTTGCAAAGCACTTGTTGTTTAGATGTCAAAGGACTGCTCCCCTCCTAATCGTTAAAATAAAAGGGACTATAGCACGACTCCTCATAAACAGAATCATACCAATCATCAACAATAGGTTCATTGTAAAAGAAGGGCTGCTCATCCTGATGCAACATAGAATTTGTACGAATGTATTTTGGAACCTTAAAGCCTGAAGAGAGGGGTATATTGTTACCATAAAATCCCTGAGTTTCCGTTAAGTAATTTACTAACTCTCGACTAGCCCCCATAGATCGCAAGGAACGGAGTTGCGAATAGGTAAAGTGGTAAATGGCTTCGGTGCTTCTTAAATAGCCAACAATGATATGGGTGGGCACCTTGCTTTGCACCAAATTCATGATATCGGTATAATCCAAACGTTGAGCATGATTAACTTTATTATTGGTCACTGATGGCACGTGATGGAGAGTGAGGGCAGAAGTCACTTGAGGATCTACCATAGGACCCGTGGCACAACTACTGAGAAAGAAGAGCGCACATGCTAATAATGCAAGAGCAGGGAGCAAAGAAAAGATTGAAGAGGAAGGCTTCATTCGGAGATTGTTATCTTGTTATCAAACACCAGGCAACGTGAAAAAAGAATAAATGATACCTTTTCCCAAATGAATTTTAGGATTTTTTTCGTAAGAGTTTTTTGTCTCAGGCTTTGACCCATCACCCATCACCCATCACCCATCACCCATCACCCATCACCCATCACCCATCACCCATCACCCATCACCCATCACCCATCACCCATCACCCATCACCCATCACCCATCACCCATCACCCATTACCCATTACCCATTACCCATTACCCATTACCCATTACCCATTACCCATTACCCATTACCCATTACCCATCACCCATCACCCATCACCCATTACCCATTACCCATTACCCATTACCCATTACCCATTACCCATCACTTTCTCCTATGCTTCTGCGTCGCTTGGTTTCCATGTTCTTTGTTCTCTTTTGTGTGATTTCAATCACGTTTCTTTTGATTCGAATCTCCCCTGGCGG
>CAIWMF010000054.1 GCA_903913785.1 uncultured Spartobacteria bacterium | reverse complement strand
GTTGACTCGCTCGCTCCCGCTCGTCTCGCCCTTTTAGGGCTGCCTAAAGGCAGTCTCCACCGCGGTCTCCCGACCGCCGGTGGTGTCTGCATCAGGATTCGCGGCGCCTCGCGACGAATCAGTATGAAATATGCGGGTTAAATACTCTTCTTGAAGACAAGCATCGTAGCAAAAAAATCCGAAAATTCATTTGGGCCACGTCATGATCTCACGCATGATGGAGAGGATTTTCTTCATGAGTGCTTGTTTGCAATATCAGAAAAATATAGCCATCACGCGCGATCCGACCATGATGGTCGATGGCGCTGGATCACAATTGCAGCGTAGCTACTGCACGTATGGGTTATCACGATTTTTAAAGATTCCCTATCTGCACTCTCCTTTAATGGGTATTCCCTACGAGGGTCTTGCGGCGTTAGAAAAAAACCAGAGTGATCCAACCTTGCTCACACGGTACAATAATACTTTCCCTATTCCCTCTGATCTTACCTTACCAAAGAAGGTCACGCGGCATCGTCTTACGACCCTTGATGAGGACGGTTTTCTTCAGATTCAAGAGGAAGCCAAGAGCCAACGTACTTTTCATTTGATTGAACTGGGGCTTCCTTACCGAATCTCTGATCGGCATCCTGAAATACTAACCCACGTCAAGGAGATCAGTCCCTTTGAAAGAAGCTCCTCCCCACTCTTTAGAATCGCCATTCATGTGCGACGTGGAGATCTCTTTGCGGTTGATTCCCATCGTATGTTGCCAAATGCCTATTACACTGAGGTGGCCAAGATGGTGACCAACGAGCTAACCAAGCATGCAATCCCTTTCCGTTGTGAACTCCATACAGAAATACCCTCTGCGCCCATCCTTGTGACCCCATCGCATTATGGTATGGACGGGAGGATAGAGAAACCTGTGCTCATAACACGCGAGATGAGCCACCTCGAAGACTTTGATGAGATTGCTTGCCTGGAAAAATATCTCAATCTTGATCCCATCAAGACCATTACATTGATGGCTACGGCCGATCTTCTTGTGATCAGTCGCTCGTCCTTTAGTTTTCTCTCGGCGATGCTCAATAAAAAAGGCATCATTCTCTATCATCCTTTCTGGCATGCAGCACCTATCGAATGGATTGATACAACGCATGTCCCATCCTTTCAACCTAGGCTGGCCATGGCCATTGAGTCATGGAAGAAAGACCGCGAAAGGAGATCATAAGCCTTTGAGCGCAACAGGAAACTTGACCTCATTCATGCTTGCCGGATTCTCAGGCGTCGCGTAGTTTCGCGTCCTCAAGAAGAGCCTTACCCATCAAACGAACGTCTTACGGGCAATAGCTCTCCGGCAATAATTCCATTTGCCACTCAGCCTGAGATACGCGATACTCATGCGCTTTCTTTCCTATGGCAACTATTGCCAAGCAATAGTGAGGTTCTAAAAATAAAAAAGCGCTTGAAACGCCATGACACGTATAATGACACCCACAACGACAGATCTAGACCAGGCAGCGCGCGCTCCCATTAATGAGGCATGGAGCGAAGAGGCAAAAATCCATGCCTTGCGTGAGATGCTTCGTATTCGTCGTTTTGAGCAGCAGGCTCTCAAATTCTATAACCAGGGTAAAATGGGTGGCTTCCTCCATCTCTACATTGGTCAAGAATCCGTAGCCGTCGGCGCTGCCTCACTCATGAATGGCCATGATGAGATCATCACTGCTTACCGCGATCACGGTCATGCGCTCGCAGTAGGCATGAGCATGGAGGAATGTATGGCAGAGCTTTTTGGTAAAGCCACCGGTTGTTCGAAGGGGAAGGGAGGATCGATGCATTTTTTTGCTCCCGACAAGCACTACTGGGGCGGACATGGCATTGTCGCAGGTCAGGTCCCACTCGGTCTGGGGCTTGCCTTTGCGCTCAAATATCGCGCTATTCCAGGATGCGCTCTCTGTTTTCTCGGTGATGGGGCTATCAATCAAGGCGTCTTTGCCGAATCGCTCAATCTTGCGGCGCTTTGCGAGCTACCAATTGTTTTTTTAATCGAAAATAATGGTTATTCCATGGGGACGAGCTTGGAGCGCTCCTCCTCGATGGCAACGTGCCTGGCAGAGAGAGCTGCTGGTTTTAACATGGACTGGGATGTTGTGGATGGCTCTCATTTATACGCTCTGCGTGCGAAGCTCCACGATGCGATGGAAAAGGCTCGCAGCGCCTCACGTCCCTCTCTCTTAGAAATGACGACCTACCGCTACTACGGCCACTCTATTGCTGATGCCAATCATAAAAAATATCGCACCCCTGAGGAAATTGAGGCTTATAAGAAAAATCACGATCCTATTTCCTCTTGGCAAGAGCAACTCATGCAAGAAGGTATTCTCAGTCAGGCTCTCTTGGAGTCTCTGGATGAGGCAGCAAAGCTCGAGGCAGCAGGGTCCGTTGACTTTGCAGAAGCCAGTCCCTGGCCTGAACCATCAACTCTCTTTAGGGATGTCTATGCCGAAGTCGACCAGGGGAGTGAAGCAGGACGCCTAGGGAGACATTTTTTTAGTGATCTTAACGCCGCTTAAAAGAAACTAAAAAGAAACACCTATTTGCTACCATACTCGTCACGACATTTATTGCCATGCCTCTTATTACCTACCGCACAGCTCTTAATCAAGCCTTCGCCGAGGAGCTCTCGCGCGATGAGTCTGTCTTCTTAATGGGCGAAGAAGTCGCTCAGTACAATGGAGCCTATAAAGTCACCGAGGGACTCTGGGAGCGCTTTGGATCCAAGCGCATCATTGATACACCTATTAGCGAAGCCGCTTTTCTAGGGCTCGGTGTGGGAGCCGCCATGATGGGGCTTCGGCCAGTCATTGAGCTGATGTTTTGGAGTTTTGCCTATGTGGGCTTTGATCAAATTATTAATAACGCAGGATGTATCCGCTACATGTCAGGCGGTCTCATCAATATCCCGATGGTCATTAGAGGCCCTGCAAATGGTGGGACAAGCGTGGGGGCTACGCATTCCCACACTCCTGAAAACCTCCTTGCTAGTACGCCTGGTCTTAAGGTTGTTGCCCCGGCAACCCCTTATGATGCCAAAGGGCTCATGATTGCTTCCATTCGTGATCAAGACACCGTCTGCTTCATGGAAAACACACTCCTCTACGGCAATATTGGCGAAGTCCCTGAGGGATCCTATAGTATTCCTCTCGGAGTTGCTGACATAAAACGTGAAGGGACAGACGTCTCCTTCATTGCGCATGGAAGAGCCGTCTTAACCGCGCTGGAAGCCGCCGAAATGCTGCAGGAAGAATATGGCATCTCGGCAGAAGTCGTTGACTTGCGTTCGATTCGTCCGCTTGATGAAGAGGCTATTTTCACTTCCATTGCTAAGACGCATCGTGTTGTTCTTATTGATGAAAACAAACCCTTCTGTGGTGTGAGCGCTCAGATTGCCTCGATGATCGCAGAGCAAGCCTTTGATGAGCTCGATGCACCTATCCTTCGGGTTACGGCGCTTGATGCTCCGGCAATTTATAGTATGCCACTTGAAAAGTTGCAGCTACCTACGGCCGAGCGCATCATCCAAAAAACACTCACCTTGTTTTAACCCATTCTACCTCTCCTTCGTATGCCTGAAATTACAATGCCTAAATTAAGTGACACCATGATCGAGGGAACCCTCCTACGTTGGTGTAAGAAAAAGGGAGAGAACGTTTTGATTGGCGATCTTCTTGCAGAGGTTGAGACTGATAAGGCGACCATGGAAATGGAGGCTTTTGAAGAGGGCGTCTTAACAGAGATTTTTGTCGAGGAAGGAGCCAAGGTTTTCGTAGGTGCTCCTATTGCCTTGATCCTTGGGAAAAATGAAAAAAAAGAGACCTTGCCATTGACATCTCCTATGACACAAGCTGCCTCGACCCCACACAAAGCTCCGCTAGGAGAACCAAGCAAGATCGCTCTAGGAACATCCCGCCAAGCCATTCCTAGGAATACTCAAGAACCTCCAGTCCGTATTTTGGCCTCTCCTCTTGCACGGAAACTCGCCGTTGAGCGCGGACTTCGCCTAGAGACAATCGCTACACAAGGCACAGGTCCAAGCGGACGCATTCTTGCTGCTGATGTTATTAATGCTCCCCTTACACCTAAGGGCAGCCTTGATCAAGATGGGGCCTCCCGTCGGACGCCTATTCTTCCGACTGTGATGAGTGATAATCCCCACACAGAAGTCGGGCTCACTAACATGCGTCAGATTATTGCACAGCGCCTACTTACGAGCAAAACAGAGATCCCTCATTTTTATCTCTCTATTGAAATTGATGCCGCTCCTCTGGTTGCTTTTAGAAAAGAATTCAATGCGACAGGAAATAAAATCACCTTTAATGACATCATTCTCCTAGCCGTTGCCCGTGCTGCCATCGAAAAGCCAAAAATCAATGCTGCTTTTGGAACAACATCCATTTTTGAATATGAGAGTGTCAACCTCTGTGTGGCCATTGCTCTTGAAGATGGGTTAGTGACGCCCGTGATTCGCAACGCCCAAAACAAATCGCTTCAAGAAATCAGCGCCGCCGTCAAAGACTTGGCCATACGTGCTCGTGACAAAAAGTTAAAGCCAGAAGAGTTTTCAGGCGGCACCATCACAGTCTCTAATCTTGGTGCCTATGGCATTGATCAGTTCTTTGCCATTATCAATCCTCCTCAAGCCGTTATCGTGGCTGTTGGTGCTATTGTGAAAAAGCCTGTCGTCAATGCTCACGATCAGATTGTCGTTGGGGAGCGTCTTGCCATCACCCTTAGCGGTGATCACCGTGTGGTCGATGGAGCGCTTGCCGCTGATTATCTGAGTGCCCTCAAAAAATGGCTGGAATCACCTAGAAGACTCCTTGTTCTCTAAGCTCACTCCCTGCTTGTCGCAGGATGAGAGGAATGTGGCGACTCTTTTTCACCAGGTAAGGTCAATAACATCAAGGCGTATTTTTCACCTGATTCATTTTGACACTGCTTGAGCACTTGGAGTATGATCTCCGGTCCTATGCAACCCGAAGAACCACAAGTCAAAAAGCTCATTCAGTTTGACTGGGCAATCAAGACACTCCTACGTCGCAAGGCAAACTTTCCGATACTAGAAGGCTTCCTCTCCGAGCTGCTGCATACCGATGTGGTCATTGAATCTTTGCTGGAGAGCGAATCCAACAAAAGCCATGCCAAAGATAAATCCAATCGTGTTGACGTACTCGCGCAACTTGGCGGTGGAGAAAAAGTCATCATCGAAGTTCGGTGCGAGCGT
>CAIWMF010000053.1 GCA_903913785.1 uncultured Spartobacteria bacterium | reverse complement strand
ATCACTCTGTCGAAAGAAACAACTCTTACAAGGATCGAGGCCTGCTGCCAAAAAATCAATCGCCACACTACGGACATGATCCCGTAACGCTGGGGCGTTGTGCAAGGTTGTCAGAGCATGATAGTCGGCAATAAAGTAAAACGCCTCTCCCCGATCTTGTAATTCAATAGCAGGACGCATCATCCCAAAATAATTCCCAAGATGCAAAAGACCCGAGGGCTGAATACCTGAAATAATACGCATAAAGAAAGAACTCAATTCTCTCGAGTGACCACAAGTTTATCAAGTTACTATTTTGTGTAGATGACTTTTTTCGGATGACATTGCGGATGATTTTACAGTGAAATTTTTGCAAAATTCTTGTAATGAATAATATGTAGTTCAACTAGAAAGCTCTCAGGCAATTTGAAAAAACAAGCTAAGCTCCGAGTGTGCCTTTGTCCAAGTGAATGTTAAGATTTTTTGAGCAGGAGTCAGAATCGGTATGAAATATGCGGGCTAGCTGCATGTCCGAAGATGCCTTCGATCTCGATCGGCTATACAGGAATTGCCATCATTGAACCCTCCTTCCTCGATTGGATCCCATCTCAAGGCCCTGCTTCTATCATCCCAGCACTACAAAAAGCCATACATGCTAAAAAGAAAATTTCTGGATTTGTTGCGCAGCATGATTATTTTTGGAGTGATCTTGGCACCCCAGAATCATACTTCAAAACACACCGCCGCATTATTGAAGAACAATGGAAACCTCCCTTCAAGCTAGCAAATAAAGATCTCCCGTGGCCCACATCCATTCATCCGCTAGCAAGAGTAGCTTCCTCTGCACGATTAGAAGAGATGGTCGTTGCCGGCCCTCATGCTTTCATTGATCATCATGCACGTGTCAAAAATTGCATTCTCCTAGCCAGAGCAAATATCTCTTCTCATGGAGAATACGAAGCAACCATTCTAGGAGAAAATTTCAACTGCAATCTTGCATCATGACCCAGTCACAAAAAGAACAATCAAACACATGACGCCAGATCACTTCCTGACATACATGGCGTATTCTTTCAGCGAATAAGCAAGAGGAGGTGGAAATCTCTAATAACGATAATGTTCCGGCTTGTAAGGTCCCTCAATAGGAATATCCAAGTAAGCTGATTGCTCTTGGGTAAGCAGAGTGAGTTTTACTCCGATTTTGTCCAAGTGAAGTCGTGCGACTTCTTCATCAAGTTTCTTAGGTAAAATGTAAACACCTGGTTTATATTCGTGACGATTTTTCCATAAGTCAATTTGAGCTAACGTCTGATTACTAAAACTACTACTCATGACAAAGCTTGGATGACCTGTAGCACATCCCAGATTCACGAGACGTCCTTGAGCTAAGAGAAAGATTTCATGGCCATCTGGAAAGATGAATTTATCGACCTGGGGCTTAATATTGATCTCTTTGATCCCTGGAAAAGAGACAAGCTTATCGACTTCGATTTCGTTATCAAAGTGACCTATATTACAAATAATAGCCTGATCTTTCATCTTCTTCATGTGTTCGAGCGTAATCACTTTAAAATTACCCGTCGTAGTCACATAAATATCTCCACGACCTAATGTTTCCTCAACGGTCGTCACTTCGTATCCCTCCATTGCGGCTTGTAATGCCGTGATGGGATCAATTTCCGTGATAATAACCCGAGCTCCTTGTGCACGAAGCGACTGAGCTGATCCCTTACCCACGTCACCATAGCCACAGACAACAGCGACTTTTCCAGAGATCATGACATCCATGGCGCGGTTAAGGCCATCGACAAGCGAGTGGCGGCAGCCATAGAGATTGTCGAATTTGGTTTTTGTGACCGAATCATTCACATTGAATGCCGGAACTAAGAGCTTGCCTTGCTCATGAAGCTTGTACAGACGATGAACACCTGTCGTCGTTTCTTCTGAAACTCCCTTCCAATCCTTAACCATCTCATGCCAGAGGGTTGGATTCTCAGCATGAATTTTTTTTAGTAAATTTTTAATGACTTGTTCTTCTTCATTACTCGAGGAGGTATCAACCCATGTATCTCCATTTTCAAGCTCATAGCCCTTGTGCAAAAGGAGTGTGACATCACCACCATCATCAACAACAAGCTCGGGACCTTGGCCATGTGGATGGCAAAGGGCCTGGTATGTACACCACCAGTATTCCTCAAGACTCTCACCTTTCCAGGCAAAGACAGGTATCCCACTTGCAGCTATTGCTGCAGCAGCTTGATCCTGGGTTGAGAAAATATTACAACTAGCCCAACGAACAGTAGCTCCAAGTTCTATCAAGGTTTCAATAAGAACAGCAGTTTGTATCGTCATGTGCAAAGAACCTGTGATACGAACTCCTGAGAGCGGTTTTTCTGAAGAGTATTTTTTTCGAATACTCATGAGACCAGGCATCTCTTGTTCAGCAATGGAGATTTCTTTGCGTCCCCAATCGGCAAGAGAAAGGTCTGCTACTTTGAAATCAGCAAAGGAAGGATTTGAGGTCTTGGTGGTCTGTAAATTCATAAAGAAAAAAATAGTATATTAGCTAATGTTAGAGTGGATTGTTTTCATGGTAGCGGCGGCTGCTTTTTGTAGTGCAGCTGCTTGATCAGTACGTTCCCAAGTAATACTTTCAAGATCATCGATTTTACCAAAATGACCATAATTTGTGGTCTTGGAATAAATAGGACGTTGAAGTTTTAATGTTTCAATAATGCTTGCTGGTTTGAAACAGAAGATTTCTTCGATCGCTTTTTTAATGACATCCTCAGGCAATGAAGCGGTTTCGAAGGTGTCGATATGGATACTCACGGGATCAGCACATCCAATGGCGTAGGCAAACTGAACTTCACAACGTCTCGCAAAGCCTGCTGCAACGACATTCTTGGCAACATAACGTCCCATATACGCCGCAGAACGATCAACCTTTGTTGGATCTTTCCCAGAGAATGCGCCACCACCATGACGACCCATTCCCCCGTAACTATCGACAATAATTTTTCTGCCCGTCAGGCCTGTGTCCCCTTGGGGTCCGCCAATCACAAAGCGACCTGTCGGATTAATAAGAAATTCTGTTTTCTTTAAGAGCATCGCGGCAGGGATCACTTTACGAATCACCTGATTAACAATGAATTTTTCAATTTCTTGATGACTCGCATCAGCCGTGTGCTGCGTGGACACCACAACATTGACCACGTGCGTTGGAATTCCATCTTCATACTGAACGGATACCTGTGTTTTTGCATCGGGACGAAGCCACTTAGCTTTCCCTGCCTTACGCAAACGTGTGAGCTCCCTGCCTAAGCGGTGTGCATACATAATGGGAGCAGGCATGAGTTCTGGAGTCTCATCACAGGCGTACCCAAACATCAACCCTTGATCTCCAGCGCCTTGTTCGTGGATCATCTTCCCATTTTTCTTACGAATATCAACACCTTGAGCTATGTCATCACTCTGAGAGGTAATGATGTTATTGATGAAAATTTTCTCAGCATGAAAGACATCGTCATCATGAATGTAGCCAATCCCTCGAACGACATCGCGTACAATTTTATTAATGTTAAGAAGACTATCAATATTCTTTCCTTTGTGTTTGGGAATACTGATTTCGCCACCCACAACGACAATATTACTTTTTGCATACGTCTCACAGGCAACCCGACTATTAGCATCCTCTAACAAACAAGCGTCTAAAATAGCATCAGAAATCGTATCACATACCTTATCGGGATGACCCTCGCCAACAGATTCGGAAGAAAAAATAAAATTTTTAGGCATAATAAGTCATAATGTAGGCAGTGTCAGTGCCTGGTGAATGATAGGTTTTCAAAAGCATGGATGCTTTTTACAGCTTCTATACTCGTGACGAGCATACGTTCAGCACATCTAGAAAAGAATTTGAAATTACATGAACGTATTGATATATGTCAATATGTTTTCATTTTTAATTCTTCATTTTTCATGTCTTCTATCCTCCATATGATGCGTTTGCTTTCTGAGCCAACAAGGCTTCGCCTCATGCTTCTACTCGTTGAAGAAGAACTCATGGTAGCGGAAATGCAGGAGATTCTTGGGATGGCACAATCACGAATCTCCGCAAGCCTTGCACAACTAAGGCGTCAAGGCCTAGTTACCGATCGTCGTGTTGGCAAAAACAGTTATTACGCTGCTCTTGATGCTGTCCTAGAACCACTAAAAAAAACTCTGTCTGCCGCTCAAAAAGAACTTCCCGAGACCTTACGAGACCAAAGAGCGCTAAAGCTCATCTTGCACAAACGCCGAGATCGTGCTGCGGAATATTTTGATAAGTTAGCAGGAAAATTTGGCCACGCCTACGTTCCTGGGCGTTCATGGCAAGGGCTAGCGCATGGATTACTTCGTCTGCTACCACCCATGGTGATTGCGGATCTCGGGGCTGGCGAGGGAACGCTCTCTCAACTCCTTGCACGCTCTGCCAAGCAGGTTATCGCAATTGATAATTTACCGAAAATGGTTGCCTTCGGTAAAAAAATCGCCAAGCAAAATGGCTTCAAGAATTTAGAGTACCGTCTTGGCGACATAGAAGATCCACCGATTAAAAATAACTCTATCGATATCGCTCTTATTAGCCAAGCACTCCATCATACAAGCAGTCCGCAGCGGGCTATTGATGCTGCGTTTCGCATGCTCAAACCAGGAGGCAAAATCCTCATCCTCGATCTTGCTAGCCATAATTATGAACAGGCTAAAAAACTCTACGCTCATATCTGGCTTGGCTTTTCAAGGATTGAGCTGCATGAATTTTTGAGAAAAGCGGGGTTTCAGAATTTAGAAGTTTACTGCGTGGAACGGGAGGAAAAAACACCTCATTTTGAGACAATTCTAGCAACAGGAATCAAGCCATAAGGCATATCTTCTACAAGCTCTTCTTGAGCCTTTATTGAATCATCAAGCTCATTTCCTTCACGAGCACACTCACGACAGCCACTCACTAGCCCGGATATTCGGGTTAACCTAACAAGGCATGAAATCCCTCATTTTTATTCGTGACGAATGGTCCTAAAAAATCAAAGGTTGCAGAATGCATCGATTTTCGTTAATGCTCAACGCTGATTTACCGATCACATTGTTAGTATTTTAGTATGTGTGCCAACCACTAGCTCTAGCTTCCACCAAATTATCAACGCATCATGAAAGCAACACAACAACTCCACGATCTAGGTCAAAGTCTCTGGATTGATAACATCACGCGTGATCTCCTCAATAACGGGACATTGAAAAAATATATCGAAGAGCTTTCAGTGACTGGATTAACCTCCAACCCAACCATTTTTAATCATGCCATTAAAAACAGCCTCGCCTACGATCAGGCCATTAAAGAGGGACTTTCCAAAGGCCGTAAAGGTGAAGAGCTCTTCTTTGATCTAGCACTTGAGGACATCACGGCTGCTGCTGATCTCTTTCGTCCCATTTACGACCGCACCAACGGGGTCGATGGTTGGGTCTCCCTTGAGGTCTCACCACTCCTAGCCTACGATACAGAAACAACTATTAAGGTTGCCCAAGAGCTTCACCGACGAGCAGAACGCCCCAATCTTTTTATTAAAATCCCTGGCACAAAAGAAGGTCTTCCCGCCATTGAGGAGGCAATTTTTTCTGGAGTACCCATTAATGTAACCCTTCTCTTCTCCCCTGATCACTATTTAGCTGCAGCAGAGGCTTACCTGCGTGCTATAGAAAGGCGTATTCAAGCAGGATTAAATCCCAAGGTACATTCTGTAGCTTCTCTTTTTATTAGTCGCTGGGATGTTGCAGTAGCTTCTCAAGTTCCTGAATCACTTAAAGACCAGCTTGGGATTGCCGTTGGCAAGGAAAGTTATCACGCTTATTGTGAGCTCATCCAATCACCTCGTTATTTAAAAATCCTGAACTCTGGAGCGGCAGTACAACGTCTTTTATTGGCAAGCACCGGAACAAAAGATCCCAAAGCTTCTGATACAGTCTATATTGAAGGTCTAGCAGCTCCTTACACTGTTAATACGATGCCAGAAAAAACCCTCCTTGCATTTGCAGATCACGGGCAAATTGAGCAAACAATGCCTGCCGATGGTGGAAACGCGTCAAAAGTTCTTTCAGACATCACACAATCAGGCATTAATCTCATAGAACTTGGTGCCAAGCTTCAAAAAGAAGGAGCTGAATCTTTCGTCGCTTCATGGAAAGATTTAATGACCATCATTGCTTCTAAAAGCACCTCACTCACTCTCTAATTGTTCAATATTTTTAAAATGGAACATGTTAAATTATCCATTCTCGTCATTGATGTTGGCGGAAGTAAGGTGAAAATCAAAGCCACAGGTAGTAAAGAAGAACGAAAATTACTTTCAGGCCCAACAATGACTCCTCAAATGATGGTGGAGGGAGTCAAACAATTAGCAGAAGGATGGCAGTACGATGTGGTTTCGATTGGATGCCCTATGCCTATTTCTAAAGAAGGCAAACCTCTCCGAGAACCTATGAACCTAGGAACAGGCTGGGTTGATTTTGATTATGAAAAAGCCTTTCAATGTCCCGTGCGTCTTATTAACGATGCCGCCATGCAGGCACTGGGAGATTATCGAGGTGGTCGAATGCTCTTTTTAGGATTAGGCACAGGACTTGGCTCCGCTATGATTGATGATGGTGTCATTATCCCTATGGAACTCGCTCACCTTCCCTATAAGAAAAAGACCTTTGAAGACTATGTAGGACTTCATGGTTTTAAAAAAAATGGTGTAGAAAAATGGCAAGAAGAAGTGATTCATGTCATTGAAATATTAAAAGCCGCTTTGCAACCAGAAAAAGTCGTTATTGGTGGTGGCAATGCGCAGCATCTTCAAGTGATTCCCGTAGGATGCACGATCGCCGCAAATTCCAATGCCTTTATTGGAGGCTTTCGTCTTTGGGAGCATTTTCCAGGTAAACTCCGAGCCATTCCAAAATTAGCAACATATAAACCACAAAAGATTGCTCAACCAGTTTCTGTAAAAAAACAGCCGTCTCAAAAAGCTGCCGTGAAAAACGAATCTTCCCTCCAAAGGGGAACAACAAAGGCTTGAAAGTTATTTATAAAAACCAACCATACACACCATGTCCTCACCGCTGACGCAACTCGCCTCATGGAAAAAACTCCAAGCACATCAACAAGAATTTGACCAGAAAGATCTGAAACAACTTTTTTTTGAAGATAGTTCTCGCGGGCGAAAAATGACGATAGAAGCAGCTGGTCTCTTTCTTGATTTTTCAAAAAATCGAATCACGGAAGAAACAATAGACCTTCTGCTCGAGCTAGCAAAAGAAACGGGTTTGCGAGAGCGCATCGAGGCCATGTTTTGTGGTGATAAAATTAACATCTCAGAAAATCGTGCTGCTCTCCATGTGGCGCTTCGTGCGCCTCAAGGCGAAAAGATCATTGTTGATGGAGAAAATGTTGTTCCTAAAGTGCATGCTGTTCTTGATCAAATGGCACATTTTTCCAACCGCATACGCTCGGGCGAGTGGAAAGGCCATACGGGTAAAAGGATAAAAAATATTGTCAATATTGGCATTGGCGGGTCTGATCTTGGTCCGGTCATGGCTTATGAAGCCCTGCGTTACTATAGCGATCGATCAATGAATTTTCGTTTTATTTCCAATGTCGATGCTACCGATTTTGTCGAAGCTACAAGAGATCTTGACCCATCAGAAACGCTTTTTATTGTTTCCTCGAAAACCTTTGGAACACTCGAAACCTTGACCAATGCCTATAGCGCACGCGATTGGCTGCTGGCGGGTTTTGGAGGAGACCCCAAAGCCATTGCAAAACATTTTGTTGCCGTTTCGACAAATACTCAAAAAGTCGCTGCTTTTGGGATTGATACAGAAAATATGTTTGGCTTTTGGGACTGGGTGGGCGGGCGTTACTCGATGGACTCTGCAATTGGACTCTCGTTAATGGTTGCCATTGGTCCTGATCATTTCCAGGAAATGCTCGCTGGTTTTCATGCAATGGATGAGCATTTTCGAACAGCGCCCTTTGAAAGAAATCTTCCCGTGCTCATGGGACTTTTAGCCATTTGGTATAACAATTTTTTTGGCGCTCAAACAATTGCCGTACTTCCTTACGATCAATACTTGAAGCGCTTTCCCGCCTACTTACAACAACTCACCATGGAGAGCAATGGGAAGCATGTGACTCTTGAAGGAACCTGCGTCTCTAGCCAGACAGGACCCATTTACTGGGGCGAGCCAGGAACTAATGGTCAACACTCTTTCTACCAATTAATTCATCAAGGCACACGACTCATTCCTTGTGACTTTATCACCTTTTATCAAGGTCTTAATCCACTAGGCCGTCATCACGATCTCTTGGTTTCTAATGTTTTTGCGCAAGCAGAAGCACTCGCTTTTGGAAAAACTCCAGAACAAGTCCGGGCAGAAGGAACGTCCGAAGCGCTCATACCACATCGTGTTTTTGAGGGCAATCGCCCTTCTAATGTCATCCTTGCTCAGTCACTCACCCCTCGAGCACTCGGAACACTGGTTGCACTCTACGAGCATAATGTATTCACTCAAGGCGCTATCTGGGGCATTGATTCTTTCGACCAATGGGGAGTGGAACTTGGAAAGGTCTTAGCGCAAAAAATTATTCCAGAGTTAGAAAACCCTGCAGAGCCAAAGCTTGAACATGATAGCTCGACAAACAATCTGATTAAGCTTTACCGAGAAAAAAAATCTAAGACCATTTGAGACCTATGAGCTTTCACCTTGCACCATCGATTCTTGCTGCTGATTTTGCCAATTTAGGTGATCAGATTAAGACTGTGAGCGAAGCAGGTGCTAATAGGATTCATATCGATGTGATGGATGGGCATTTTGTTCCCAATATTTCAATGGGAGAACCCGTAATTCGATCTGTACGTTCCATTACGAAATTGCCTCTGGAAGTCCATCTCATGATTAGCAATCCGGATTTTTTTATGGAAGAATTTGCCCGTGCAGGAGCTGATTCCTTTATTGTTCATTATGAGGGAAACAATAATCTCCATCGCACGATTCAGAAAGCAAAGGATCTTGGCAAAAAAATTGGTATTGCCATCAATCCAGCGACCCCGACGCCTGTGTTAGAGGAAATCTTATTAGAAATTGATCTCATCCTTGTCATGACGGTCAATCCAGGATTTGGGAGTCAACATTTCTTGCACTCGACACTCAGTAAAATTGTAAAACTTAAAAAAATCATCAAACAATACACTCCTCACTGTGAACTTGAAGTTGATGGAGGGATTGATGCCTCGACAATTCTCCTTACAAAGGAGGCCGGGGCTACTGTTTTCGTTGCTGGCACTTCTATTTTTAAATCTCCTTTGGGCATCACAACAGCCATGCAAGAACTCACCGCTCTGCTTAACACATCAACACCTCAATCTTGAACTATGAATAACTCTACATCACTACAACTTGGAATGATTGGTCTTGGCCGTATGGGCGCTAACATGGTGCGTCGTCTCATGAAAAGCGGGCATCGCTGTGTCGTCTTTGATCAGTCGAGCGAAAGTGTTGCCTCCTTAGCAAAAGAGGGTGCAAGCGGCGCCGAGTCATTAGTTGATATGGTTGCTCAACTAGAGTCACCACGAGCTATTTGGCTGATGGTACCAGCTGCTGTTGTCGATGAAACAATTGCAGCCCTTGCGCCCCATTTAAGTAACGAGGATATCATCATTGATGGTGGTAATTCTTACTACATTGATGACATTCGTCGTGCAAAAGAACTTTCCTCAAAGAACATTCATTATGTCGATGTCGGTACGAGTGGTGGTGTTTGGGGACTAGAACGGGGATATTGTATGATGATTGGAGGAGAAAAACCCATTGTACAATATCTTGATCCTATTTTTGCGACGCTAGCACCTGGTATGGGAACCATTCCACGCACCGAAGGGCGCCCTGCAAACAAAGGAACTGCAGAGAACGGATACCTGCATTGCGGACCCAATGGGGCTGGTCATTTTGTTAAAATGGTTCATAACGGCATTGAATACGCCATTATGGCTGCTTATGCAGAGGGCTTAAGTGTTATTAAAAATTCTGACATTGGAAAAAAGAGTCACGATATTGATGCAGAAACAACCCCATTGCGTGACCCTGAGCATTATCAATATGATATGGATCTACCAGAAATTGCCGAAGTTTGGCGTCGCGGTAGCGTGATTGCCTCTTGGTTACTTGATCTCACGGCCAATGCCTTTGCTCAAGATCCTAACCTCAGTCGATTTGCCGGTCGTGTTTCAGATTCAGGGGAAGGTCGCTGGACGATTAAAGCTGCTATTGATGAAGGAACTCCAGTACCAGTACTCACGACAGCACTCTATGAACGTTTCAGTTCACGTGGAGAAGCAGAGTTTCAAAATAAAATACTCTCAGCCATGCGCTTTGGATTTGGTGGACACTTAGAAAAAAAAGATTAATCACGAGCTCAAGAGTCACCAGTCATAGACAAGAAATAGGAAGCGTATTATGAGAAATATATAAAATTTCTTAAAAATTCTTTCCCTTTTTTAAACACTCTTAAAACGATCCTGCACGCTAGCCTAGACCCTCTGATGGATTGTTCCCTAGGCTTGTTCATTTCTATAATATTCTTCTCACTATATGAAAAACCAACCTTCTGATGCCCTTGTTTTTTTTGGAGCAACCGGTGATCTCGCCTATAAAAAAATATTCCCCTCCTTGCAAGCAATGGTCAAGCGCGGGCGGCTTGATATCCCAGTTATTGGAGTCGCCAAAGCTGGCTGGACGCTTGAGCAACTCCGAGCACGAGCCCAAGAGAGTCTTGAAAAGCACGGAGGCCTAGATCCTGAGGCCTGGAAAAAACTCTCCAGTCTTCTTCAATATGTCGATGGCGACTACAATGATGATGCGACTTATCAAGCACTTCGTAGAGAACTTGGAAGCGCCACACGTCCAGCCCACTATCTGGCAATTCCCCCACTGCTCTTTGGACTAGTGGTAGAAAAACTCAGTTCGCTAGAATGTGCGCCACAAGAAGCTCGTGTGGTTATTGAAAAGCCTTTTGGCACCGATCTTCCATCAGCTAAAAAATTAAATGCGATCTTACTCCATTCTTTTAATGAATCGCGCATTTTTCGAATCGATCATTATTTAGGCAAGCCAGTTGTCCATAACATGCTCTTTTTTCGCTTTGCAAACATTATTCCTGAAGCTCTCTGGAGTCGTGACCATATCGAAAGCATTCAGATTACGATGGCAGAAAATTTTGGCGTACAAGGACGGGGAAATTTCTATGATAAAACAGGAACAGTACGTGACGTCATGGAAAATCATCTTTTCCAATTACTAACTAACATTCTTATGGAGCGCCCTCAGGCTCTTGATAGTGAATCCATTCGTGATGAGAAAGTAAAAGTCCTCAAAGCCATACCAACACTTGTAGAAAAGAATATTTTACGCGGTCAATTTAAAGGCTATCTCGAAGAACCAGGTGTCATGGGTGGTTCTTCCACAGAAACCTTTGCAGCGCTACAACTCGAAGTAAATACCCCACGCTGGCAAGGAGTCCCTATCTACTTGCGAGCAGGAAAAAATCTTCCTGTAGAATGCACTGAGATCTTTTTTCGCTTAAAGCCAACACCCCTCATGTATTCTGCCTACCAAGTTGGGCAAAATTATATTCGTATACGCATTAGTCCTCAAGTGACCATTGCTATGGGTATGAATGCAATCCACCCTGATAATGAAACAGAGAGTCGCCTCGTTGAACTCATCACAACACATGATCCAGATTCTATTGAAATGACACCTTATGAACGCGTCTTAACCGATGCGCTCGCAGGTGATCCTACCCTCTTTGCCCGTGAAGACTATGTTGAGGAAGCTTGGCGTATTGTCGATCCTGT
>CAIWMF010000052.1 GCA_903913785.1 uncultured Spartobacteria bacterium | reverse complement strand
CATTGGGCTGTTCCCCCTGGTATGGAAGCTCGGGCTGGTGCTGAAATTGGGCGACATGATATTCTCACCCACTGTTACTGGCGTGAAGGAGGTACTGAATTTTATAATGTCAACATCATGGGTGTTGCCCATGGAACCGATCGGCTGCGACTCATGGAGCATAAAGCTGCTATTGACCATCACCTCACTCAGTGCAAAATCCCGCTTCTTTATACAAATGTGTTTTGGGGGGGGCGCAGTGAAATCAAACCATCAGAAATATCTCCTCAGATTTATCAAGCGTGGAGCTCTAAGATGCAGGCAGAGGCAGACAATCTCGCCTAACCGAATATTTCATACCGATTCTGCTACGGAGGCCGCGAAAGGTAGGGTTGAGGTACCCCGGCGGCCCCAAGAGACGGCGGGAAAACTGCCTTTAGGCAAGGCCCTGAAAGGACGAGACGAAGCTTCGCCAAGCGAGCCAACGCAGACGAGCATTAGCCCACATATTTTATACTGATCGTAACGACTACTCTTCCTCACTCACCACGGGGGCAATGGCTTGGAGTTTTTCTTTTGAGGGAAGGTTGATTAATTTGACACCCATTGTGTTGCGACCGACTTCACGAATTTCTCCAACTCGGGTTCTGACCATTTGACCGCCCGAGGTAATGAGCATGATTTCATCACGATCCGTGACGGCTAAGGCACCGACCACCAAGCCTGTCTTATCACCTGTTTTCATGGTGATGATTCCTTTACCACCACGGGTCTGTTTGCGGTACTGATCAAAGGAAGTTCGCTTGCCAATGCCTTGTTCGCCGGCAACCAGGAGTGTTGATTGCGGAGAGACCACTGCAATAGCAACAACCGCATCACCAGCAGCGAGACGAATACCCCAAACACCCACCGTCTTGCGCCCTTGATCCCGGAGTTCTTCTTCACTAAAGCGGATGCTTTGACCTTGCTTGGTGACAAGGACAATTTCATCGTGACCGTTAGTTTGAACAGCATCAATGAGTTCATCCCCTTCTTCAATTTGGATGGCAATGATTCCACCTGTGCGGATATTGGCAAAATCGGCTAGATTCGATTTTTTAACAATGCCGCTTCGCGTCACAAAAAAGATATGGAGATGAGGATCCCAGGTTGTGTCTAGGGCACCTACTCCGCCGCTATTTTTAGATTGAATGCGCAGGGTTGCTGCGATTTTTTCTCCTGGCTGAAGATTGAGAATATTGGCTATAGAGCGCCCCTTAGCAGCACGACTCATTTCGGGGATTTCATAAACACGCTCCACATAGCACCTGCCACTTTTTGTAAAAAAGACCAGGTAATCATGAGCGCTAGCTGTAAAGAGATGCTCGACAAAATCACCTTCCTCCGTCTCATTAGCGGCCTCGCGTGTTGTCATTCCGACGACTCCCTTCCCTCCACGTTTTTGAGAACGGTAGGAGCTTACGGCTGTCCTTTTAATAAAGCCTTTATGGGTGATCGTGATGATGCAGCCTTCATTAGCGATCAAATCCTCGATAGAAATTTCTCCTTCAGCAGGAATAATTTCGGTAAGCCGGGGGCGACCATGTTTTTCTTTGATGGTAAGAAGCTCCGAGGTAATTAAGCCGAGTACGCGCTCTTCACGCGATAAAATATCCTCAAGATCCATAATAACCTTGAGAAGTTCCAAATACTCTCCAAGGACTTTCTCACGCTCTAGGCCGGTTAATTGATAAAGACGGAGTTCCAGGATCGCATCGACCTGAAGTTCACTCATGAAATAGTTTCCATCGACGAGGCGTTCCTCTCGACGTAGCTGAAAACCAAAATGCTCTATTTGCTTTTTCGTAAATTCAAAGGCAAGCAATTTTACCTTTGCCTCTTCACGATTCGATGAGTCGCGAATAATACGGATAAATTCATCTAGATTGGCAAGGGCAATCAAATATCCTTCGAGCTTCTCGGCGCGGAGTTCTGCTTGATCGAGAAGGTACCGTGTACGACGTACGATGACTTCACGACGATGCTCGATAAAGCAGGCAATGGCTTCCTTGAGTGATAAGAGTTTTGGACGGCCTCGATCAATGGCCAGCATCATCACGGAAAAAGAGGATTCTAGCGCCGTATGTTTGTAGAGATTATTGATGACGACTTTGGGAATTGCATCTCGTTTGAGCTCGATGACCACACGGGTGTTTTCGTCAGATTCATCACGAATTGCGCTAATTTCAGGCAAGATCTTTTCATTCACAAGACTTGCAATCCTCTCGACAAGTACCGCGCGATTCACATTGTAGGGAATCTCGGTAATGACAATTTGCTCGCGCCCTCCTTTGAGTTCTTCTAAGCCTGCACGACCGCGGACCTTGAGAGAACCGCGTCCTGTCTCAAAGTATTGACGTATTCCCTGAACACCACAAAGCTGGCATCCTGTTGGAAAATCAGGTCCCTTCACATGTTGCATCAACTCATCTAAAGAAATCTCAGGATTTTCGATCTGAGCACAGATCGCATCAATAATCTCTGCCAGGTTATGTGGAGGGAGATTAGTGGCCATACCAACGGCAATACCAGTTCCTCCGTTGACAAGAAGGTTAGGAAAGGCAGCAGGAAAGACCGTTGGCTCCTCACGTGTTTCATCATAGTTGGGAACGAAGTCAACGGTGTTATTTTCCATGTCTTCCATGAGGAGTGCTCCTAGAGGACGCAGGCGTGCTTCTGTGTAACGCATGGACGCTGGAGGGTCACCTTCCACAGAGCCAAAATTTCCTTGTCCCTCAATGAGCATCTCGCGCATGGCCCACGACTGCGCCATATGGACAAGTGTTGGGTAGATGGCCTGATCACCATGAGGATGATAGTTACCCATGGTTTCTCCGACAATCTTCGCGCACTTCAAGTGCTTGCGCCCAGGCATCACCCCTAATTCCTTCATCGAGTAGAGAATACGCCGTTGTGATGGCTTTAATCCATCCCGCACATCGGGAAGCGCTCTAGAAATAATCACAGACATCGAGTAGTCGAGAAAGGACCGGGATATTTCTTCAGAAACATCGATGAGTTCTATTTTTTCGTTTTGGTGGTACAAGGTAAAATAAAGTGTAGGTGGCAATGACTCTCACGCATGAGAGAACACGGAAGTATCATCGATTCGACGGGGGACTATCAATCATAAAAGTCAACATGCTCCTATTTAAGAGCAAACTCTACAATTTCCTTGATTAAGCCTTAACTCTGGCTATAAGGATCGTCATTCTTGATCCCAACATATGCTTTTTTCCCTCTGTCTGATCGCCGCCGCAGCCTTATCTACCACCACCAGCAACCAACAAGGGAGCGATACACGTGGTCCAAAAACCTTAGAGCTTCTGCGCTCTACCTTTGAATCCATGATTGATGAGGAGGAGGATCAACTCATCAACGAACTTTTTATTAATAAAGAACCTCAACGCTTTATTTCCCCCTATGACGCGATGGCTCAATTTCCGCGCAGTATTAGAGAGTATAAAAATGCCTCGGGTAATTGGTTTGGAACGCGAGATTATTTGGACAAACATGGCATTGAACTTTCGACGACCTACACCTCCGACATCGCTGGTAATCCGGTAGGAGGAAAAATTCCTGGAGGATTTACCTATGCTGATAATTTTACCTTTGCCTGTTTAGTGGAGACAGAAAAACTTTTTGGATGGCATGGTGGCTATTTTAGAATGAATACGCTGCAGCGCGACGGATTGAGTCTTTCTCAAAAAAATATTGGCAATTTTTATCGTGTCCAGCAGCTTGCCGATGGTCATACCTTCAAGTGGTACGAGCTTTCCTACCAACAAGATTTTTTTAAGGACAGGTGGAGTCTTAAATTCGGACGTCTTGGCATTAACAACGATTTTGATGTTTCCCCACTCTACTGGCTCTACATGAACCACGCTATTGATAGTACGACACGTGGATTTGCCATTGATGGAAAATTACCGACCTACCCGAACGCTGTTTGGGGAAGCCGTCTTAAAATCAATCTGACCTCGACCACCGCACTGCGCCTCGGTATTTACCAAATGACCACCCCCTCTCTTAATGGACTCAATTGGGATTTTTATCCTAGCAATGGGGCCTTGCTCATTGGTCAATACAGCTGGAGTCCTGAATTTTGCAAACCCACGTCTCTGCATAAGAACAATCCATCATCTTCTCTTAAGAAACCTGATGATTCCACGTCGCTAAAATCATTTGGTAAACCTGTTGATATCGCAAAGCTCAAAGGCCTCGAGGGCCATTACTGGGTGGGAGGATACTACTCTTCTTGGGAATATCGTCAGCTAAATACCCCCACCAATGCACCTAATTCCTATGGATTGTATTATCATGCCGATCAGACAGTCTATCGCCCTAATCCTTTAAATGATACGGGTCTTGTGCTTTGGTCTTCCTATGTCTTATGTCCACAAGAAAATATCTCCATTGTGACCTTTCAGGCCAATGCAGGAGCTATCTATACTGGGCTTATTCCAGGCCGTATGGATGACTCTCTTATTTTTGGTTCCTCGTATGGTGACTTTAGTAGCTCGCTTGCAGGAACTCCTCTTGCGCGTTCACAGGGAGGAACGCCAACCTACGAACTCATTTATGAACTTGGCTATCGTATGAACTTTACCAAATTTTTCTATATTCAACCCGATCTCCAGTGGATTATTAATCCTGGAGGAACAGGACATATTCCCTCCGCGCTCGTCATTGGAGCACAGACAGGAATCATTTTTTAGCTTGAAGTCGCATTTCTCTTAGCAAGTGTCTTCTAAGACAAAGTGTGTCAAAATGCTCGCCTGCCTGATCCCACCCTCTTGCTTCACGGCCTCCTCGTCACGATCAGCATGAAATATACGGGCTATGGTCTGAAACGATGCCTTACATAAAAGAAACAAGTAAAAAATTCTTTTTTCTTGAGACGCGCTCTGTTGTTATGTTGCGACCATGGACCATCTGATCACTGCTCAACACTGTGCTGCTCTGGGCAAACAATTTCGTCGTGAGGAACGCCGTTTGGTTTTGACTAATGGTTGTTTTGATCTACTCCACATTGGTCATGTGCGCTACCTTGAGCAGGCACGTGCCTTAGGAGATGCATTAATAGTAGCAGTGAATAGCGACCGATCTGTTCAAGAACTCAAAGGGCCGACACGCCCTCTGAATCCTGCAGAAGATCGTGCAGAGGTCCTTGCCTCCTTGCGCTGTGTGGATTATGTGACGATATTTGATGATTTAAGAGTGACCAGGGTCATTGAAGAGTTACGCCCATCGATCTATGCAAAAGGTGGTGATTACACACCTGAAAGCTTAGATAGAGGCGAGCAAGCAGCCCTAAATCAGTGTGGTGCACGGGTCATTATTCTTCCTCTTACTCCAGGTCGTTCCACGACGCGATTCATTAAACAATTGATCTCATGAGGGAATATATTGCATGCGGATCAAGTATGGCGTTCATATTTCACTGCTGTGCGCCGTCGATGTCTTGTTCTTTATCAACTTTAAAAACAGGTTCGTAATTTCTAATTCCTATGATTCTTACCATCTCTTGTAGCCATCATCCTCAAAGCCGCTCGCGCCTGCTTGCTCAAGCAGCAGTAAAGGAAGTCGAACAGTTACACCAAGAGACTCATTTTCTCGACTTGCGTACGATGCCACTCCCTTTCTGCGATGGTCATTGCTCCCATGAGGATCAAAGAGTCGTGGAAGCGAAAAAATTAGTTGCCTCTGCTAGTGGGATCCTTCTTGCCATGCCTATTTATAACTATGGGGTCAATGCAGCAACCAAGAGTTTTATTGAAAACACCGGTCAAGCCTGGTATGGAAAACCTGTCGGTATCCTCTGTGCTGCTGGTGGTAAAGGAAGCTATATGGCTGTTATGCCACTCATAGGAAGTTTGATGCTTGATTTTCATTCTTACATCCTGCCGCGTCATGTCTATGCTACGGGCGATCAATTTAACGAGGATCAGATCATGAACGGAGAACTCCAAGAACGCATTCGTGCACTCGCTCTAGATATCTGTTGGCTCTCACGAGCACTAGTCGAGCGAGAGCGCACAAACTAAAAAAAATCCCCTGATCTTTTTTTCGGCTTCCTTAGGATCTTGAACCTCCCTACGTTAATGTCCGTTATTTTTACCTCATCCTTCTTCATGTCACCCTCTTCTTTTTCTCTTGCTGATCTTAGGTCCATTTACGAAACCTCTTTTTTTGAACTCATTAGACGTTCCCATGATGTTCATCAAGCATCCTGGAGCACCCATGATGTGCAGCTCTGCACATTATTAAGTATTAAAACCGGTGGGTGCAGTGAAGATTGTGCCTACTGTACTCAGAGCGCGCGTTACAAAACGGAACTGGATATAGAACCCTTAATGAAATGCGAAGAGGTTCTCCCGCGTGCGCACCAAGCCAAAGAAAACGGGGCTGCACGCTTCTGTATGGGAACAGCATGGCGTGGTGTTAAGAGCGGGGATGCAAAATTTCAGGAAGTCCTTAAAACTGTGCGTGAGGTGAGTAAATTAGGCATGGAAGTATGTGTGACTTTGGGACTCTTAGGTGATGAGGAAGCGCGCCAGCTCAAGGAAGCAGGGGTGACGGCCTACAACCATAACATTGATACCTCTCCAGAATATTACCCCAACATTATTTCTACACGGACATTTCAAGATCGACTCGATACCATTGGCGCCGTGCAGCGCGCAGGGATGTCTGTGTGTTGTGGTGGTATTATCGGCATGGGAGAGAGTATTACCGATCGTCTCCGCATGCTTGAAGTATTATCTCAACTTGATCCGCTACCTGAGAGTGTCCCCATTAATTGTCTCGTTCCCATGCCAGGAACCCCGTTAGCCGATCAACCGCCAGTTGACATTTTTGAATTTGTCAGACTCATCGCCACGACCCGCATTGTTCTGCCTAAGGCTCGTGTCCGACTCTCCGCGGGACGTGATCAATTAACGCGTGAAGGGCAGGCGCTCTGTTTCTTTGCAGGAGCTAATTCCATCCATTATGGTGAAAAACTCCTCACCGCAGGCAATCCCGAAAGCGATCGGGATAGAGAACTCTTAGAAGAGCTCGGATTACTCACCAAAAACTAAAGTCTATAGGGCTCTCGCTTCACGGGCTCTATGCCTGCATCGCGGACCCAAGAGAGAACTTTTTCCACATTAGATTCAATGGTTGCCCCAGCGAGTTGTGTGACTTGATCCTCTAAGACAATATCAAAATCAGAAGCCCCCCAGCGCAAGGCAAGAGGACCTTGGTCTCCCTGAGTTAAAAAAGAAGCCCGAATGACGGGAACATTATCAAGGTAGAGACGACTTATAGCCACCGCTTTTAAATATTCTTCATTGCTAATACGCGAGCCACCGAGAGCCGTATGATCGGATTGGTAGGTCCAGAGCAAAAAACTGCTAAAGCCAGCAGTTCTATCCTGTAGTTTTCTCAAATGTTCTAAATGTTCCAAACGATCTTCCCACGATTCACCAAAGCCGATGACCATGGTTGCGGTCGTCCCAAAACCGAGTTTCTGAGCAAGCTCCATCCCTTCCAAATATTCTTGCACAGAATATTTGCGTGGCGAGAGTTTCCTTCTCCAGGCCTCCGTTAAAATCTCAGCGCCTCCCCCTGGGATCCAGCGCAGTCCGGCTTGATAGAGACGCTCTAAGGCTTCCTGAAGTGATATTCGAGAGCTCCGTGCGATAAAAATCACCTCGACAATAGTAGGTCCATAAATTTCAATTTTCTCTTGGTAGCGTGCGCGGACAGCACGAAAGAGTTGCTCGTAATGGTCAATTTTAAGCTTGGGGTGAAATCCTCCCTCCATGGCAACAAGACTCCCTTGGGCGCTGAGCAAATCATCAATTTTTTTAAAAATTGCTTCATTACTCAGTACGTAGCCACCCGGATCCTGTGGCCTACGATAAAAAGCACAGTAACTACAATCAGCTACACAAATATTCGTATAGCTCACAATGCGCATGATGATGTAGGTGGCCTTGTGTGCCTCAAGATACTCGCATCGTCTAGCATGCGCTTGATCTTGCAATTGCGAAGCATCACCACCTAGCAGGCTTAGCGCAGAGGATAAGTGAAGTCTCCTATTCATAAATCATAGAGACCAGCGCAGGTGGCTATTAAAAACAAAAATCCGACCACCACATTCGTTTGAAAAAAAGCACGATTAATCGCCTCAAGTTGGAGGGTTTTGGCAATGCGATGTTCATAAAAAAGCACCAAAGGGAGCGGCATTAAACAAAGATAATATGCAAGGTGCGCGTTGCTCATCCACCCAAATAGGAGTAATGCGAAAACCAATAGGAGATGCAAGTATCCTGCAAGCTGTAAGGCACGTGGAGCACCGAGCCACACGACCATGGAATAGAGTCCTTCTCTCTGATCAATCTCCATGTCTTGAGTCGCATAGATGATATCAAACCCAGCAACCCAGCACATCACTCCCATTGCTAAGACCAAGGGAGCCCATGTCAGCGTACCGGTGACAGCTATCCAGGCTCCAAGAGGAGAAATGGCTAAGGCAAGCCCTAAAAAAAACTGTGCAAAATGCGTACATCGTTTTGTGAGAGAATAAAAAAAAATGAGGATGAGTGCCCCCGGCGCTAACCAAAAACAGAGCTGATTGATTAAAAATGTCAACACCACAAAAAGCAAAGCACTCAGAGCACAAAAGAAAATGGCATCCCCTTTTTTTACTAGCCCCTGCCGCTTGGCTGTCCGAGGATTACGCCGATCTATTTCCCAATCAACAATACGATTAAAACTCATCGCTGCCGTACGTGCTAAGACCATGCATCCTATAATCAAAGCAAAAAGAGGCCATCCCGGCCAACCATGAGCGGCAACCACCATCGAGCCAAGGGCAAAAGGCAAGGCAAAGAGCGTATGAGAAAAACGGATGAAGGTGAGGAAATTTTTCAGTTGTGACACGATATTTTTTAGTGAGACTTACTCGTATCCACCACCTGAGCAGAGGAAGCCCCCCCAATAAAAGCCATTCCTGCTACTTGACGCTTGAGAAATTCACTTGCTAAAGCCCGGTAGGCTACTGCCCCTGGCCCCTTGGAATCGTACTCCAAAATTGTTTGACTAAAACTCGGCGCTTCACTGATACGAATCGATCTTGGAATGACGGTATCAAAAACAACCTCTTGAAAATGCGTGCGTACATCTTTCATGACAGCGCTACTTAAATTAGTACGCATATCAAACATTGTCATGAGCAGTCCAGTCATGGCGAGGCCAGGATTAATACCCGTTTTTCGGAGTTGTTCCATAACGCCCACAAGCTTCCCAAGACCCTCTAATGCGTAGTATTCACATTGAATGGGAATGAGCACTTCATCGGCGGCAGTCAGAGCATTAGACATGAGCACCCCGAGCGAGGGTGGTGAATCAATGAAGATATAGGAAAAGCGACCTGACTCTTTCACCTCCTCCAACATAATTTTTAGTTGGATGAGATGCTGATCATGACGTGCAATATCAATTTCAGCGCCCGCTAGTTCTAAATCTGCGGGGATAAGCGCTAAATGAGCTAAGCGCGTCGAGGTGATGAGATCCTTCATAGGGATCTCTCCGATGAGCCCACGGTACAAACCGCCCTCTTCGATTCCTTCAAAGCCAAGGGCACTCGAAGCATTAGCCTGGGGATCAAGATCAATAACTAGGATGGAATGACCCTCTTCTGCAAGAGCTGCTGCCAGATTCACGGTGGTCGTTGTTTTACCTACCCCTCCTTTTTGATTTGCAACGGCTATGATTTTTGTCGGCATAAGGAGCACAAATCATAAACAGAAAACGGAGAAAGAACACGAAGAATTCTTAACTTGAAATATCCGGGTTAAAGAAATTTCAGTTTTTTGGCAGCAAAAGCGAGCATTTTAAAGAGTAAAGCCCCATGACTCCAGCGACTGATGTTTGTGGAACCGTAGGTTCTCTCGCGATAACGCACGGGGATATCACGAATTTTTAGATTCAATTTGCTTGCCCCAAAGAGAAGATCAAAGTCTCCAAAGGGATCAAAATTTCCAAAGTAACTTCTATTGGCGGCAATTTTTAAATAATTCTCACGCGAGAGGACCTTGGTGCCACATAGCGTATCTTTCACTTGCTGCCCGAGTAGCCAGGAAAAGGCAATCCCAAAAAATTTGTTCGCACAGAGGTTTAAAAATTGCATCGCTTTTTTTTCCATCGGGTAGACCAAGCGACTTCCATTGGCAAATTCGCACCTGCCACTTGCAAGAGCGTGATAAAATTTTGGAAGATCCTCGGGGGGCATTGTTAAATCTGCATCTAAGATCATGAAAATATCTCCCTCTGCCATAGCGTAGCCTGTTCGTACAGCGTCTCCTTTGCCGCGTCCTTGCTGTTGGGCCATTTTTATACGGATTTGGGGATGTGCTGCTGCGATATCTTTAATAACCTCCCAAGTATTATCGGTAGAATGACCTTCTACAAAAATAAACTCCATCCATGTTCCCATCTTGGGGGTTCGTGCGAGTGCTGCTGCGATATTACCTGATTCATTCCGGGCAGGAACAATGATGGAGACACTTTTGTCCTTGACGGAGGGTGAGGGCACTGGTCGTGCCACAAAAATGAGCGCCAAGCAGCAACAAGGAAGTAGGGGGGCTATCCAGCGATTGAGAAAAGAAGAAACCAGTGGAATAGGGACAGGGCAAAGAATGCGTGCTTCGCTACGAATAATCTCCCAGGATGCTAGCTCCAGAAGATTGGTGATGTCATGTCGTGACAGCCAATTGGCAGGCGCCTCGCGAACACGCAGACCAAAAAACGTTGCTAGTGCTAGTAATGGACGCCAGAGCGTATTGTAACAACTAATCACCAAGCGTGTGGAAGGAGCCGCGTAGGAATAAATATTGTCCAAAACTGCTTGCACGTCCCCTACGTGATGCAACATGTCAGATAAGACGATATAGTCGGGGGTAATGGGTGGAATATCATTTTCTAACGATGCGACCATAAATGTATCGCTCTTATGTTGAGCAAGGGCCTCTGCAATCGATTCTTCATTCCAGTCGACGCCGATTTTTTGACTACCATGCAGCATCTTAAGCAAAACACCATTGCCACATCCTAAGACTAAAAGCGAGGCTTGTTGTGGAATGATGAGATTCAGGTAATGGGCAATCGTCTTACGGTATAACTGCGATAATTGGGATGAACTCTTGTGATGTGCAGACATTTTTAGGAAAGGATAATCATGGAGGGAATTCTTGCAATCACTTTGGAATAATTACAAGTTAAGGT
The DNA here is from genome assembly GCA_903913785.1 of uncultured Spartobacteria bacterium. GTDB lineage: Bacteria > Verrucomicrobiota > Verrucomicrobiia > Chthoniobacterales > UBA6821 > CAIWMF01. Next base: position 26,192 of record CAIWMF010000052.1, on the reverse strand, counting down.
TTGATTTTATTGAGTTTAATATTAGATTATTCAAAATTTTTTGGTTGAAAAAATAAAAATCTACTCTGATATTTTCATATAAATTCACCCCGTTCACCCCGTTTAGTATAAAACATAAACTACTATGAAACTCACAACCCTCCTACTCTCACTCACATTAGCAGCCTCTGCGACCCTCTTTTCTCAAGAGGTCGACCACTCAGAAAAAAACTATCAATTTTTTTCTGATAAGGGATCTGCACAACTTTCCTTTTCTAGTGATACTTTACCTATCAAACCCATAGTGATTAGTGTCCATAAAAAAGATATCTTAAACATTATTTGTTACTCTTCTGCCTCTCTTGTGACAGGCGGTTCTCAGGAGATCCAAACATATATGCGCTTAAAGTATGACAAAGCACTCAATACTAATCAACAACACCTCCTCGCCTATACCTCGTCGATTGACTGGTACGGGTATAATGATGAAAGTCAGACATCCGCTGACAATACAACTATTTGCAATTCTGTAAACCAAACCGTGACATTTCAAGCGAGAGGAGCAGGTGAGGAAAAAATCATACTCTCCTTTAGGCCTGTCGATTGTCAAAACAACACGGTAGAAGAAGGAACTCCATCCTATGTTACGATCATTGTAACGATCACCCCATAATATAACCTTCTCATCTTTGAAAAGAACTCGCCTGATGCATATCACGGCGAGTTTTTTTTTGCCTTTTGCATGACCAGCATCATGATAAACTTCTTAGCGCCATGAACCTTACTTCATCTCACAAGCACGATTTTTGGAGGAAGCTGTTTTATTTTTTACTCCTCCTTCTTGCTGTAGGTGTCTATTTTTATGGATTAGGAAGCGACCACATTGCTACTAACGGAGATGAACTTCTCTATGCTCAAATTGCGAGAGCCACGGCGCTCAGTGGCCACTGGCTTCCCTTAGTGTCACCGATTGCACGACTACAAAACACAAAACCTCCGCTTCTCTTTTGGCAAGGAATCCTCTCAACCAATTGGGCACACAACTGGACACTCTTTGCTCTTCGCTGGCCCAGTGTCCTCTATACACTACTCACGGCGCTCCTCATTGCTCTCATAGGAAAGGAGCTTTTTAAAAAGAAGGGCCCCTCTCTTCATGCAGCGCTCATTTTTCTGAGCTTCTTTGGGATTTTTCGTTATGGACGTTGTTTTCTTACGAGCGCCCCGGAGGTCTTTTGGCTTTCACTACCCTGCTTGCTTATGCTTGCCTGGCCTCGTCCTATGAGCTCATGGAAGGCTCTGCCTCTGCTTGGGATCATTATTGGCATCGGGTTACTTTATAAATCATTCATGCTGGTTGTTCCTGTTCTCACCGTTCTTAGCTGGTGGTCTCTACAAGAACGAGCGTATCAATGGAAGGCTTGGATCCGTGCTGATCTGGCAAAGATTATTTTCCTTGCAGCTGTGGCTCTCGCCGTTTTTAGCCTCTGGTTTCTCCTGGATCCGAACCCTGAAGCAATTCTTAAACAATTTATCCTCAAGGAAAATTTCGGGAAATTTGATCCGGGGACAGGTAGCTATCTATATAATTTTTTTATTGGCAACTCTAGCATCTGGCGCAACGTGATCGCCTATCCGCTCAATGCGGGGCTGCTCGCTCCAGCAGTCGTCGCTCTTTTTATCCTCCCTCTGTGCACGATCCATCAGGCCTCGACTCGTGAGGGAAATTTCGAAATCCTCAAGGCCTCTTCCTTCATAAAGTTAACCCGGATATTTCACACCGATCACCTGCGGAGACCGGGAAGCCAGATGGATGTTGCGTTAAACTCACATTGTGACTTGGACAGTATGGACACATACAGCCGTCGTCAGACTTCATCACTCGCCTTACCCCATCAGCCTTCGCGGCCTCCTCGTCACGATCAGTATGAAATATCCGGGTTAAAATCTTTTTTTAAGGCTCTTGCTCCCATCCCTCTCTATGAGAAACACCTTTGGATGTGGCTCGTGACTATTTTTGTGATCTTTTCATTGCCAAACCAACGCGATGAACGCTATCTCCTACTTGGTATGCCTCCCTTGGCCCTTCTACTTTCCATTTATTGGAATAGGATTCCACGCTTGGCTTTAGCCCTCTCTCTCTTTGCGGTTGGCGCGATTGCCGCTGGGCTTGGTGGCTTGGGGCTCTTGTTAGAACATTACTTGGAATCCTCATCATGGGGTCCGTATCATTATCCCTTGGGCTATTGGGTTATGATTTTTGGTACTGTAATTTTTTCTCTTTTGGGAATATATCGGGCTACCTGGACACGAGCTTCTGTTCTTCCTGGTATTTTTTTACTCTATCTTTGTTATGCCTCTTTTCTCTGGCCTTTTGATGGCCCTATGGGGCAGTTTAATGAAGCTTCTCGAGAACTTGCTACCCACAAGCGCATTTGGGTTCCTATTAATTTCAATGCTCGCGAGGAGTCGTACCGATTTCTTTTGCCCAATGCGGTGACGTTAATCCCTTATGATTATCGTGCCTCAATCACAATCCATGATATGCAACAACAGGTGCCACGCTTTATCATCAGCCTGCCACTTACTGATAAGAGCGGAGAAGATCTTCACGAGGGGATTCTCATCGGACGCCGTCTCAATCTCATTGATCGCTTTAACGCCCAAGAAACTCGCGCGATGTTATTAGGGAACCTTGCCTCTTATCTCTTCCATCAGGATTTGCTTATCGAAGGAAAAGTGATGAAGAAGGCGCCTGTTTCCTTGTAACAAAAAGAGAAGGAATCGCAAAGATCATCGCAAGAATGGCATAGATTGGATCTATCAAATAATCCCAAAGATTGGTTGATTCTTGGAGTTGCAAATCATAAGCGGCAAGAGCTAGGAGCAAAAGAATGGCAAAACGATTTTTTGCAAGAAGCAGTAATAATGTGACCAAGGTAAGAGTAATTAAAAAATATCTATTTCCCCATCCCCAACAATAAGGATCAATATGGCCTAAACCTAATGCTGCAGGATATAAAAGCAGGCTAGAACTCATTCCAAAAATCCAAAGAGTCCTCCACTCACTATGTAAAAAAAGCTGACAAGAAAACAAGCGATCCATCATCACAATGACTAAGAGACCGATGAGAGGAAGACTTACTGACCTCATCAAACTTGAACTCCAAAGAGCTAAAGAAACCCCTCCCATCTCTGTGCTAATGATGGGGAGGAATAAAATACCAGCCACAAGGAGTCCTACAAAAAAAAATGGAACAACAGGAGAAATAAAGAATCGATTTTTTTGAATTTTTTTTTGTAGGAGAGTCATGATGACTAACCATGGTAGGACTGAATGGAGAAAAGAAGTCATCATGGCGTGCTTGTCGTGGTAGAAATTAGTACAGGAGTATCGTGAGAACATTGTTGCTTCACCCAAGCGTCATTAAAAACAACGTGATGGATGTGACGACGCTGCCAGCTATAGAGCAGATGAATGAGCCCATCACGAGATCTAAAAAAATAAGGGTAACAAAAATCGCCATTCGGTTCTTGAATAATCGTGGCCATTGTGCCCCAGCTTTCACCCTCATCATTTGAGATCGCAAGCCTCAGAGTGTCGCGTGAATTGCTAGAGTCATTGAAGGCGAGGAGTAAAGAGCCATTAGATAAGCGCAGTGAAGCAACGCCTGCGTCATGATTAGGGAGCGAGGTTGGTTTTGGTAACGACCAGGTCCGGCAACCATCATCACTCTGTGAGCTCCAAATTTTTTGTGACGTATAGTAGTCACGAGAGAAAGCTATAGCCTTCTTTTCACTAAGTCCTGTCAGCGAAGGTTGGAACAAAGAGCATCCACCTGCAATCCGGCTTTTTTTCACAACCCAGGAGCGATCTTCATCTGGAAAGAGCCAGAGAAGCTCCGGGAATTTCCCTAAGAATTCTTGATAGATAGGGATCACCCATCCCCCTCCAACGAGAGGAACAGGCGCATTTTTGACTAACTCACTCAAATTAAAACACGGACTTAGAAAAAGGGATCTGCTTTTTTTCCAGATATGACCGCCATCTTGAGAGGAAGTCATGTTTAAACTGCTTCCCGACCATTTCCCGATAGTAATTATGCTGTAGATTAAATGAAGAATGCCATCCTCGCGCGCAAAGAGGAGAGCATTTCCAAGCCCCTTGACATAGATGCCAAGGTCTTTAGCAGCCTGAGCTCGACTCATGATAACGCTCGGCTCGGACCACCTGAGAGAGTTTTTTGTTTTGGTCGAAAAATAAATATTCACATCGCCAGCAAGCTCTGTGCTTCCTGCGTACCAAGTTGCTGCAAGAGTGCCATCCGAGAGTTCTGTGATCGATGCCACATGAGCCATCGCATACGTTGATTCGGGATCAATAACTTCCTCGAAATAAAATGACGGCTGCTTCTCAGGCAAGGAATCGCCTGCAGGAAGCTCTAAGTCTAGAGGCAAAGAAACATACTTCTCTCTTTTTAAAAATGAAACTGCCGAGAGAACAAATAAAAGAAAAATGAAAACAATCCATACCCATGGTTTTGATATGTGAGGTCGTTGCATAGGTCACAGATTAGGAGAAGGCACATCAACATCAAAACAAAAAACAAGGTTTTCCTGATTTATACTTATTACGAACATACTTATTTTTCTTCTAACAAAGCACGCATGGAGGCGAAGGCGTTGTCAACATCTGTTGACTCCAGGGGACGGCTTAAGATCTCTTCGATGCTAGCTTCTTCGACTCCCTTCCCTGCAATTTCCAAAAGAAAAGAACTTGGTTTGCAGGAGATGAGGGTTCCAAACTTTTTGCGTGTACGGCAGTAGGTGATGGTTAAGTGTTGTTTGGCACGTGTCATCCCAACATAACAAAGACGTCGTTCTTCTTCGATGTTGCCTTCTTCTTGCGAACGTGCATGAGGAAGTAAACCCTCCTCTAAGCCAACAAGGTAGACACATTCAAATTCTAATCCCTTCGCTGCATGGAGGGTGATTAAGGTCACTCCATGGCTTTCTTCTTTTTTTTCCTCTTTTTCTCGTTCAAGTGACATGCTATCGAGAAATCCCTGCACACCATTACGACGGTTTTTTGCGACGTAGTCACCCATGCTTTCGAGTAATTCTCGAACATTGTTCTCACGCTGATCGGCTTCTGCTCCCGTCTTACATGATTTTCGTAAATCTTCGTTGTAGCCACATTCTTGTAAAATTTCACGGAGCAACAAGGAGGGATCTTGACCAGGAGTTTGCAGACGAATTTGATAAGCTCCCCATTCCTCTGCAAACCGTGTCATGGCTTCTGTGGTTTTGGAAGAACCATGAGATCGTTCTTCTGGATCTAAAATGACTGCACAAAGAGAGGTTTTTTTGAGCGCAGAGGTTTCTAGTAAAAGTTGCAAAGTGACCTTTCCAATGCCGCGCGGTGGACTTGCTAGAACACGTAAGAGAGCATTGTCATCCTCAGGATTTAAGAGTGCGGTGAGGTAGGCCATGACATCACGAATTTCTCGGCGATCAAAAAAACTCTTTCCACCCACAACGCGGTAAGGGATTTTTCTTTCGCGCAGCATCGTTTCAAAGATGCGCGATTGTGCATTCATGCGGTAGAGAACGGCGACATGATCCCATTTTTCAGAACCAAGCATCATGATTTCATCTGCAATAAATTCTGCTTCTGTAGCGTCATCAGCGCTACTGAGAATACGAATAGATTCTCCTTCCTGCTGATCACTCCAGAGATTTTTTTGATGGCGCCTCCCATTGTGCTTAATAAGACGATTGGCGGCGGCTAAGATGAGATCGGTACTGCGATAGTTTTGCTCCAGCTTAATGATCGTAGGATTGGAGAAATGCCGTTCAAATTCCAGCAGGTTCGAGCTCTGAGCGCCACGCCATCCGTAGATACTTTGATCATCATCACCCACCACACAAAGATTCACAGGTTCACCCACCAGGCGTGTGATGAGATCAAGCTGGAGCATGTTCGTGTCTTGAAATTCATCAATGAGGATATAGCGATAACACTCCTGCCAATAGCGACGAACCTCTTCGTGTTCGACGAGTACATTGCGAGCGTAGAGGAGGAGATCATCAAAATCCATGCTGTTGAGTGATCGCAACGCTTCTTGATAGCGTGTAAAAAGGCTTTCTACTGCTGTTGGCATACTCGTAATCACAGCACATTGATTTTTGACTTTGCTAATAGAGGCAGAGGCAATCTGGGGATTAATCGGATTTTTAGCATCGTGAATACGGGCCGCAATTTTTTTTATAAGCCCCATTTTTTCTGACTCATCGAGAATGCTAAAATTGTCTTTGTATCCCAGAAGAGTTGCATCACGACGCAAGAGACGCACGCAGAGAGAATGAAAGGTGGAGAGCGTCATCGCCTTGCTCTTCTCTGCTCCTAATATGGTCGTGACACGCTCCCTCATCTCACGTGCTGCTTTATTCGTGAAGGTCACGGCCAAAATCGAACACGGATCCACTCCCTGCGAGACAAGCCATGCAATGCGTGCTGTGAGCACACGCGTCTTACCAGTCCCAGCGCCAGCCAAAATGAGCAAGGCTCCCTCAGAATGTGTGGCCGCACGGTATTGTTCGGCATTAAGATCAAAAAGACGGAAGCGACTCATAAAATAGACTCAAAAAATTCTGAAATCGCTCGTGACGCCCTTGCGCCGCTACCCGCGTCCTCAAGCAGTGAGAGAGACTCATGGATTCGATGGGTCTCATGCGACATGGATTGTATCGATTTTTTGACAACGCTGTTCATTAAGGATGGATCATTGTTGGTGCAGCGTCATTTTTTGCAACAGTGTTGCGGCAAAGGCATTCACTACGCCTGGATAGAGTTCATGCTCGGCCTCTTGGATCCGCGCATGGAGCGTCTCGGCGCTATCGGTTTGAAAAATAGGAACGCGCCTTTGTCCTAAAATCCCCCCCGTATCCACACCATCATCCACAAGATGCACCGTGCATCCACTTTCACTTGCGCCCGCATCAATGGCTTGCTTCCATGCCGCAAGCCCTGGGAAATGGGGTAAGAGCGAGGGATGAATATTGATAATCCTTTGTGGATAGGCCGCAAGAAGTGGCGCATGAAGGACACGCATGAACCCGGCTAAGGCAATAAAATCAATCTTGGCTGTATGTAGGAATGCCGCGAGTCGCTCCTCGCGCTCTTGCAAAAACTTCGTCTTAAAAGGGCCAGGGTCAAAAAAACACGCAGCAATACCAAATTCCTCTCCCAATCTTAATATCCCTGCATCCTCCCTATCGGAAATCAGGAGAGCCGGCTCATAGTGACATTCTATTTGTTGCGCAGCCTCAATGAGAGCTCTCGCATTGGAGCCTTTGCCAGAGCCGAGGATGGCAAGTCGAAGAGGAGGAGAGGTCTGTTGCGTCAAGAAGAGAAATCGTTGCTAGGCTCAAAAGCATGTCAGGAAAGAAGAAGCGAGTGTGTCATATATCATTTTGATTGTACATCCTCATTCATTATTCCCTCCCCTTTGTCTCTCATTCCCGCGTTCACGGGAATCTATTCTCCCGTTCACTGCTCTTGCAAAGAGGTAGGAAGTGTTGGTGGTTCGTATGCCGGAGGAGTTTCCCCAGTGTTTTCTGCACCCGCTGTTTTGTCATCAGGTTGCTCCTTTTTACTAAGCAGTGGTTCCTTGAGCGTTGATGGCTCTCCACGCGAGGAAGGATAGTCAGACTCAAGAGGCTTGCTTGATTCTTCCAGAGGGTCTTCAGCAATATTTTGATCAAAAAACGTGTGAGGATTAGGGAATTCTCCCTCTGGATTAGCACGTTGATAGTTTTCAAGATTAGTATCTACATCTACAGGCTTCGGTTGCGTCGATGGTGCTTTGTCATACTTCTTAGCAAGTGTGTGCAGTGTCGATAATTTTCCTAGCGTGATTGGCAACATTGCCTGAACTGCTTTGCCGGCGAACATACCAACGATAGTAGTCTTAGTGCCTTGCGAAGCGCTGCTAGTCTGGCTTGGGATATCATTAGTATGGCTTGCTTCTGGTAATCGTGTTCTAAGATCGCTCATATGTATTGGTTTTTTTATTGGTTGATGGATATGCGCAGAGCAAGACACGCTCGCTCAAAAAACTGATACGCGAAAAAATCCTAAAATTTTTTGAGAAAAGGTATAGAAAAAATTTATCCTTACGGTGCTTCTAGCACGGATATTGTCCAAGTCAAAAAATGAGCCTAACACAACATCCATCAGTCTTCGCGGTACTCAACAGTAGATCGGTATGAAATATGCGAGCTAGGTCAATCTTTGCAATAGATGATTGGTCCGAACAATGGTGACAGGAGTTTTGTGAGCTTATCACTCGCTACTCTTGGTGTTTTTTTGATGTTTTGATTTTTCGCTCAGGCATCGTCCATGATGGAGCAACTCCGAGTTATGTCAGATTGGTGACGCGACTGCCAAGAGCGGCTCGACATTCACACGACGACCAGCTCGGTCAAAGAGAACTTTCCCTTCGATGAGCGAAAAGATGGTGTAATCCCGACCCAGGCCGACGTTACGACCGGGGAGAAATTTAGTACCGCGTTGGCGGATAATAATATTGCCAGCGATAACGGATTGACCGCCAAATTTTTTGACACCAAGTCGCTTGCTTTGACTATCGCGTCCGTTTTTGACACTTCCTTGACCTTTCTTATGAGCCATAAAATGAGATGTATTGTGTTAAATTTGGGAAAACTATTTTTTAGATATGGCCGTGATCTTAAGCTTCGTGAGCCTGCGACGATGGCCAACAGTGCGATGATATCCCTTACGGCGGCGAAATTTGAAGGCGATTACTTTTTCGCCTTTCCATTGATCGAGCACCTCGGCTTGAACCGATGCATTCTCAATAAAAGGCGCACCAAATGTCACGCTCGACTCATCAGCAAGCATTAAGACATCGGAGAAAGTTGTTACTTGGCCTAATGAGGCATCAAGTTTTTCGACATCTAGGATGTCTCCCTCAGCAACTCGATATTGTTTGCCGCCTGTTTGAATGATTGCGTATGACATGAGAAAGATAGAAATAAAATGAAGCTAAGAAGATTTCACAAACAAGCCCCAGGAGCAATAAAAAAAATGCGCATATTCGGTCTTTGTGATTGTCTGGGTTAAGAGAAGAGTCATCGCATTAGAAATCACTCCTCCTAACAGAAGAACCTCTATATATTTTTAAGAGGTTGGGGACGAAGTTGTGCGGTAACATCAGCAAGCGTTTTTAAGCCTTTTGTTTGGGCATCACCAACCGCCTGCGTAAAACTCTCTAAAATATGAGAAAGCGATTGATTATGAGTGATCGCGGGTGACTCTGATTTCTGGAGCGCACTAGAAATATCAACAAGATGCGAAGGGTGAGCGGTGGTCTTTGTCGCCTTGCTTGCTATGTTCACCTTTTCTCTCTCCCCTGAGCTAGAGCTCGCTTGATAGGGGATGGAACGAAGGAGGGCTAAGGCAGATTGATGAAAACTTGTTTGAGTAAAATGATTCTTCTCATTAGAAGCTGACACGTGCTTAGAGTTTAAGCCTGGGGAATTGAGCGATCTGCTCTTTTGTGTACTTAATGCTGCTACCGCAACAATAGGGAAGGTAGTATCCATAGGGGATTCCATCGCCTGTTGGTATTGAGAAGTCACAGCTGCATGAGGGGCTCCAGGATTCGTATAGTTTTGTTCTATTTTCTTTTGCTGCTGGAGATAAATTTCCATGATAGCGAGCACTCCAGAGGCTGGCGTATCATTGACGGCTAAGTCATCACCGCTGCTTGTCTTATCTTCCTCTAAGATGCTAAGAGTGGATAAACTTTTGCCTACTTGAGCAGGGGTCTGCTCTAAAGTGTCCTGCAGAACGAAGAGATTTTTTGTATTTTCTTTAGAAGAAGCACTAATATTTGTCTCAGTAACGAGCGTTGGTGCTTTTTCTAAAATATTGTTTTCTTGAAAATTTGTGTGAGCAGTCGCTTGAAGCTTCGTTAAATTAGTAAGATTAGTAATATTAGTCTGGGCAATCGCTTCTTCGCTCTTCTGTTCATTGCGGAGTATGTCCTCATTACTAAATGTCGCTGTAGAAACAGGTTCGGGGATAGTAGTAGAGAGCGTTGTCGTATTTGTCGTATCTATTGGCGTCGTGCCTGTCGTAGTAGAAGTCGGGGTGATAGAAGAAGTAGACATAATCGTTAGAGGAATGTTGTGTTGATATTTTCTAATGCGTAGAGACTATGAAGGAGCATTTCTCTAGCCCGCATATTTCATACTAATCGTAACGAAGAGGCTGCGAAGTCTGATAGGGTAAGGCAGATGAGTATTTTGATGTCGGGCTCTATGAGTACAGCCCTCTCCAAGTCAAAATACGAGTCTAATGCAGAATCTATAAGGCTTCCCAGCTTCTGCAATAGATTAGTATGAAATATTAGGGCTAGGCAGAGCCCTGCTTCCAAGCTGCAAGGCTCAACTAAAGTCAATGAATATTTTAGAACCTGTTTTAGAGTCTACTGAAACTGCGAATCACTACGTTGCGCCGGTGTTCGCTCTACCTAAGTATTTCAGGTACAGTCCATCCCTGTGCGCCGTCGACTTCTTGTTCTTCATCAGCCTTCACGGCCTCTCCTCATCACGATCAGCATGAAACATCCGGGTTAACCCGCATATTTCACACCGATCACCTGCGGAGACCGGGAAGTCAGATGGATCTTGCGTTAGACTCACATTGTGACTTGGGCGGTATGTACACATACAGCCCGGCGTCAAAATGCTCGTCTGCCTGACCCCATCAGCCTTCGCAGTCTCCTCGTCACGATCAGCATGAAACATCCGGGTTAAGCGACTTTGAAACTAGGTTCTTATATTTACACTGTTTGAAATGGTATTTATTTAACTAGCAGTCCCGGTAGGAGAAAATGAAGATAAGTCTTGAGATAGTTCAGTAGATAGTTCAGTATATATACTCGAACCCTGAACTGCATTCCCTATATTTTTTTGTGCCGTCGAAGCCTTGCTGCTCATATCCTTTCCTACACCACTCTTAACGTCGCTGCGATTCGTTTTTTCATTCTGAACAGTTGCCGTCCCGTCTGTATATTTATCTCCTTCTACTGTTGAAAAATATTCACCTGTAGGAGAGTCCCCTGATGCTTGTGCTGTCTGAAAATCTGATTGTAATGTTGAAAGATTGCCTTGTGCTGTGCCAGTAGCGGTAGAGAAATCTGTTGATGCATCGCTATATATTTTTGGAACATATTTATCTACAGTAACAAGTGCTTGACTTCCTGAAGTCTTAAGATCTCCGCTGGCACCCTTGGCTAGAGCATTAGCAGATGTATTATTGCCTACTGCATAGTCTCGACTCATATTAGGGGAGACTTGATTATTATTTGAAGTAGCATCAATGGCTGGCATAATATTAAATGATTAATAGGTTAATAAGTATTTGTTAGTCTGTTATGAGGAGAGTAAATGCATCTTGAGGGGGAGACAAAAATAAGGTGGCGAATATATCATCTTGGTCATTTTCCGGTCTGGATTTAGCGCGTGGGGTTCATAGTAATGAGTCCTTGGTTCGCTAAGGAAGAAAGGCTAGCAATCAGTGAGGGGGTAAGTGCACAGGTTGGTTCTGCAAGTTGCGCATGAGAGGATTTATAATATTTTTGTAATCCCTTAGGTATTTTGTCCTGAGTAATGAGATTGCTGCTGAGCGCCTCTGGTGTATTTCCTTCCAGAGAAGGATCCTGAGAATGCCCTTCATAATCAATATGAGGAGAGGGCGCATTTTGTGAAGAAATAGAAAGATGATCATTCATGATATTATATTTTTACAACTATTAAGCAGCAGCGAAGCTCTCTAGGGCTTCCAAGAGTGAAAGGACGCGTATTTTTATTGCATCCGTATCATTTCTCTTTTCGCAAAGCTTCAGGGCCTCTCGAGTAGCTTCTCGTGCAGCAGGCAAATCCATGAGATCAATAAAAGAGTGGGCTGAGTATAATCTTGGTTCTGGGTTTAAGGGATCCTCGAATGAGGCCATGACAAAAGCAGCAATGGCTGATTCATAATCTTTTCCCTCATGATTGGCTCCTCCTAGAGCAATCCAATTTCTTGATTTTTCTGGTTGATAGAGGCAAAGGAGGCGAAAAAGATCAGCGGCCTTCTCAAAATGACCTGTTGCGTAGAGCTCAAAACCAAGGGAGTAGATGGCTTCGAGTTGCATTGTTGAAATGCTTACTTTCTTATGTGTCGCAAGTTGGTTTTCTGTACTCATCGCAAATAATGACTAGGTTTTTTTGCATGAATCATTTTATACGTTACCCTAACGTGAGCAAGAAGGAAGCAACTAGGATCATGTGGCTAAAGTGTTTTTAAAAAGAACCTCATGTGTACATGACTCCTAATCAAAATGCTCGCCTGCCTTACCCTGTGAAACTTCGCAGCTTCCTCGTCACAATCAGTATGAAATATGAAGAGAAACATTAATATTCAAAAAATCAAAAGTTGTCTAGCCTGAATATTTCATACTGATTCGTCGCGAGGCGCCGCGAATCCTGATGCAGAAACCACCGGCGGTCGGGAGACCGCAGTGGAGACTGCCTTTAGGCAGCCCTGAAAGGGCGAGACGAGCAGGTGCGAGCGAGTCAACGAAGGTGATGGATTGCGACGACGGCTGTATGCTTCATACAGCCGTCGTCAGACTTCATCACTCGCCTTAACCCATCCGCCTTCGCAGTCTCCTCGTCACGATCAGTATGAAATATGCGGGCTAGCTCTTTTATGACTTCATTGTTGAAACGGCCACTTCACCTATTAGCAGAGGAGTAAAAGTTCAAACCCGATGGTAACAAAAAAAAGAGCCTGGATCATTGATCCAGGCTCAATAGAATGATCGCAGAGCAATCCTCTTGCGTTAAAAACTAGCTAGCAGGCGTTGTTGGCACTGGGTTCTTTTTATGATGCATTTCTTCACAATGCTTTTTTAGCTTTTCCATTATTGGCTTCATGCTGGGATCTTCTTTGCAAATTGCATCGCAGAGTTCCTTTTTGTGTCCTTTGCCTCCAAGCGCTGGATTCGCTGCAATCACTGCAGCTTTTGCACAGCAAAAACGATGGCGTTCTTCTTTAGTGAGAATGCTAGCACAGCATTTTTTCATGTTTCCCTTTTCACACGCCATATCATGACTACATGGCTTCTGGATAGTGCAGGTACTTGTAGTTCCAGAAGAACAGCATGAGTCTGTTGATAACGTTTCTGCTTGAACTTTGTTCGGTAGCGCTGTTTGCGTTGCCTGATTTTCTTGAGCAAAGGAGAAGCCGCTCATAACTAAAGCGGCGAGCAGGGTTGTTCTGAATTTTATGTTCATAATAGTATTAATATAATTTGAGGATGCATGTGAAAATAGAAACTAGAATCTAACACACCTCTTGCCTTTAACAAGAAGGGGGTCAATTTTGCTATTTTTCTAAAGATGTTCTCTACTAAAATATCGAACAAATTTAAAGCTTATTTTCAGCCGTTTTATCTGCATGAGCAAAAAACCGATGAGAAAGAATAAAAAAAGTAGGAGCCCAAAGACCAACAAAAATACCAAAACGCTCACCGTAAGCTCTCTGAGCACAGGCAGCAGCATTATTCCAATCTAGAGCACCATTTCCGCTCATAATATACCAAATGAGGATGGATCCAATGATTGAGGCGAAGCCAGCAACGAAGCAAAAGTTACCAAGCAATTGAAGTGTTGATTTATTCATAAATTATTAGTGTTTTTTTTGTTTACTTATGGTTTGAGCGTGTAGAGCTTTGCCTAAAATTTATTTCTGTAAAGCTCTCTACGAGCAAAGTTACAAAATTAGATCAGTGATTTTCTATTTTGACAATACATAAGCACGCTTCATGGAATCTCTGAGCGAAGAGGTTTATCAATTTTCATAATTCGAAATGTTGTAAAACCGTCTTTTGTCGCTGCTGGCGGATGTTCACCTTTGGGAGCTCTATCGGATTTATAAGTCACTGCGCACATTTCTTGGAAAGCATTTGGGCTATTAATGAGATGATATTTTGTAATGAGGTTGTGATCGTGAGGATGATTTTTATCACCATAAAAGATATCGCTTTGCGTTAATGGTTGGCCGCGTGTTGATGTCCACTCCCATAATTCTTGATGGGAATAGAACATTCCATAATTGTCATAGAGCCCACTTTGAACATGGATTTTTTTTGATGAACCTTCTAGTAGCCTGTCTTCTCCTAGGTAAGAACTCATGCTTGGAATAACCCAGCGCGCTCCTTCTTGCTCTTGAATGCCCGTAAAAATACCTCTATAGAGATCCGTTTTTGAAGCTGGAAAACTGTTCATATAGCTATCAAAGCCGTTATCAAGTAAATAGGCTCCACTTTCCGTAGTATTCAGGCCTTCTGGGCCAACGGGCTGATTATTGTGCATCCAGTTACAAAAACGAGCAGCATCGTGTAAATTAACATTAGAAACAGGGAGATCGCCTCTATGAATCGTGTACGATCTGCCAGGAACTTCAATTTTTACTTCTGCATCAGGATCAACTAAGTCATAGGAAAAGGTGCCATCTTGATTCGTTGTGCGTTTAATTTGAGCCACATGAGGGGAGGGTGCCCGCCGCTGACTTTTAAAATCAAGTTTGCCAAGCGGCGCCCTTGCCATCTCCTCAGAGTAGAGTCCATAGGGATCTGCTCTTGTTGCTACGGCCCTGAGAAAGGCGCAGTACTCATTGCCACTAATACATGATTCAGATAGGTAAAAAAAGGGTGATTCTGGCCCGTTCAATACATGACCACTCTCATCATTATTGATGTAGACAGGAATAAGTTTGATGTTTAAGGGTGCGCTTTTCTCCTCAAAAGCGGCTAGGTGAGGTGCGTGATCGGCTGTCGGCGTGTTAGTTTGAGATGGAGTTTCTGTGGATGTAGGCGCATTATCGGGTGAAGATGATGCGCCGGGATCAGGTATTGATGAAGGTGTTTCTGAGTCGGCCGTAGCAGTGACAGGGTCACTCTTGATATTAGATGGAGAATGACTTGTGTCTGTTGTGATCGTTCCATCTACCCCTGTTGTTGTTTTAATCCATGATCCATCAGTATAGGTCGTCACTTTCACGGAGGATCCGTCTGCATTATCGATTGTTTTCACGGAGGATCCATCAGCATTATTGATTGTTTTGACTGAGGATCCATCAGATTTATAAACAGTTGTGATGGTTGTTCCATCAGCTTTATCAATCCTGACAATTTCGGATCCATCAGAAGTATTGGTGGTGGTTGAGGGCGATGCATCCTGATTTGGGATGCTCATTGGTTCATTGGTAGAAGCAGCAAGGCTGTTAGTCAATGGAGAGATCGCCACAATAAGACTGAACAAAAAATGAGGTAATTGAGAGTGAAGACAATGCATAAATTTTCCCTTAAATTGCTTGTGGAGTTCTGCTGTTCTTCATGAATTGTTGTTTTACCAGTGCCTTTTCTCGGAGGGCCCCATTAGCAGGGCTTTACGTGTATATACTTCTCTTTCCCAAGCTGGGCTCGTTCTTCGCGCTGCCTGTGGCAGTGTCTTTCCCTCGGTAACTGCCATCGGTTCGTGTTCTTGGGCATCATTAGCTAAGAAGTGTTGTAAGAAATCTATTAAAATTCTGGGGGCTCTAGAAGCCTGATTTGAGGATCAAGCCAGCGGGTATCCGGGAAAATAAGGGGGGGATTTGTGCTGATGACGGTTGCTTTGATTAAGACAAATTCCGGGTAAAAGCTATCACTTGCTGGCTCATAGACTCTCTCGCCAGAGTAATAACCCTCGAGCTTATACTCATAGTTATTATCAGCTCCGATGTGATTATTGATGCGATCAGGGGATAGTTGTTTTTGTTCATTGAGCATGACTAGTTTGGATTTTTTCCAAGGCTCTCCGGGTTCTTTAACCCAACCCCACATGTGATAATCAACTTTATAAAAACGACGTCCTATATGGTAAGAGCCTGGTGATTCCTGGGCAAGAGCGGCTTTGATAGACGAACGATCAAGAGGGCTTTGTTGCCTGATCGTTTCACAACCAGCGAGAAGAAAAAGCATGCTGATAACGAGCAGAGGCCATTGGAAATGTTTCTTCTGACTAGCGCACGGATGCAATGGAAGCGATGTTGTCTGCTTGGGCTTGTTGATCCGAGAAAGTCGGCATTGATACGACATCGGAAAAAAGTAGCCCTACATGTTTTGTATGACAAGCGCGAAGATTCCCTAAACAGGCATTTGGCATGCACGCTTGCAATTTTTATGGTGCCTTTTAATGCACTTTACAAAAATCTTTTTTATATAAAAAAGTTGCATCGCCTGACGTGGAGTGAGATGTTTGTTCTCGGTTCATTCAAGAATTATTCTCTTATTCTAAAAGCTAACAATATGTCGATGGAGCGTTTTCAAAATTTATTAAAAGAACTTGGAGTAAACGTTGGATTAGCAGATCTCAAACCGAATAATGATGGCCTTTGCTCTCTTCGCTTTGATGATCGAGTGACCATTGATTTAGAATATCACGAGGAATCAACGTCTCTTATTTTCTCAAGCATTATCGGAACATTATTGGCCCATCAGACCGAAAAAATTTATCCAGATTTGCTCGAGGCCAATCTTCTTTGGGCAGGTACTGGGGGCGCAACTCTAGGTGTTGATCCTGTCACCTTAAGTGCTTTTTTGTGCTACAAAGAGAGAATAGAGGAGATGGATTTTGTCCGTTTTCAAGATTTACTCAAAGGTTTTAGTGATGTGGCGATTTTTTGGAATAAACGTCTTCAAGAGGAGCCCTCGCCTGATTCTTCAGAAAATACCCTCCCATCCCGGGCCTCTCAGGAAGAAACAGCTCCTGCTTCTGCGATCATGGGATAGGTGAAGCCTATGGTTAATAGGCTTTAAGCCCTCGAGCTCAATTTTCTTGGATCTCAATCTCCTATAACGCAGGAACAAACTCCAGAGAGCACCCCCTTTAAGATATATTAAACAATTGAACGTCAAAAAACATCCACTCAAGATTGGGAAAAAGCTACTGGGAGGTCCTGCCCCACTGTTTATTTTAGGGCCGTGTGTTATTGAAGGAGAAAAACCACTGTTGCGGACAGCAAAAAAAATCCTTGCGATCTGCGATGATCTAGGTATCGAATTTATTTTTAAAGCTTCTTACGATAAAGCCAATCGCACATCAGCTTCTTCTTACCGAGGCATAGGACCTCGCGAAGGATGTGCTATGTTGGCTGAAGTGGGAGCAGCTATCGGAGTGCCTGTCACAACAGATATTCACTCACCCGAGGAAGCCTTGATTGCTGCAGAATTAATTGACTTGTTGCAGATCCCTGCTTTTCTATGCCGTCAGACGGATCTCATTGTTGCTGCTGCCAAGACGGGACGGGTCGTTAATGTCAAAAAAGGACAATTTCTTGCTCCTTGGGATCTCAAACCTATTGCAGAAAAATTGATGAGTGCGGGTTGTGTGAATTTCTTTTTTACAGAACGAGGAACAACTTTTGGCTACAATAATTTGGTAGCTGATATGAGGTCTCTTTATTGGATACGTGAGGCGGGCTATCATATTGTTTTTGATGCCACCCATTCGGTCCAGCGTCCTGGTGGTGGTGGCGACTGTACAACGGGCGATGGTATTTTAGCTCCTGTTCTAGCACGAGCCGCAATGGCTGTTGGTGTTGATGGGATTTTTATGGAAACACATGAGAATCCAGCCAAAGCATTTTCTGATGGTCCGAATCAAATTCCACTTGGTAATCTTCGGAAAGTTCTTACTTCTCTCATGGCTATTCATCGAGCCCTCCATTAAGTGCTTTGCATTATTTATTGATGATCACTTTTAACAGATGCTAAGACTCGTCTTTCTACAAACCCCAATAGGGTTAGTCTGAAATATTCGAGCTGGCCCTTAGAGGAAACGTTATGGTTATTTCTTGTTTGAAAAAATTTATTTTTTTAGTAATCGCCATGCTCTCCATGCTCTGTATGGCAGACTCATTAGCCTCTCTAAACAAGGTGAATGAGGGAAAGAAGCAAGGAGATGAACTTTCAATGAAGGGAGTAATTCAGAAATCTAATAAAAGCTCGGGCACGCCGATTGATTTGCCGGCACCTATTGGAGAAGACATGAAGGGCATTATCATTCCCCAGTATGATGCGGATGGCCGTCGTGTCATGAATTTTACTGCCGAGAAAGCTCGTAAAATCAACGAAGAGGAAGTTGAGGTGGAATCACTGAAAATTGGATTTTTTGAAAGGGACGGAAAAGATGTTGCTGTGCTTGTGCCTAAGGGGATTTTTCATCTGGATACAAAAATCCTCACTACGGGCAGCACCATTACTATTAAACGAGAAGATTTTGAGATGGTTGGAGATTCCGCAAGTTTTGACACAATCAAGCGTTTAGGAACAATGAAAGGCCATGTGCATACAGAAATTCGCAATGGATTACCAGCAGAGTCACCATAGAAGAGGAGCAAGAAAATACTCTTCATTAACCATCATGAAATTTTTTTTATTGTTACTCGTGCACGCTCTGATTCTTCTGCTCGCTTTTTGTCCTGCAGCGAGCATAGCGCAAATAGCTTCTAAGAGCACTCCCGACCCTGCAGATCCTTGGAAGTTCGTTGTTGGTGGTAAAGCACGACCTAAAAATGCACGAACCATCATTGATGCTCAAGAGGGAGCTTGGTTTGATGACCTGACGAACACCGTTGAGTTTAGTGGGAATGTTGTTGTGCATGATCCACAATTCACCCTGTTTTGTGACACCTTACATGTTGTGATGAACAAAAATCGTCAAGGACTCGAAGAGGTGATTGCACGAGGAAATGTCTTCATTGAACAACAAAATATCAATGACCAAGGGGAGGTCACCAAGTCAATGGCAAGGGCAGGGGAAGTAGTCTATGAGCCTGCAACAGGTGACATGACGCTCAAAATATGGCCGCAGATTCAACAAGGGCAAAGTTATCAAGTCAGCACAGAAGAAGGGACAGTCATGATCCTTAATAACAAAGGAACGTCACGCACGATAGGTAAGAGTCGTGCGATGATTGTAGAACCCAAGGCCAATGGTGCGGCTCTCGATTCACCCTGAGAGAGGGACCAAAATAATAAAGGATTCTTTACCCTGCCCTCAATAGCGGCTACCTTGTGGAGCAATACACCTTTTGCGGATGAATGCTACTCTTCCTTCTCCTTTTTCACCAATAACCTCTCAAGATGAATCTATTCTTAGAACCGATGGATTAATCAAAATTTATAATGGACGCTCTGTGGTCAATGGAGTTGATATTCATATTCGTCCTGGCGAGATTGTTGGTTTGTTAGGGCCTAATGGTGCTGGTAAAACAACAACTTTTTATATGATTGTCGGTTTGGTGCGGCCTGATGGGGGGCGCACATTTTTCAATGGAGTAGATGTCACCCATGAGCCGATGTACAAACGAGCTCGTTTGGGTATGGGTTATTTACCTCAGGAGGAATCGATTTTTAGAAAAATGACGGTCAAAGAAAACATCCTCTCCATTTTAGAAACAACAACACTAACCAAAAAAGAGCAACAAGATCGCTGTGAGGAATTGTTAACTCGTTTTGGGATTGATCATCTTGCAAAAAATGAAGCGCTCACATTAAGTGGTGGAGAAAAAAGACGTTTGACCATTGCCCGTTCGCTTGTCATGAATCCATCTCTCTTAATGCTCGATGAGCCTTTTAGTGGGGTGGACCCTATTGCTGTCTATGACGTTCAGCAGGTCATCTCAGATCTGCGGGATAGCGGCTTAGCCATTATTATTACGGATCATAATGTGCGTGAAACCTTAGCCATTACCGATCGTGCTTACCTCATTTTTGAAGGACGTGTTGAAAGTCAGGGAGACAAAGATTTTTTACTCAATGATCCCATTAGTCGTAAACTTTATTTGGGAGAATCCTTTTCCATGTAATGAAAGGAGACGTACGTTCTGCGAGAGTTTTTGGAAACGTTGTCGTACTTGCAATGGTAGCTCTATCGGATAAAGGTATATGAACAAAAATATTGTTAAAAAATTAAGTGTAGCCGACTTTTGTAAAAATTATGGCAAGGAACTTCAGTTAGAATTACTCAATGATGAGTCAGGTGAAGAATCCTATATCAAAGAGCCAACGATTAATCGACCTGGTTTAGCGCTCGCAGGATTTTTTCGATATTTTCCATTCAAACGTCTTCAAGTTGCTGGCTATGCTGAGTTGAGCTATCTCAGACATCTGCCGGCTGAGGAATGTGAGGTGCGCTTACGGGAAGTTTTTACTCTTCGGATTCCAGCTCTTGTGATTTCACGTGGTTGTACACTCCCTACAGAGTTACTTAAAATTGCAGAAGAATTCAAAATACCCATTCTTCGGACGCCGCTCATTACGATGGAATTTATTAATGCGGCAACAATAGCCTTAGAGGAGGCATTTGCCCCAGTCACGACCGAGTTTGGAAGCATGGTAGATATTTTAGGCATCGGTGTTTTGATCAAAGGACAAACAGGCATCGGTAAAAGTGAATGTGTCCTGGGGCTTATTGAACGAGGATACAGTCTGGTGAGCGATGATGTAACACGTTTTCGGAATTTTGAGGGACGTGAATTATTTGGAACGAGCAGTGATATCACGCGCTTTCATATGGAAATTCGCGGTATTGGCATCATCAATGTACCAGCTATTTTTGGCATTGGATCTGTACGACCAGAAAAAAGACTCGATCTCATTGTGACCTTAAAAGATTGGAATGAACTTGATCATATTGAGCGCGTGGGACTTGACCTTGAGTTTCTCACTATTTTAGGAATCGACATCCCTCACCTGACAATCCCTGTGCGCAAAGGACGTGATGTTTCACGTCTTGTGGAAGTTGCGGCATTAGATCAAAAGCTCAAATCCATGGGGTACCATGCTGCGCAGGAGTTCAACAATCGATTGCTCAATGTCATGAAGGTATAAGTGTGAAATATGCGGGCTAGAGCCCTTGGACTATAGACCAGTATTGAGAGACCAGGATTCGGATTTGTTTTCTTTATCAACGACATTATTAGGACCAAGAACAATCACCTGAGGTTGATGTGTTGCGGCTAGAGCTGCATCAATCCATGCATAGGACATGATGGTGATGAGATCCCCAGGCTTGCCAAGTAAGGCTGTTGCTCCATTGAGTTCGATAGCTCTAGAACCTGCTTTGCCATAGATGACATAGGTTTCAAAACGTTCTCCATTGGCCATGTTGCCAACAAGAATTTTTTCATAAGCCATGAGACCCACTCTCTGGGCAAGATCCCAAGCAATGGTGAGACTTCCTTCATAATCAAGCGAAGCGCTTGTGACGGTGGCGCGGTGAATTTTAGATTTAAGAACACAGAGCTGCATAAGAGTAAGGAGTAAGTAAAAGTAAAAATAAGAAGATAGACGCAGATAGATCTCTTAGCTAATTTTTTTTGCTTATGAATATTCTTCTTGTTGGTTCGGGAGGGCGAGAACATGCCTTGGCGTGGAAATTAAAACAGAGTCCTCGTCTCTCTAAACTTTTCATCGCCCCTGGCAATCCCGGTACGGCAGCACTGGGTGAAAATCTTCCTATTGCAGCGTCTGACGCTCTCGGCTTACTTGATGCGGCTAGAGAAAAAAACATTGATCTTACTATCATCGGTCCTGATGATTCGCTTGCCCTTGGGATCGTCGATCTTTTTCAAGCTGCTGGCTTGCGTATCTTTGGGCCAACTGCTGCTGGAGCGCGTTTAGAAACTTCCAAGTCTTTTGCCAAGGAGTTTATGAAGCGTCATGGAATTCCTACAGCAGATGCTTGTGTCTTTAGCGAAGCTTCCCAAGCATATGCCTATCTTGAAAAAGCATCTTACCCACTCGTCATAAAAGCTGATGGACTTGCCCTAGGAAAAGGTGTGGTTATTGCGCACAATAAGCAAGAGGCTCAAGAAGCTGTTAGGCAATCGATGGAACTTGAAATTTTTGGAGCATCAGGAAAAGTAATTGTCATTGAAGAATATCTCTCGGGCGTTGAATGTTCACTCCATGCACTCATTGATGGGGA
This sequence comes from uncultured Spartobacteria bacterium, assembly GCA_903913785.1. Classification (GTDB taxonomy): domain Bacteria; phylum Verrucomicrobiota; class Verrucomicrobiia; order Chthoniobacterales; family UBA6821; genus CAIWMF01. The sequence goes on along the minus strand of CAIWMF010000052.1, from coordinate 4,100 downwards.
CCGTGCGCTTCTCTTTCCTGATGCACGCGATCATAAGCGAGCACTCGATGGAGATAATGGTCTGAATACCGGCGGTATGGGTACGATTAGTCCTTCGATGATTCTAACCCCTGCTATCAAAGAAGAACTAGAGCGTAGCATTATTACTCCTTTTTTACGCGGCCTTCAGGCAGATGGTTTGAAATTTCAAGGAATGCTTTTTCCGGGAATGATGATCACTTCACAGGGTCCCAAAGTTCTGGAATTTAATTGTCGCTTTGGTGACCCAGAAACCCAGGTCTTGATGCGTCGCTTAAAGAGCGATCTACTGGATCTTTTAGAAGCAACAATAGATGGTAGGCTTGCCTCTATGGAGCCGATTTGGGAGAGACGTCCGGCAGTATGTGTTATCTTGGCCTCGGGAGGCTATCCAGGTCCTATTGAAAAAGGAAAAATCATTCATGGAATCGATGCTGCCGCTGCATGTGACCCAGATATCATTATTTTTCACGCAGGAACAGTACAAGAAGGAGATCAATACTACACTGCTGGTGGCCGTGTCTTAGGGGTCACAGCTATGGGCGAGACACTCAGAGAGGCAAGAGACAAAGTCTACAGAGCTGTTGATTTGATTACCTTTGAAGGCAAGCAATACAGGCGGGATATTGGACAAACATGATTGAGAGCATTTGAAATATGCGGGTTAGCCCCAATGCCGGTTACTTAAGGTATTTTATGATTTTAGTAACACGCCTCTGAGGAGTATTCATATTTTTACGAATTGAGGAAACAGGATACTTCAAAACCAATCGTTTTACCGCTCGTTGATAAGAACGACATCGTCTTTTGGGTAATCTTGCTTGAGTAATTTGATTGATGAGATGATTCAGCCATCTAGATATTTCCTGAGGGGGAAAGGGCTGGCATGGCAACCAGTTTGCGACGAATAATATTAAAAGATTCTGTAAAAGATAATCGATCTGAATCAATTTGAGCACGTTGGGCTGCTGCATTCATCATGGTTCGTACGGCTCGATAGGCAAGCAGCAAGCCATAAAGCTCTTGGAGGATCATCTCTGGGCTCTGACTGCGCAGAAGAGTTTTTCCATCTTTGAGATGAGTTTTCATTTCATCAAACATGAGTTCTACTTCCCAACGTTGCGGATATAATTTAGCAAGTTCTCTGGCCGGGAAGGTCTTTTCATCAAGCAAAGTCGTCATTAAAATATAAGCATTCTCTTTTTGTTTTGAGACTTTATATTCAATGATACGCACGTTGATGCCATTGGTCTTATGAAGCCGATCTTTTGTAGAGGCATAGATGGTAGAAAGATAGGATCCATCACTGAAAATTTGTTCTCTTGGCAGCACTGAATTATTTCGAACTCTCCACAAAAGATCGGCACCGCTGGCACTAGCCCGCATATTTCATACTGATCGTGACGAGGAGGCTGGGACAGGATTCTATATGCCTCTACGCCTATGCTCTCTTATTGATTGATTGATCTTTTTATTTTCCTCAGCTTGAGCATTGAGATCCTCCGCTTTTCTAGTGCAATAAAGTTTATTTTCCTCATATGAGTTGAGCGCGGCTTGATTCGGCTCCGGCTTAGCAAGCTCTTTGGCTTGGTTGTTACACGCTATGCCTGCATCATTCCAGTATCTTGCTTCTTGGGTCTTTCCTAGAGCCTGTGCCTCGGCAGCTTGTGCGTGGTACTGCGCTGCTTGTCCATAGGCTGCCACTGCAGCATTATTGGGTGGATTTTTAGCAAACTGCTTGGCTTGCTTGTTACACATCTCGCCTGCATCATTCCAGTAGATTGCTTCTTGGATCTCTCCTAGAGCCAATCCCTTAGCAGCGTTTTTAAAGCACTCCGCTCCTTTTCCATAGGCTTCCGCTAGAGTATTATTGGGTGTATCCTTAGTAAGCTCTAGGGCTTGGTTGCTACACATTATGCCTGCATTATTCCAGCATCTTGCTTCTCCAGTCTTTCGTTGAGCCCATACCTCGGCAGCTTTTACGCAGTACTCCGCTGCTTGTTTATAGGCTGCCATTGCAGCATTATTGGGTGTATCCTTAGCAAACTCTTCGGCTTTTTTTCTACATATCCAGCCTGCATCATTCCAGCATTCTGCTTCTTGGGTCTTTCCTTGAGCCTGTGCCTTGGCAGCTTGTGCGAAGTACTCCGCTGCTTGTTCATAGGCTGCCACTGCAGCCTCGTTGGGTCGATTTTTAGCAAGCTCACCGGCTTCGCATAAGCAAGTATCTGCTGCATTATGGAAATAGTCTGCTTCTTGGGGCTTTCCTTGAGCCTCTGCCGTGGCTGCAAGAGAACGATATTCTGTGCTTTTCTCCAAAGCCGGTATGAAAGCATTGATTCGCTCTACATCACCTCTAAGACACACATCTCGTATCCGTTGTGCTGCATCTAGGGTAAGGATGTAGCTGTTTTCTTGATCCTGGGAAGTAGTATATTCTTGATGGAGGTTTTCAAGGATGCCTTGTATCGTATTGTTTTGTGGTTCTTCTGAGAATGATAACAAGTTATTTTTCAAATGTGTTAAAGCATCTTTGTGTGCGTTAAAAAAATTCAAGAACTCCTCCTTGGTCCTTGGCGTTAGCAACATAGCTTCAAGAGCAGTGATGGTGTTTTGAATCTGATCTTTTTGCGTGCTTAAATTTGAATCAATTTTGAAGTTCCTTCTTTCTATCGCTTCAAGTTCTTCTAATTTTTCGTGGCATCCTTCAAGACAGTGTGTCGTTTCAAAGGAATGTTCGCTTAAGCTCTCTACGAGTTTTATTTTCTCTTCGAGTGTCTTAATGTCTTTGCTAATTTCACAGCTCAGTGCGCCCCCTACTTCCTCGAGGGAAACATGATATGCCTCAAGAAACTCTGGTGTAATCACGTTGTTTCGGATCATCTCTATCATCTTGACGCCATCAATTGATGGTTGTCCAAAATCTTTACGGGCCCATCCAGAATCTTTGGGGGCCAAAATACCGAAACCACGTATTTCAGATAGTTTTTTTAAAAATTGAGCTTTATTATCCCACGCTCCTGCGGCTTGATGATCACCCTGCTCGTACGCTGTTGCTGCTTGATCAAATAGCGTTCGTAATTCCTCGAAGCATGATGCTGCTTCATTGTTGTATAACCGAATTTTCTCGTCGTTATCATTCCATTGCTTTATCTTTGCCTCACTTGTTCTGAAAAGGGCGATTGCTGATCCTTGGTAATAGGATGATAATGTTGTGTGACCATCATTCCTAGCTTGAGTCGCCTGGTTAAGACGCGCCAAAGAGGCTTCGTAGGCTGAAATAATATCGTGATGGGCTCCTTGTGCCTGGGCGTGTGTGAGGGCTGTCACAATATGTATATTCAAATCTTCTAGGGGGTTTAACCCGGATATTTCATAAGATCCATCAGGTCGAGGTCTTTTGGCTGGTGCTAGGATAGAACGCGGGTCTGAGGAGGAAGGCGGATCATTCCAGTTGGTTGTTGTGGTCCTAGGGAAAAAGCTTTTAGGTGATGGAGGATGCTCTACAACACTGGTTCCACTGAGGCTGCCAGAAGGCCAACTAGAAGAAGAGGCACCTGAAGATGATGTCGGGTTTGCTTCCTGCGCAATGGGTGAGGCAGGGCGTTTTAAGTTGTTAGCAGGATTCATAGAGACGGTTATGGAAGAGTCTACAAGTCTATACTCAGGATGAAGGAGATGCTTGAGGTATACATCTTCTCCCCAGGTGGTTGGTTTTTCTGTGGTAGGGGTGGTCGTAACATCATGACCGATGAGGAGCTCCCCTGGCAAATCGGAATTTGTGATACTGTCGAGGTGCTTGAGGAGACCTAGCCCGCATATTTCATACTGAATCGTAATGAGGCGCTGTGCAAAGCTTGTTAGTACAAGGCGGGTGAAGGATTGTGATGCCGGGCTGTATGCGTCCATACCGCCCGGCGTCAAAATGCTCGTCTGCCTGACCCCATCAGCCTTCGCAGTCTCCTCGTCACGATCAGCATGAAATATCCGGGTTAGCCGTCTTGCGTGAGAGGAGATGCATTTGGTGATGGCGCCTGGGATCTTTTGGTGCTCTTGGGTTTTAAGAGGGGAGGGTATCACTT
>CAIWMF010000051.1 GCA_903913785.1 uncultured Spartobacteria bacterium | reverse complement strand
GAGATTCGTGACGCAGAGACAGCGCAGATCACTATGAATGCTTCCTTAACAGGACATCTGATTCTTTCCTCATTACATACGAACGATGCGCCCAGTGCCATCATGAGGCTTGAGGATATGAAGATCCCTCATTTTTTAATCGCAAGTACGCTACATGCCATCATCGCACAGCGTTTGGTAAGGCGCCTGTGTCTTCACTGTAAAGTCCCTGCGACCTTTACCGCATATGAACAAAAGATATTTAGCGTCGAAGAGATCACCTCACCCATCAATACGCCGATGAAAGCATCTGGTTGTGCAGAGTGCCAAGGGAAAGGCTTTCAAGGACGCTTAGGGATTTTTGAAATTCTTTTGATGAATGATCATTTGCGTGATGCGATTCAAAAAAAACAAACCATCACCCATCTCCGTGAGCAAGCACGCAATCAGGGCATGAGGACATTACGTGACGATGGATTAAAAAAAGTTCTCGCTGGCCTCACCACCTTGCAAGAGGTGCTCGCACAGACATTATTTTAAAAGTAATGGGTAATGGGTAATGGGTAATGGGTAATGGGTAATGGGTAATGGGTAATGAGTAATGGGTAATGGGTAATGGGTAATGGGTAATGGGTAATGGGTAATGGGTGAGGGCTATTAGACTCCCATTGTGATTTGGGCTGTATGTGTCCATATTGACTCGCTTGGCGAAGCTCGGCTCTCCCTTACCGAGCTGCCCCTAACCTAACGGTTACGGCAGTCTACCCCAGGCTCTCCCGAGCACTGGTGTTGCCCGAGGAAGACTTCGAGCTTGGGCGGAGCATCCACCCTAGCTTCGCAGTCTCCTCGTCACGATCAGCATGAAATATGCGGGCTAGGCTCCAAAGGAAATGCCAATAGCTCGCGCATCTTCGATCATCTGATGATCGGGTGGAATTGTTTTCATGCGATGGATGGCATGGGCAATGGGGACATCAAGAACGCTCCCATCGTGGTAGCTGACCATGGTGCCAAACTTTTTTTGATCGACCAATTCCACAGCTTTAACGCCAAAGCGTGTTCCTAAAATACGATCTAGTGTTGTCGGTGCTCCTCCGCGTTGTAAGTGTCCTAGAATGCACACACGGGTTTCTTGTCCCGTGCGGCGCTCAATTTCATGGCATAACATTTCTCCAATACCTCCAAGGCGTGATTCCCCATGCATGGTGCCTTTAGAAAATTGTTTTCCCTGTTGTGCTCGTGCGCCTTCCGCAACAACAATGATGGTACTGCGATTTCCTTGTGCGCTACGGCGCTTGATTTCCTCAGTTATTTTTTCTAAATGAAATGGTATTTCTGGAATTAAGATCATATCAGCTCCGCCTGCCAGGCCGCTCCAGAGTGCAATCCAACCAGCATGACGTCCCATGACTTGCAGAATCATGACGCGTTTATGACTTGCTGCTGTTGTGTGCAACCGATCTAGAGCATCCGTCGCACAGGCCACAGCAGAATCAAAACCAAAGGTCATAGAAGTTGCCTCAAGATCATTATCAATGGTTTTAGGGACGCCAATCACAGGAAAACCCGCTTGATAGAGTTGTAAAGCTATGGTCATGGAACCATCTCCTCCAATGACAATAAGACCATCTAGGCGCAAGTCGTGGCAGATTTGCGACGCTTTTTTAACGACATGTTCAGGGACAAGAACTTTTTTTCCAGCTTCTGCTTTGATAGTAAAATGACCACGGTTAGTCGTTCCTAAGATCGTCCCTCCCACCTGCATGATGCCTGATGTGTTGGTCGTGGTAAGAACGGTAAAAGCATCAGGAGCGAGCAGGCCTTCAAAGCCGTCATGAAAGCCAATGATTTTGAAGCCACGTTGATCTGAAGAACAGACAATCGCGCGTAATACAGCGTTTAATCCTGGACAATCACCACCGCTTGTTAGGACACCAAGATTTTTTTGAGACATATACTGGTTACAAAATTTCATGACCAGTGGTCAGCCTTCCTGCTCTAGCCCAAGAATCATAGAGTGCCCATCCGTGCTCAATACATGCCCTTCCTTGTTGAAAGCAATGGGGGGCATTAAGTAAAACGACAATAATGCGACGTGGTGCCGTGTAAATGGTGCTGCCTACTTTTGTCACCTCCGGATGATGTTCGCTCGTTAGCACAAGGCACTCGCCGGCAAGATTGCTGCTCCCCATTTTCACGCCATCAATGGACTCTTCTCCTAACAATAGGTTCGTATTGTGAATCCTGATAGAAAAAGATTTGCTGGCACCATTAAGAGTGCGATTAACCGTAATGTCGCGCGACTTTTGAGCAACGTAAAAGGAAAGCCCTGGTTTGGAATAAGCATAACGGACTAATCTCGCTAAATCGCCAACGCTCGAGTAAGGCTGACTTTGAGAAGGTGCCTTATCAAGGCCGGTGGGGTTGAGAAAAAGAGTTCTTTTCATTTTTAACTCCAAAGCGAGTGCATTCATGTGTGACACAAAATTATCGATTGGGCCTAGCTCTTGCGTGTTGGCTAGCTGAGAGCCGACGTAGTAAGCGATGGTCTGAGCTGCTTGATCATCAGAAATCAAGAGCGACAAATAGAGTAGGTCACGTAATGTCAGACGGTCTCCTGGTTCTAATCCCAGGGGATTATTAGGTCCTTTTGGCAGTGCACTAGAAGGGACTTCTGCTACTTGATCGAGATTTTTTTTACAAAGATTGACCCAATCAAGAAGCACTACCGCCAGCGCCAACTTCGTAAGACTCGCAATGGACGCTTGACTATTTAAACCATGCTCTTCGAGGACACACCCTGTTTCATTATCAACAATAATGGAATTGAGCGCCCTTGCTTGAGTAACACAAAGAAATAAAGAAAAAAAGGTGATGATGATTTTTCGAAATCGCTTCATGAGTAAAAAACCTAGTTGTTTTAAAAAAAAATGGAACTCGAAATGTCCGGGCTAAAGTTTATTGAAGGCCTCGATCACTTCATCAACACTAATATCAGCAACATTGTTTGACGTTGGTTGCAAGATTTGATGAGGGACATGCCAAGGGTGCCACTCTTGAGGATTACTCGCTCCAAAAAAACAGACCATTGGTTTTTGCAACGCCGCCGCAATATGCATTGCTCCACCATCACTACAAATCATTCGATTTATCAAGGAAATGCCAGCAATGAGTTCGCGAAGATTTTTTGTGGGGCAAGCAAAGATGCTTGGATGATTGAGTTGTTCTAGAAGCCACATGGCTTTTTCATCATCGCCTGGATGCATGCGGTTGTTGTTTTTACCCGGAGACCAAAATAAGATGATTTGCATGCTTTTGCGCGTGATGAGCTCTTTGGCGAGGGCTGAAAAAGATTCTTTTGGCCATCGTTGATGGGGCTTTCTGGCGCTAAAATGTAGGCCGAGTGTTGGTATGTTAGGATTCCAGCCTAAATCAATAAGAAGCTGTCGTTGTGTTGCTAGTTCTCTGGGATCTATAAAAAGATGTAATGGTCCCGTAGCCTCCCTCACGCGCAACATAGACCCTAGACGTGCCATTTTTACAACTTCATGCTCATCTCTGCCCTCGTTTTCTAGAGGAACTAAGATATCAGGTTGCCGGTGATCGGGTTGATGCCTTTCACGAAAACCAATCATCTTTTTGCCATGCAGGCGGCGTGCATAACGCCAGCCCCCATTGGCTAGAATAATATGATCAAAACGACATTTTCTGATCTCTTGGACAAGGATCCATCGCTTCCAAAGTTTTGAAAAAAAGTAACCGTAGTTCTTTTTTTCATGACGTTTTAAAAAAACAAATACATCGTCTACGTCGGGATTTCCTCTCAAAATTTCTGCGTTATAACTGCTAGCAAGGACGGCAATCATCGCTTCTGGATATTTTTTGCGAAGTCCATGTAGCAGGGGGGTTGTGCACAAAAGATCCCCAATATTATCTCTACGAACAACGAGAATACGCAGTGGGTTCATAAAATAGACTTTATGAAATCAGTAAAGTGTCACGAGTAAAGGGCAAATAGTTCTGAATCTGCATTGGCTAGAAAAAATGATTTTGAAAGTAGGTTTTTTGAAAAGAGGAATGGAGGATCAAATTTTTTTATGAAAGTATTCTAAGCCTTGAATCTTCACTTTTTAGAGATTTTTACGTCCCTCTTGTATTGCCATAGAGGTCTATTTGTAAACGCGGTGCAAAGCGGTAATGACCTTCTCGACAAATCGTGGCAAGCCATTTGGAGCGCTCACGTAAGCTGGCTGGATCTGTGCCCTCTGGCATTAAAAAAAGATGTTCTTTTGGCACAGGGCCAATCTCTGTTAAGATCAACTCAATTTCTTCAAGATCCTCTGGTGAGGTCACCACAAATTTTAATTGGCACTCTACTAATTTCCTCCAAGCCCTGATAACGTCAGGCTGGTAACGCCTCTTCTCATGAAGCTCCATCCATGGACCTGCAAGGGCTTTTTCTGGAGTCGAATTCTTTAGCTTAGGGCTTAGGGAGGCCAGATCACATGCGATGTCCTGTGGCAAAATAGTGCCTGCTGTTTCAATGGTAATATGATGTCCTCTTGCTCGGAGCTCGCGTGCAAGATCGATGATCCCACGAGCGATCATGGGCTCGCCTCCCGTTAAGACGACATGATGGCATTGATAGGAGGCAATGCGCTCTAAAATTTCTAGGAGACTAAGCTCTTCTCCTTCCACTTGCCAGGAGGCATAAGGGGTATCACACCACTGACAACGTAGATTACATCCCGATGTTCTCACAAAGACAGAGGGCATTCCGATTAGCAGACCTTCGCCTTGCAGTGAGTAAAAAATTTCTGAAATGAGCATACAAAGAGAAGGAGCACGTCGTTGTCTATCGTGTGATGTCTGAGGAGTTGCAGGAACATCGATGACTCTTTACCTATTTTGTTTAGGCTTCTTACGAGTGAGAAAGTCTCTGGGCGACTTCGAGCACCTTTTTTCGACTATTAAAAGCAGAAATACGGAAGTAACCTTCACCGGCTTTTCCAAAGCCACTTCCCGGGGTCACGACAATATGATGGTGATCAAGCATACGATCAAACGTCTGCCAGCTTGTTTCGCCTTGAGGCGATTTTATCCAAAGGTAAGGAGCATTCGTTCCTCCATACACAGTATGATGAGAAGCAAGTAACGCATCCCTGAGTATCGTGGCATTGCCCATATAGTGATGAATTAAGGTTTCTACTTCTGCTTTGCCCTGCGGGATGTAGAGTGCCGCAGCCCCACGCTGTGTAATATAGCTGACCCCATTAAAAGAGGTTGTCATGCGTCGCAGCCAGAATGGATGGAGGGAGCGTTGAGTGCCTGCAGATGTGATTCCCATGAGCTCTTTGGGGACAACAGTGAAGGCGCATCGCACGCCGGTAAATCCTGCTTTCTTAGAAAAACTACGTAGTTCGATAGCACATTCCCTCGCCCCTGGGATTTCATAAATGGAGTGAGGTATGTTGGGGTCTTGGATAAAAGCCTCATAGGCCGCATCAAAGAGAATGAGTGATTGATGCCTCCGTGCATACTCCACCCAAGCACTGAGTGCCGCATGCGAGGCTACTGTCCCGGTCGGGTTATTCGGGTAGCAGAGGTAAATGATATCAACTTTTTCTTTTGGGATCTCTGGGACAAAGGCATTTTCGGGAGTGCACTCAAGATAGGTGATCCCTTCATAGGAACCATCTTCTCGGGCATCACTGCTACGTCCTCTCATCACGTTGGTATCAACATAGACGGGGTAGACAGGGTCCATAACGGCAATTTGATTCTGAGTGCCTAAAATATCCAGGATGTTGGCCCCATCACATTTCGAGCCATCAGAAATAAAAATTTCATCCTCCGCTATGCTTACTCCGCGAGCGGCATAATCATGTTGGGTAATGAGTTTTCTTAAAAAATCATATCCCTGCTCAGGGCCATACCCGCGAAAGGTTGCAGGCTGGCCCAGCTCCTCAATGGCCTCATGCATGGCTTCGCGCGCAGCGAGAGGAAGAGGCTCGGTGACATCCCCAATACCACAGCGAATTAAATCAGTCACTGCCTCGGGATGAGTATCCAGGAAAGCTTGGACGCGACGTGCTATTTCTGGAAAAAGATAACCGGCTTTGAGTTTGAGATAATTGGAATTAAGAGAAAACACGATAAGGATTGAAGCTTTTTTCGTGCAAGAAGGGTTACATTTTCCCCTCGGCAATATCCCAATTCACAAGATTCCACCATGCCTTCAAATAATCTGCACGGCGATTTTGATAATTGAGATAGTAAGCATGCTCCCAAACATCGTTACCCAGGATGGGCGTCAGTCCTTCCATGATCGGAGAGTCTTGATTGGGCGTGGAGATAATTTCAAGAGCTCCCTGTTTGTTTTTGACAAGCCAAACCCAGCCACTGCCAAAGCGGGCCAGACCAGCAGCTTCGAATTTCAATTGAAATTCCTCAATACTTCCAAATGTTTTCACAAGTTCATCAGCGAGTTTACCAACAGGATTTTTCGCGCCACCTGGTGTCATAAGTATCCAATAAAAACTATGGTTGGAATGTCCACCTCCATTATTGCGAACAGTGGTGCGAATCGCATCAGGAACACGATCGAGCTGAGCAATGAGTTCCTCAATAGGCTTGTCTGCGAGCTCAGGATAGTCCTTGAGGGCATTATTGAGATTGGTCACGTAGGTTGCATGATGCTTGTCATGGTGAATGCCCATTGTCTTCTCATCAATGGATGGTTCGAGCGCATTGGCAGGGTAAGGAAGTGTGGGTAATGTGTAGGACATAAAAAATAATGATTCTCAATATGCTACGCAGCACGATTTACTCTGACAATCTAAAAGGTCACCGTAAAGCGTGATTGAGCAAGAGAGCTTCTTCTTAAGAGATGAATAGGAGCAACCCGAATATTTTATGCCGATCACCTGCGAAGAACGGGAAGGTAGGGTGGATGATTCGCTCAACTCACATTGTGACTTGGACAACACCAGGCTCTCCCGACCGCCGGTGGTACCCCACCCTAGCTTCGCAGCCTCCTCGTCACGATCAGTATGAAATATCCGGGCTAAGGATGTCTTAGAAAATCTTTAAGCCGTTCTGTAAAGGTGCGGTGGATGGGTGTGTTGTCGGCATCGCAGAGTTGAGAGAATTTTTCTAAGGCCTCACGTTGTTCGAAGTTCAGTTTTGTTGGCACTTCGACCTCAACACGTATGTAGAGATCTCCTTTGTGCTTGTTTTGGAGAGACGGCATTCCTGAACCATGGGCGCAGAGAGTAGAGCCGCTTTGAGTGCCAGCAGTAACTTTAACATCAATCAAGCCACTAAGAGTTGGTGCCTTGATTTCTCCACCTAAGGCAGCAACAGAAAAAGGAATGGGAATCTTGCAATGCAGGTCCATCCCATCACGCTCAAAAACGACATGCTTCTTAAGATGAATGATGATATAAAGATCTCCTTTGCTTCCTCCCCTGACCCCCGCTTCACCTGCCCCTGCAGAACGGAGTCGTGCTCCCTCGTCAATTCCTGCAGGTATTTTCAGATTCATGTGAGAAACTTTCTCCTCACATCCTTCTCCTTGACACTTCTTGCACGGTTTATTAATGGCTTGACCAGCTCCATGGCATTGAGGGCACGTTTGAACTACCTGAAAAAATCCACGCGACATGGCAACCTGCCCTCTTCCCTGACAGATCGAGCAACGTGCTCTCTGAGCTCCAGGAGCAGCACCCGAACCATCACAGCTATGACATGTGTCGAGTTTTGTAATTTCAATCTCTTTTTCACAGCCGACAAAGGCTTCTTCTAAAGTAATTTCAAGGTCATAGCGAAGATCAGCTCCACGTTTTTTTCCGTCATGAGAGGAAGATTCTGTTCCTCCATGAAAAAATTGCTCAAAAATTCCACTACCCATGTCCCCACCTCGTTGACCAGCGAACATCTCTCGAAATAGATCGAAGGGATCATGAGACCCACCGGCTCCTCCATGAGCTGCTCCACCCTGAAAAGCAGCATGCCCATAACGATCATAAGCGGCTCTTTTATTGGGATCACTAATGACATCATAGGCCTCGGCAAGCTCCTTAAAAGAGGCTTCTGCAGCAGCATTGCCTGGATTTTTATCAGGATGATATTTAATTGCTAATTTACGATAGGAACGCTTGATCTCTTCTGCCTGGGCGTTACGAGGAACCCCTAATATTTCGTAATAATCACGTTTGCTCATCGAGTATGTTTAGGAATGGAAATCTAAAAATTATCTTAGAAAGGTATGCAATAAGTAGGGCGTCTCTTAGAAAAATTTGCCCTAACTCACTTTGCTAACGATCACACTCGCTGGACGCAATAATCGGCCCGCTAGAAGATAACCCCTGCGCAGCTGACTAATTACCTGACCTTCAGGTAGTGAAGTATCGATTTGGTAACTGAGAGCATCATGAAGTTTAGGATCAAAAATATTTCCAACTGCTTCAATGGATTCCATTCCATGATCTTTGAAAAAATCATGTAATTGACGCTCTACCATGGAAAGGCCGCTGATAATTTCTCCAGCCTGAGAGTTTACATCACTTGTTGCACTCGCGCGTGCTGCTTGAAGGCCAAGCTCAAAATTATCCATAATAGGGAGTAATTTCTCAAGTAAGGAGTTGTTGGCATAACGAATGGTTTCCTCTTTTTCACGCATCATGCGTTTGCGATAGTTTTCCAAATCAGCAGCTGCTCGTAATGCTTGGTCCCGATATTGTTCTATCTGATTTTTCAAAAGAGCTATCTCTTCTTGGTCCTTCGAGGGAGGAGTTGCCGGGAGGGAGTCGAGTTCTTCTTTTTCTACATCCAGAGATGGAGTAGGAGTTTTTGGATGATGATGGGATGTTTTTTTCACAGTTTTCGAATGGTAATAAGAGTGATGTCATCATGCTGAGGCTGATGATTAATAAAAATTCGGATATCGTCGGTTAATCGTTTTAAAAGATTTTCAGAACTTTCTAAAGCACTTGCACTTTCCTGAAGGTATTGCATGAGGCGTTGAATGCCAAACTCAACACCATGGCAATCGAGTGCTTCGGTCACGCCATCGGTATAGAGAAGCAGACAGTCTCCTTTTTCAAAATGAAAGGGAAAGTCATGACAGAATTTATCGAAGACTTCTCCGCTGTCAATGCCAAGAGCCATTCCTTTGGGATTTAAACGTTCAATAAAACGATCGCGTGCTCGATAAAACAGCGGAGCATCATGACCAGCTCGTGCTAGTAGGCCATGATCGGTCTGAAAATTGATAGTGAGATAAGCCATGCTAATGAACATGTCTTCTTTCATATCTGAAAAGAGTTGTCGGTTTACGTGATGTAAAACGCGCGATGGAGAAGTTTCTTCAAAAGCATGACCGCGTAGGGCGCTGCGACAAAGCGTCATGATAAGAGAAGCTGGGATGCCTTTGCCCGAAACATCAGCAATCGCAATGCCTATATGCTCTTGATCGACTAAAAGATAATCAAAATAATCACCGCTCAAGGCTTGTGCAGGAATATTAATGCCACTAATTTGATAGCCGGGCACGACGGGAGGATCTGAAGGTAAAAGAATTTTCTGAATTTCACGCGCAATTTCCAAATCGTGATCTAACAAGCGTTTTTCTTCTGCTTCCTTGTAGACAACTTGGGTATAAAGGGCAAAGGCAGATTGTTCTGCAATTGCAGAAAAGAGTTCTAGTCCTCCTTGAGAAAACGAGGTATTGACTCCGTTGGTGAGTGCTAGCACGCCAAGGGTTCTGTTGCCATAAATTAATGGCCCCAAAAAAACTGTATCCAAACCTTGTTTCATTAACGCAGAAGGTAGTGTCTCATGATTAAAGAATCTAGGTTCATCCCAATTCCAAGCTTCTCCAAGTAAACTTTCATGACGTGCGATAGTATGTAATTTGAGAAAGCTTTGAAGCGAGGTTGGGGATTTTTTTTTGACACCATAGAGAGATAATAAAGATGGGGTTGCTTGCATCACAAAATCAGGAATCACCACAAGGGGAGATGCCTCCTCGGTAAGAAAAGCAGGAATTAACATTTTTTCATCTTGATCAACAAGATAAAGAGCCCCTCCCTGTGCGGCCAAAATACGTACAGCTCCCTCTACAATAAGGCGATGAAGTTCTTCAGGATGAACCCCTCCAGAAAAAGCTTCTCCTAGACCACGTAAGAAATCAAAAACACGATCTTCTTCCTGCTGAATCTCAAGACGTGATCTTTTTAACTGATGAACACGTCGGCGTTGAACCCTCAGGATCATTGCTAGTACAATCGAGACTACTAATAAGAAAAATGTGGTAAGATAAAATCCGAAGGAAAAAAACATGAATTGCTCAATAAGAGCATCTCACGCAATAAACTACAAGCCTTCGTAAAGAAATATTCGAGCTAGCTAGTGATGAGAGCAGATCTCAAAGACAGTTTTAAATTTTTCTGTATTTTCTTTATTAGCTGCCACTAATGCTTCATGAGCCGAAATCACTAATTCTTGTATCTTTGCTTTTTCTTCTGTTGGTGGAATAGAACATGATGATGTTGCAAAAAAAGCAGCGTTGATATCAGGAGGAAGCTCCTGCTTGATCGATAAAGGCTGGATGGAAAAGAGTTCATCAAGCCCCAGGTTCTCCATGAGTTCTTGATTGCTGTTATTCACATTAACAACTTTAAAATCACTCTCTGGGTATTGACGCAAGCGTTGAGCAATTCCTGTCACTGTTCCCATGAATGTCGAGTCAAGTTGGTCGCATTCTTTGAGATCAATGACATAGCGAATATATCCCTTGTTAATTGTTTCTTGTACAAGCTGTTTTAAAGCAAAGCTAGATTGAAAATTCCCGCGACCCGTGACGCGAATCCAAACATCTTGATTAAAACAGGCGATAGAAATGGGTTGCATTTTCAAAAGCTATAAAGTGGAGAAATAAAAACGTTTTATGATAAGGAATAATATTAACCCGCATATTTCATACTGATTCTGCTGCGGCTTGCGAACACCTGATGGATACTGCGTCAGCTTCGAATTGCTCCTCGGGCAGTATGTACTCATACAGCCGTCGTCAGACTTCATCACTCGCCTTACCCCATCCGCCTTCGCAGTCTCCTCGTCACGATCAGTATGAAATATCCGGGTTAACAAAGGACCAGTAAATATTGGGATTTAGAAGATAACTACTCCAATTCAAAATTGATATTCACTTTATAAGAACCTCCAGTAGCTATTGCACTAGGGAGAGGAGCAATTGTTAGGACTTTTTCTGCAGCTGACAATACAGAGGAATCCATGAGGGGGTTACCGCTTGCCTTAGCAAGTTGAAAATGAGAAATAGTTCCGTCTGCTTGAATCGTAAGTTGGAGTGTGCAGACAAAATCATGTTTGTGTTCTGTTGGTATTGAAGTTGGTTGTTCCCACTGACTATAAAACCGATCATGAATAAGTTCGTGATAAGCATTTAATGCATCATGATCAATGCCTGTTCCATTCCCTGTGCTATTTGCGGTAGAAGGGTTGTTGCTCCCTTCCTTTTTAGCTTTGAGAAAAGCAGCTTTTGCCGATGAATCATGATCTATGGTATTTGCTAAACTTTTACTTTTTCTTTCTGTCTTTTCATGAGCCCCGACTTCTCTTGAATTGTGAAGAGGGGACTCTTTTTTAGATAAAGAATTTTTCACAGTCTGTTTTTCTCTTGGGGTGATTTTAGCAGTAGCTTGTGGTGTTGGTCTTGGCCTGCTTTGTGGAGATGCTTTGTGAGCTAATAGAGTCTCGTTCTTGGATTTTGATGGAGAAGGAGGTTTCGCTGTTTTGCTCGAGCTAGGCCTGATCATGGGTTTGGGAAGTGGTGTTGCTGTGCGTGGGGGGGTACTGAGTGGTATTGTGCTCTGATTTATTGATGGAGGAGGTATGGTTTTTTCTTCTCGAGGTGGCTGAGGTAGCTGAGGTGGCTCTACTGGAGAGAGTTTTAAATCAGCTTCGCTTTTGGCCTCATAAACTTCTTTTTCAGGTTTTTGTGTCTGAGGTTTTTCTTCTGTCATAGGCGCAGAATCCATGGGTCGTGTATTAGCAGCTAATAAGGAAGTCGTCGAGGAAAAGGATTCTGTATTTATCCAGGTTACATTTTCCTGAGGGGGTTTGTGAGCTTGGCGCAAAAACAAGATAATACCTAAAATAAGGCTTACGTGGATAGCTGCTACCAAGATGAAAGCCCTTCGAAAATCCGACTGAATATTCTTCATCGAGTTGCTGTGGGAGGATGTGTGATCGAGCTGTCTTCAGGATGAGTCATCACTCCTACTTTAGTGATTCCAGCTTTTTGTAGGATATCCATGATGGAAATAAATTGTTGTATCGGCAAATCACGGTGAGGGCGTATTACAATGGAAATTCCTGGTTGTGCCTCCTTGAGTTCTTGTAAACAACCGAGTAATTGATCGAGAGGCACAATATTTTTGTTCATTGTAATGATCTCATTACGATCAATCAAAATCATTTGGACTTCCGACGGCTTGACTTCATGATGAGCCGTCGAACTACTTGGCACAACTAACTCCATACTGTTTTCGAGTAGTGGCGTTGTGATCATAAAAATAATGAGCAAGACAAAGGCCAAGTCCAACAAGGGAGTGACATTTAATTCTGAAAGCGTGTGTAACGTTCCATGAGTAGAAAAACGACGCATGACGAGAAAAATCTATTTTTGATACGTTTCGTGAGCAATATAACGATGTTCTAGTGAACTTGAAAATTCCGCTGCAAAGTTATCACAAGCCACAATCATTCCGCGTACAGTAGTGACTAAAAAATTATACCCAAACATAGCTGGAATCGCGACCAGCAGCCCTGTTACCGTTGTGATCAAAGCGCCAGAAACTCCGGGTGCCATGGCTGCAAGATTGGCTGTTCCAGCAGCAGCAATCCCACCAAAGGCATCCATAACCCCCCAAACCGTTCCTAAAAGGCCTATAAAAGGAGCTCCGCTTACGGCGGTAGAAAGAATAATCATTTGAGATTCTAATTCCAACGCTGATTCACCAACGGCACGCTCCATAGCTGCTGTTACTGAACGCATGTGAGAGGCACTGATGCGTGGTGCCATTTGAATGCGTGCTTGAAATGTTTCATCCACTTCAATGGAGCCGAGTAATTGAAAACAAAGTTCATGGCATCCTGCTTGATAAATTTGATAAAGAGGCGATCTTTCAAAGAGTACTCCTTGTTCAAAAATTTTTAATGGTTGTCTATCGCGGCGAAAAAATTCCATGAACTCCGCTGATTGTTTCTTTGCCGCATGTAACACGCGAATCTTAGTAAGCATGACTGACCAACTAAAAATGGATCCTAAAAAGAGGACTAATAAGACTAGTTTTCCTTCAATGGTCGATTCAACAAAGGCATAGACAATGCCACTTGCAAAGATGGATTGAGGAAAGTGTGGTAACAAATAATTCACAGGAAGTACAAGAGAGGTGGATTTCAAATTTCAACCTATAGTCTTAAAAAAAGAAGGACGTGATAAGATGATGATGCTCTTCTTCGCTTATAAGGCTCGAAGAGCACACGTTATCTTAAGATCACGCGAGTGATGAGAACGCTCTTATGAAGAAAAATCAAGAAAAAGAGAAAATTTCGATGGAAGTCTTCTTTCTCTAAAATGCTAAAATTCATCCAAAAAAGCTATCTACTCAGTCATCTTTCGTCGACTTTGGGCATCTTCTAAAAAAGCATTTTGCACATTAAAAGGCTCATTTTTTTGGGAAATGTGATGATATTTCCCGAATCGATCCATGTAACGTGCTTGCACATTGTCTTTCCAAAACCAATCTAAAATTTCTTTCACATGCTCTTTGACTCCTGGAGATACCAAGGGAAAAAATGTTTCAACACGACGAAAAAGATTCCGAGGCATCCAGTCTGCACTGCTTAAAAAAATTTCAGAGGCTCCTCCATTTTCAAAATATAAAATACGACTGTGCTCCAAAAAACGTCCTACAATACTACGCACTTCAATATGATCACTCACTCCTGGAATTCCGGGACGCAGACAGCAAGTGCCTCGAATTAAGAGTTTGATTGTAACACCTGCTCGTGATGCGCGGTAGAGGTCAGAAATCATCCCCTCTTCAACGAGTGCATTCATTTTAATAAAAAGAGCGGCAGGGCGGCCTGCCTGAGCATGTGCAATCTCACGATTAATTAACCCCATTAATTTTTCCTTTAAGTTATAGGGGGCAAGAGCAAGTTCGTTGAGCTCTGGAAGTTTAGAAAAACCGGTGAGCACGTTAAACATCGCAGCCACGTCAGCGGTAAGGGATTCCCGGGCTGTTAGCAAACCAAGGTCTGTATAAAAACGTGCTGTCGAGGGATTGTAATTGCCAGTGCCAAGATGAACGTAGCGTCGAATTTTTTCTCCTTCTTGGCGTATCACAAGCATTGCTTTTGCGTGCGTCTTAAGGCCGGAAAGTCCATAAATCACATTAATTCCTTCATTACGCATCATGCGTGCCCATTTGATATTGGCAGCTTCGTCAAAACGTGCTTTGAGCTCAATGACGACCGTGACTTGTTTTCCATGACGCGCTGCACTCATGAGTGAAGAGACTAGAGGAGAGTCACTGCTTGTGCGGTACAAGGTTTGTTTGATGGCCAGTGTGTGAGGGTCTTCAGCAGCATGTCCTAAAAAATCAGCAACTGTTTGAAAACTATCATAAGGATGATGCAGAAGAATATCACCCCTGCGAAGATGCCAAAAAATATCACTCTCTGCACGCAAGGAGACAACCTTTCTAGGGCTGAAACGCTTTTCTCTAAGATCAGGGCGATCTATTTCAGCGGCAAGACTCATCAAGGGAGTGAAATTTAAAATACCAGGCAGAGTGTAGAGATCACTTTCTTGCAAATTTAAAAACTTTAGCAAACAAGCTGCTAGCTTTTTGGGAAATGAATGATGGACTTCAAGGCGAATAGGAGTGTTGGAGTCGAGATGACTAAGTTCTTTTTCAATGACATCTAAGAGATGTTCGGAATCTTCTTCATCAATGGTCAAATTACTATTACGTGTCAGACGAAAAAGATGCGCCTTTCCAATAGGAACGCCATAAAAAAGGTCGCCGATATGATGTTTGATGATGCTTTCTAAAAAAACATAATGAGTCTCTTTTGTTCCTTGAGAGTGTGAAAATGGAATAAAACGAGGTAATTTTTGAGGGATCTGAACGACCACCAATGTTGTTTTATGATTTTCTTCTTGTAATTCCACTAAAAGATTCAAGCTCAAATTCAGCAGCTGTGGAAAAGGATGGAGCGGATGAACAGCCAAGGGCGTGAGCATGGGAAAAATAAATTCATGAAAATATTGAGAAAAATATTTCTGCTCATCAATCGGGGCTTCTCCATATTCATGCAAATAAATAGATTCTTTTTTCAGTGCAGGAATGATCTCTTGATCCCAACACCGATGCTGATCAAGGAGGAGCTCGCGTATTTTAGAGGATAAGGCTCTTAATTCTTCCCGAGCAAGCAGATCATCTGGACCTTTTTTTACCTGAGCACGTTGCGATTGTTGCTTCAATGAGGCGACATGAACTTCAAAAAACTCATCTAAATTGGAACTAAAAATACCAAGGAACTTAAGACGCTCTAATAATGGATTTTTTGTATTCCAGGCTTGATATAAAACACGTTGATTAAATTCCAGCCAACTTAATCCACGATTAATATAAAGAGGAATATGTGGAGCGTTCATAAAAACTCATTGCTTCTCCGTGCGGAGTAAAACAAGAAAAAGCATGAAAGTCAGCTGGAACATTTCATGGAACAGCGTCTCCTAGTCCATTATTTGAGAAGCTTTAATTTAGACAGCTTCCTCTGAAAAGCCGCTGGCACCGCGAATAGACTCCAGTTGACGCAAAACACGTTTCTTAGAATGCGGCCGATTACAAATGCGATGCACACAACTAGCTATCACAGGAACAATAATGACTGCTCCGGCTGCCACAAGAAAAAGAGAGGTACGCTGACGCGCGCGTCGGCTCATTTTATCAGCAAGGAGAAGGCCTATGCCACATCCTACGGCTGCTTGCGTGATAGCAATGGTGCCACTCACAGGAAGATTTTCGGAAAAATGAGAAAGAGAAAGTTGAGACATAGCAAGAAAATAGTATCTTCTTTTTTCTCAACGCTCAACTCATAACTGCAAGAATCATGGGCTGTGAGCTATCTGACTCTGAAGGATTCCTTGTGCATGCGTAGCATATGCATTGCCCTCATCTTGCTTGGCAGGTTCGTTGAGTGAAAAAACATGAAAATACCAATGATGTAATTTGCACACGACGCGCTGCATCAAATAGATCAATATACGCTGCCAAGGTGATCGTTGCTGGCAAAAAAAAGCGCGTAGAGGAATTGTTTCTTCAATAAGTTTTTTCCAAAATTTTAGCGTTGCTTCCTTGGTGTAGCCTTGAGCTGATTGTACGCCATTCTCAGCGAGTTGGGAGCGTAAGCAGGTATTTTCTTTGAGCTCTTTGAGGTGAGCCAGTAATTCTTCCAGTGACGTTGCTACTAAGTAATTTGCACCAGGATCTCCATCTTCTGCAAATGCCGAATCAGAGCCACCAATAAAAGGTACTCCTGCTAACCAGGAATTATAAAGCTTTGTGGCTGGCTTGTTGAGATAAGAGGCGCGAGAAAAACTACGAATTCCAACAACGCAATCAATGTCGCTATAGTCGCTCCAATCGCGTGGTTCTCGAATAAGAAAGCGAAGTCCCAGTTCCTTATATAATCTTTCAGACCATTCTTGTGAGCGAAGTTCTGGAGCAAGGTTTTGTATTTCACCAAAGAAGCAGATATTTTCAAAACGATTGCCACGTGATGGATCTCGTTTTTTGAGAAAGGGCTGTGGCCAATGAGGAACAAAAATGGAATAGGGAAGAAAACGAGCATACTTTCTATTTTCGACTAAATGCAAATCAGCTGCCCGATGTGGTGTTCCATCAGCAAGAATATCGATAAGAAATAGCCCGTAGCTTTTTGGCGACCGCCTCAGTGAGGGGGTTAAAAGTTTACTCATGGTGATAAAAATTCCCGTACTCAAAAAAGATGGAAGCTCTGTGGAAAGTGTGCAATCCAGACCCGCTTTTTGAAGAAAACTCCATGTCTGATAGACCCAACAGGTGACCATCGCGCTCTTGCTTAGAGCATCATAGTGAATGGGCGTTCCTTCTTCCCATTTTTTTCTCCATCCATAGGTAGGCAGCAAAGATTCCATGATTCGAAAGGAAACTTTTTCAAAGAAAATAATGGGAATTTTTTTCTGAGTTTTTTTTTGGAGATACCGAGCGTATTGCTCGAGTAACAAAAAGGGTAGAAAAGGATAGGTGTCATAGAAACGGGCACATCTTGCAAAGAGGACGGAGGCGTTTTTTGAAGTCTTTGCTGATTCCTCCCAGTAGAAGGAAAGAAGTGGATACTCTGGCTTTTTGTTGTGTGATTCTAAGGAGTAAAAGGAGGCATCAAGACTATTTTCGAGCGAAAATGCAGCCTTGCTCCAGAATCCTATTAATCGACTATCTCTCGCCAAAGCCTCACGAGTAGCTAGCCGGAATTTGATGACTTTTTGGTGTTCTCTTGCAAGGGAGGTATCATGTTTTGGATGCTCGTCTAATGAGTCTTTTGGAGAAGCCAGTGTTTCTAAAATGGCATCTACCCCATGAGCAGCAGCACAAGCTGCTAGGCAATATTGGATAGCCTCATCCTCAGCGCCGATGTGAGTTGCCTCTGCGGCTTTAATAAGCAAGCAAAGATCTTCTTTCATGAAGTCGATCAGCGCATTCCAGGCATGCTCGAGACGTGGATCTTTTTTGAACGAAGGTCCGCTGCAATCAAGATGGATAGAGGCAAGATAAGCGGCCTTGTAGGCGGCTCTTCGCCAGCGATGAATGAGTAATGTGTGTGAGAAAACATCACCTTGAGGATCATGAAGCTTGATGTGTTGTGCTTTTTTAAACAAAGACGCTGCCTGTCCTGCATAATGCGGGACTTCTGGCAGAGTCGAAGAATAGAGGATCGAGGCTCTAGATGCTTGGTCGATTTCTTGGTCAAAGTTTTTTGAATCTTGTGCCTGTGCAAAAGCTATCCAGTAACGGTATGCAGAACCGGCTTCTCTCATTTCATTTCTACTGAAAGCCCAATGTAAGCTTTTTGATTTTTTCACTTGATGATCCAAGTAGTAATTGCCTTCTTGGTTCGAATAACTCAGAAGCGCAATCTCATGAAGATAACTCGCTCCTTGAGGTTGCAGTATTGCGGTAGCTTGTCCTTGCTCATGGACGAACCTGGCCTCATCACTCGCGAGTCTCCAATATGCTGCGAGGCTCTCATGGCCAACAGCAGCAGCCTTAAGAGCTTGTTGACGATAACGAGCGATTTCTTTTTTTGGTTCTCTCTGGAGTGTGATATTCATGACCGCTCTGGATAAAAAAATCTATCGTAGCACTCGGTCAGCGTAACAAATAAATTGTTGGCTCCGAGTCAAGAGAAAGCGTCCTAATGGAGATTTCCCCTCCCAATCATGAGCTGCCTTAGGAAGGGTCATTTGAAGCAATTTTTTCCAACGCTCTAGTGTGGCCTCTCGCGTGTAGGCAGTAGCTGCTAGGGATCCATGGGTGACGAGATGCTGGCGAAAGAGGGGGGCTTCTTTAAGTTTTTTTAAATGTTGGAAGATCTCCTCAGGATTGCTTCCTACCAGATAATCTCGACCAGGATGACCATCGGCTTTATAAGCAGAATCATGTCCTCCAATAAAGGGAACCTGAGCGAGCCATGCGTTATAGAGCTTAGTGGCTGGTTTATGAAGATGTCTTGCTAAAGAAAAATCACGAATGGCAATCACTCCATCCACATCACTATAATCGTGCCAACGATCAACAGCTCGTATTTCTAAAACGACACCAAGTTCTCGCAAGAGTTTTTCTTGCCACGCATGAGAGCGAAGTTCTGGAGCAAGATTGTTTCTCTCTCCAAAAAAAGCAATTTTTTCAAAAAGAGAACCACGTGCCCGGTTGCGGGCGATAAGATGCGGTTGTGGCCAATGAGGCATAAACATGGAGTGTGGTAATCGCATGGCATGCGCTCTATTTTGAACAAGATGCAGGTGCGCTTCAGGATGAGGGAGCCCATCGGCAACAATGTCGACAAAAAAGAAATTTCGATGGCACAATCTTGTTTTAAGTGATCTTTTTCCTTTGGCTTTAGAGTTGATCGAGCTAACGAGGTGACTCATCGCAATAATAATACCACCCTTTTCAGGCAACTCTTCTACGAGAGAGCATGGAATGCCAGCTTGGATGAGCAAGGCCCATGTTTGGTAGATCCAGCACTGAGCAGTAGCACGCTTGCCTTGTTCTTCAAGAGGAAGGACCTCTCCTTGTTCCCATGCTTTGATCCAATCGTGATCTGGAAAATGTTCTTTGGGTAAGAAAAAGGAAATGTGCATAAAAAGAGCCTGTCTTAGGCATGAATGGGGTAATGGGTAATGGGTAATGGGTAATGGGTAATGGGTAATGGGTAATGGGTAATGGGTAATGGGTAATGGGTAAATAGGGCGTTTTGTGAAATAAAACTATAATCGGTCTGTTATTGTGATTCAATTTGGCTGCGGGCTAAGCTTGGTTGCCCTTTACCCTTTACGCTTTTAACCCGAATATTTCATACTGATCGTGACGAGGAGGCTGCGAAGCCTGATGGGGTAAGGCAGACGAACATTTTGACGCCGGGCTGTATGCGTACATACCGCCCAAGTCACAATGTAAGTCTAACGCAAGATCCATCTGACTTCCCGGTCTCCGCAGTAGATCGGTGTGAAATATCCGGGTTAAGGTCCATCTTTACCTTGATAAACTCTTCTATATTTTTGATTCTGTGAATATTTTTTTTCAAGATTGGTCTAGTAATCATGGCAACGTGCGTAGTCAGTCTGTGCTTGTGCTACTGAGAATAGCGCAATGGTTTGATCGATTTCCCGCATGCATACGGTGGATAGGATTCCCTTATTTTCTTTTTTATCATTTTGTTGTTGTTTGGATTCTTGGAATAGAGCTCCACTATAAGGCAAAAATTGGGTCCGGTTTACGACTCTTCCATGGCGTAGCAACGGTCATTCATGAATCCGTAGTGATCGGGAAAAACTGTGCGCTTCGGCATTCTACCACCATAGGAATGAGGCATGAAAACGAAGCTGTTCCCATT
>CAIWMF010000050.1 GCA_903913785.1 uncultured Spartobacteria bacterium | reverse complement strand
TGCTTCCATCAAAGCGACCATGGTAGGCGAGCTTCGAAGAACTATTAAAAAGAAAAAAATCAGGCGTGCAACATGCAGAAAATTTTCTCGCTACTTCCTGTGATTCATCAGAGAGAAGAGGAAAAGGAATCTGATCTTTTTGAACCATCTCCTTAAGTGATGCAGGAGCATCTTCGGGATAGGTGGTCGCATCATTGGAACAAACACCAATAAATCCAATGCCTTGAGGCATGAAGTCACGCGCAAGACGTATTAATTCAGCTTGGATATGTTGCACGTAAGGACAGTGACGACAGAGGAAAATAATCAGTATCCCCTTGGGAAAAGAAGTATGGAGCCCGGCAGAGCTTACATATTCACCAGTAAGCACATTAGGGAGTGAAAAGGTCGGAATCAATGTCCCGACTGCCATAGAATCAAGTGCTGTCATCGACATGCAAGGTAAGGGTAAATTCTAAAGGATTGTTAAAAAGGAATATCATCCTCTTCATCGTCCGATTGAACAGGCAGAGAAGCAGGCGACGGGACCCCTTTTGAATGAGTCAAAGGACGAGAAGAGGCGCGCGAAGGAGACATTTCTTCTTCAGGAGGCATCTCAGAGTTTCCACCTCCAGGACGTGGTCCAAGTAACTGCATATTTTCTCCTACCACACGCAGACGTGTTCTTTTTTGACCAGAGGTTTTATCATCCCAAGAATCTAGCTGAAGACGCCCTTCAATGTAAATCGAACGTCCTTTTTTGCAATATTGAGCAGCAACTTCTGCCTGACGACCCCAAAGCGTGACATCGACATAGGTTGTTTCTTCGCGTTTTTCTCCATTGTCACTCGAATAGAAACGATTAATCGCAAGGCCTAAATCAAGCACGGCACTGCCCTTTGGCGTGTATTTGATTTCTGGATCACGAGTGACATTGCCGATCAGTTGGACTTTATTAAGATTTGCCATGATTGAAAAAATCTGAGGTTAGAAAAATGAATCTATCTCTCAAACCGCAAGCGTTGCTTTATTTGCTCGTTTACGTGGCTTGGTTGTGACGGTGGAAGCAACAGCTACTTTTCCTTTATGAAAATAGTTTTGGAGAGTTACCTCTTCGGTTAAAGTGAATTTTTGTTTGAGTTTAGCAATGGCTGCAGGTTCCGCCGTAATCATAAAATTCACATAAAGCGCAGAACTCATATGACGATGTGGATAGGCGAATTCTTTGCGATCAAGGCGTTGAATTTCTTCGACAACAGCTCCTTCAGAATTCATGATTTTTTCAAGGCGTTCTAAAAGAGTGTTGATTTCTTCTTCATGACTACTCACGACAAGGGCGAGGAGGATTTCATAATAGTTTCTCATAATGGTATTGCGTATTCTTTGTGTAGTAGATTTCTTAAGTGAACTTCAGGAATGTTTACTGGCTGCTTTTGGGGTGATGTTGATTTTCATCAGGAAAGCGACTTCGCTAGAAGCAAGCTCCAAGGAGCTTGCTATCATGAAAAATGCCTAGATAAAAAATCCTAAAATTTATTTGATAAAGATATTTAAGTGAAAAAGTTTCGAGGAGAAGCCAATCTAACCTATCGGGCTAAAATACTATCATCTGATTTAAATGCTGAGTGTAAATTTACTAAGTTTGATCATGGTTCCTGAACTCAAGGCTCACAAGAGCTGGTTATGCTCGAGGAGGCATGATCCCGATGAGTTACATTTTCCCCAATGTCAGGTAAATTTAAACACAGGTTCTTAGAATTATAAAAATTCATCGTCCTGTCGAGACCTTCTCGATGAAGATATTCTAGAGCATCCAGAGCGTGCGTGATGGATACATCGACTTGTGGTGATTCTTCTTGGCTAAAACGCGATAATACATAGTGAGATAAATGATTAGAAGGGATCTCTTTTGTTTTGAGAGAAGAGCCCACTCCAATACGTAGACGGGGAACTTCCTGTGTTGAAAAATGAGTTAAAATCGATTCCAGTC
>CAIWMF010000049.1 GCA_903913785.1 uncultured Spartobacteria bacterium | reverse complement strand
TTTACGCATATGGTGCATCACGAATCTGGCTTGCTCGGGATTTCAGAAACAAGTGGTAATATCCGTGAATTGCTCGCAATAGAAGCAACCGATATCCGTGCAGCCGAGGCCATCGAGCTTTTTTGTTACCAGGCAAAAAAATGGATTGGCGCCTATGCAACTGTCCTCGGCGGCCTTGAAACAGTTGTCTTTAGCGGTGGCATCGGTGAGAATGCTCCTGTGATTCGCGAGCGTATTTGTGAGGGACTAGAGTTTTTAGGAATTCACCTCGATAGACAAACAAACCAAAATAATGCTTTCTTGATCTCTTCTCACGAAAGTCGTGTTGCCGTGCATGTGATTCCCACAAATGAAGAGCTTATGATTGCTCGCTCGACCTGCCGTATTTTAAATTTATGACAACAAATATCCTCTCCAAAGAACTCCTTCACAATCTTAATGCCTACTGGAGAGCGGCTAATTACCTCTCTGTTGGCCAAATTTACCTTGCAAGTAATCCGCTATTAAAACGCTCCCTGCTGCCAACCGATATCAAGAAAATGCTTCTTGGTCATTGGGGCACCACTCCAGGACAAAATTTTATTTACGTCCACCTCAACCGCATCATCAAAGAATATGATCTTAACATGATCTACATTTCCGGCCCCGGTCATGGCGGACCAGCCCTTGTTGGTAACACCTATCTTGAAGGAACCTACAGTGAAATATATCCAGAGATCACGCAGGATGAAGCAGGATTACAAAAACTCTTTCTTCAATTTTCCTTTCCTGGAGGCATTCCAAGTCATGTCTCACCCGAGTGTCCTGGATCCATCCATGAAGGCGGTGAGCTTGGCTATTCCTTAAGCCATGCCTTCGGGGCCGCTCTAGATAATCCTAGCCTGATGGTTGCGTGTGTTGTTGGAGATGGAGAAGCAGAGACAGGAGCGCTCGCAACAGCATGGCATTCCAATAAATTTCTTCATCCTACAAGCGATGGTGTTGTCCTACCCATCCTACATCTCAATGGTTATAAAATTGCCAATCCAACAGTTTTAGCACGTATTTCTAAGGAGGAATTAAAACAGCTCTTTTATGGATATGGCTGGAATCCTTACTTTGTGGAGGGAGAAGACCCCTCACTCATGCATGAAGCCATGGCCTCCACACTCAATTGTGTCATAGAAGATATCGAAAGAATCAAACACGAAGCATCCTTACAAAAAAACGTCACACGCCCTCGCTGGCCAATGATTGTCTTAAAGTCACCTAAGGGATGGACAGGTCCCAAAGAGATTGAAGGGATACGCAACGAAGGAACTTTTCATGCGCATCAGGTTCCTATCACCGATCCGGCAACGAATCCCAAACATCTTAGACTCCTAGAGGAGTGGCTTAGAAGCTATCATCCCGAGGAACTCTTTGATGCCAAAGGGCGTCTCCACCCGCACATTGCCGCCCTTGCTCCTAAGGGAGAACGACGCATGGGTGCTAATCCTCATGCCAATGGGGGAGTATTACTCAGTGATCTAGCAATGCCTGATTTTCGTAATTATGCGCTCAAGGTTCCAGAGCCAGGAATCATCGGTAGTGGCGACACACGCATTCTTGGGCCTTTTCTTCGTGATGTCATTAAGCTCAATGAAGAGAAAAAAAATTTTCGGATCTTCAGTCCTGATGAAAATCTCTCCAATGGACTTGGAGCAGTCTTTGAAGTCACTAAGCGTCAATGGATGGGAGAATATCTTTCGGGTGATGAAGCTCTCGCACCTACCGGACGAGTGATGGAAATGCTTAGCGAGCATCAATGCGAAGGATGGCTTGAAGGCTACTTGCTCACAGGTCGACATGGACTCTTTAACTGCTATGAAGCCTTCATCCATATCATTGATTCGATGTTCAATCAGCATGCCAAGTGGCTCAAAGTGACTGCAGAGATACCCTGGCGCCACAACATTGCCTCACTCAATTATCTCCTCTCCTCGCATGTCTGGCGCCAGGATCACAATGGCTTTACGCATCAAGATCCTGGTTTCATCGATCATGTGATCAATAAAAAAGCAGAAATCGTACGCGTCTATCTTCCTCCTGATGGCAACTGCCTTCTCTCAGTCATGGATCACTGCTTAAAAAGCCGTCACTATGTCAATGTGGTGATTGCCGGCAAGCATCCCTCGCCACAATGGCTTTCGATGGAAGCAGCCATCACACACTGCACTCAGGGAATCGGCATATGGGATTGGGCAAGTAACGATCAGGAAGAGGAAAGCGATCTTGTGATGGCCTGTTGTGGAGATGTACCCACACTCGAAACGTTAGCTGCAGTCTGCATTTTACGAGAACACCTCCCGCAACTAAAAATTCGTCTTGTCAATATCGTTGACCTCATGAAACTTCAACCCCAATTAGAACATCCTCACGGACTCAACGACCGTGATTTTGATGATCTCTTTACACAAGACAAACCCGTGATCTTCGCCTTTCACGGCTATCCATGGCTCATTCATCGCTTGACCTACCGTCGCACCAACCACAACAATATCCACGTTCGTGGCTACAAAGAAGAAGGGACCATCACGACTCCATTTAATATGACCGTACTCAACGAACTGGATCGTTTTCATCTCGTGATCGATGCCATCAATCGTCTTCCGCAAAGTGGCAATGAGGGAGTCTACCTAAAAAAAGAGATGCAGGAAAAATTAATCGCCCATCATCATTACATCAATCTGCACGGAGAAGATATGCCCGAGATTCGCAACTGGAAGTGGCATTAGCCGACAACAACTAACGTCCGTTAGACTGTTTTTACAAAATAACGTTTTGAGGCCCACGGTGCGTGCTGCTTTGCGGCTAACCGGTATCAAATATCCCGATTATCCACAAACGACAAGATACATATCTTCGGGAATCATTTTTGAGAGCGTACTCACCATATCACCTCGCAGCATCGTGATGAGTGTTCCGCGTTGTGACGCCCCAATAATAACGCGTTCGGCACCAATTGTGGACGCCAGATCGGCAATAGCGTTGGGAGGAGAATCACTAATGGTATAGCAGGGTAAAATTTTCTCACCCAAACCCTCTGTTTGTAAGCTTTCAAAGATTTCTTTTGCCTCTAAATCATCATACCATTTTTTCTTGCGATCACCGGGAGCAATGACTGGTTGTTCACGCACAAACATCACGTAAAGAGGGCGTCCTGTTTCTAAAGCTTCACTGACCGCAAAATCAAGGGTTTTACCCAGTCCTCGTACTGCAGCTAAAATAGGACCTCCGTGGTGTTGAGTGGGGTGTTGGAATGCATGTTTTGCAGCAAGATTATGTCTCGCTACGGAAGTACCAAGATCATGCGAGGTAATGGAGACATGAGCGACTTTATGATGATGCAAGGAGTGTCCTTTTGCCTTAGCTCTCGCATCTTTACGGGCAGAGTGTTCGCGTGCAAGACCACGCATAATGAGCCCCACAGCTAAAATCGTCACCGCAAAAACGCGTGCCCCTGGCTTTTCTACAAAGAGGGTAATTTCAATGGCTACTAAAATAGTAAAGGTCACGAACATCAAGATTCGTTCACGCCATTTTAATGCAAGCTTGCGATCCGTCGAGGTCGCACCAAGATTCGTCGCAATGGCTCCTACAACTCCAACCGCATAGAGCTCTGCTAAGCCAGAGATATCACCAACGAGGACCACGAGTGCTGCTGGAATGAGCACCATCACAATGAGCGAAAAATAAGGGACACCAAATTGATTGAGCTTAGCAAAAACCGGCGGCAATTCATGATCCTTGGACATTAAAAAACTAATAGAAATCAATCCAAGAATAGCTGTATTAACGGCTGATAATAAGAGTAGCCCAAAAGTAATACTCACTGCCCAAGCGGCAATCGTTCCAAAGAGTGGCCCAAAAGCATCTCCGACAAAAACCTGAGCCATATAGCGCAGCATATAGTCCCGCACCCCTTGAGCCCCCGGAGCATTTACTTCTCCACCTGCAAGCACGAGTCCTGGTAAGGCCATCATACCAAGACCAAGAAGTGCTGTAAGCCCGACAACCTCGCCTAGGACTACGAGCAAGGCTTTAGTAGATGTCTTCGTCACAACAGGCGCATGCAGAGAGCTTCCCGGGTTGAGTTTCATGACTCCAGTTGCATTGGCAATAGCCTCGACTCCAGAAAGAGCAAGGACAATACTCACAAAACCAGTCCAATTATGAATAATACCACTATGCAAGGGTTTGATATGAGTGATTGCTGTGCCTAGATGAGGTAATGCAAAGAATCCGAGAATGACAACAACAATAGCTGTTGGAATAGAAACCATGACCGCAAAAGCGCCGCTATGTTTAGGTCCAAACAAATTTAAAGCCCCTATTACTATAATTGCTGCTCCTGCAAAATAAATCGGATGCTCAACTCCCAGGTAAGTAAAAGCAGCGAGGGAACTCAAAGAGGCTGTTACGATATAATCAGCGACCATCAAAAAGGCACCAACAATAGAAATTACCTCAGAACGGTGTCGGACACTTGCATAGACGCCTCCTCCATTGGGATAAAGACGACAAATCGTAATATAATTGATACCCACGAGTGCGGTGAGCAGGCACATAGGGAGAATGAGCCAGAAGGAACTATAACCTGCAACAGCAAATGCTAAACCAATCACATAAGCTTTACTCGTCCCCCAATCTCCATAGAGAATTCCAGCCGCTCTCTTCCAATCAATATCACGAGGGCGTGATGTTCCAGTGTCTAGCATAAAAGTAGTGTTTAGCAGGTGATTGCAAGTGATTGCTTAGGGGACTGACAACAAGTATCTGATGTTGAAGAGCAACACCCATCTAATTGCTCTTCTAGGTGAACAACCTGTAAATCGATTTGCTGATAGGAGAGTTGTTGACGCGCTCGCGAGATAAAACCAAGAGCCTCTTCTGATGGTTGATAGAGAGTACGGAGTTCAATACACACTGGCTTTGATTTAAGATGAGGAAATGCCTCCTCCATTTCTCCGTCTAGGATAAAAGAGAGGTAGGCATTCAATTTTTCCTGAAGTTGAAAAAGCTGTCTATCTCCCAAATTCCATGGCCGACTCTCAAACATCGCTAGGATAAGTAGATCCTTGAGCTTATCGTGGACAAAAGCATCTAAGTTTCCCGTTTTTTCAAGACCAGAGAGCGGATGGGAGCAACAATCTGAAGGATTCTTGGTCGAAGCGCAACAGCTAGAATGAGAATGTTCGTGCGACATAAGGTCAAACTGCAGGATAAAATACGTAGAGCATGAGATAAACACAGACTCCCGTAATCGAAACATAGAGCCAGATTGGAAGTGTCCATTTGGCAATTTTTTTATGTTGATCAAACTTTTTTTGTAGAGCAGGGGTCAAGGTCATAAGCACAAGAGGCACTACTGCTAAGGCCAATGGAAGATGTGTAAAGAGAATCAAAAAATAAATAATCCGAGGCCATCCGCTCGCTGTAAAGGGCATGTGGTGTCCAGGAATATGAAAATGATAGATTAAATAACAGCCAAGAAAAACGCAGGACGTCACAAATGCGCTCATCATGCAGCAGGCATGTGCACGTCGAAAATTTTTCTTAATACAAATCCATCCAGCAATAATGAAAAGAGCACTCAGACTATTGAGCAGGGCATTGATGAGGGGTAATTGCGAAATATGCATGGATTAAAAATAGTGATTACTTAAATAAAAATAATATTTAGCGAACACCTAGCCTGAATATTTCAGGCTGATCGTGACGAGGTAAACGAGAAGCCTGATGTACTTGCTCAGCCTCAAGACAAGCATTACGGATTGCCAAACCCAGAATCCCAAGAAGTAAAAAAACAACCGCAAGCAAAAAAAGAACACTCCATGAGAGAGCAATACCAGCCTGAACAGTTTGCGTTTCTTTGACTCCACTGCTGGCAGCAAGCTTGCATCCCTCACACCCGAAGGCAAGTGGAAAACAAGGAGCAAGGAGCACGAAACTCATGAGTAAGGAAAGTCGATATAAGAATCGTGTCATAGGAAAAGATATGATTTTAAGAAGACTCATGCGTGAGATTTCCAATTTCCATTAATATTTTTTGGATAACCTCAGGATCATTTCCATCAAGATAGCCTCGGATCATAGCGTTCTTATCGATAATCATCAAGCGTGTTGAATGAGCTGGCATGCCATCTGGCTCGGCAGCCAGTGGTTGCATCATAACTTCTTTCACAAAATGAGTAATTTCATGAGGAGATCCTGTTAAAAAAATCCACTGCCTAGGATCTGCATGAATATTGGCAGCATAGGAAGATACAATTTCAGGAGTATCATAGCTAGGATCAACGGTGACTGAGGCTAATTTCACCTCATGATTTTTCGAGAGTTTCGAAGAAAGCTCCATCATGCGTGATGTCAGAAGAGGACAAGGACCAGCACAACGCGTAAAAATAAAATCCATCACCCAGATCTTTCCAAGAAGATCAGATTTAGAAAATATTTTTCCATCCTGAGTGTTAAGAGAAAACTCAGAAATCTCTGCAAGCGGTGGTTCTTTGCGGTAGATGCGCCGTTCAGATTTATGGAAGCTTAGGAAAGCAGCGCCAAGAAGAGCATTAGCGCTAAAAAAAATAAGAATCCACCACGAAAGAGAGAGAGGTTTAGAAGTATGTGCTTTCAAAAAAGAGGAGAAAAATCAAATCAACCACTTGCGATACGCATCAAAAATTACACCAAGTAGAGAATGCTATAGAGAAATACCCAGACAACATCCACAAAATGCCAGTAGAGACCGACATTATCGAGTGCAACATGATGTTCTTTGGTAAAGGATCTAAAGAAACATTGACGTAAAAAACACCAGACCAGGAGAAGGACTCCTATGAAAACATGAGCGCCATGAAATCCTGTCATGACAAAAAATGAAGATCCGTAAATACCACCAAGATGAAACCAGAGGCCTTCATGATAGAGATGTGTCCATTCATAAGCTTGCCCACAGAGAAAAGTAGAACCTAAGAGAATCGTTAAAAAAAGCCAACGTCGTCCGCTCTTGCCACTCTTGACTGCTACTTCCACCATATGAAAGGCGAGGCTACTTGCCACAAGAATAGACGTATTGCAGCCTGTGAAAAACTTTGGAAGCACCGGAAGATTCGGTGATGGTGGCCACTGGCTACAAGCCATGCGTAAGACGATATAGCCGCCAATAAGACCTGCAAAAAGCATGGCCTCAGAAAGTAAAAAAATAATCATCCCAAATTTACAGACACGTGGGGGAGCTCCATGATGCGAAGATGCTGAGGGGACAACGTGCTCAAAAGCACCGCTAGAAACTGTAGAAGAGAGTGAGGACATAGACAAAGGTATATATCCTAAAAGCTCTCTTTCAAAAAGTCATTTTAAAAATACTTCCTTGCTAAGCGACGTATGTCTCACTCACTGATGACTTCCAGGAAGTGGGATCAGACTTTTTTTAGAACGTTACTGACTTCTTCTACGGAAAGTTGAGAGGCTTGAGAAAGCTGTTCTATCGAGAGCCCAAGCGCATGCAGATTGCGAATCATTTCAGCTTTCCCTTCCGCTTTCCCTTCAGCTTTCCCTTCCGCTTTCCCTTCAGCTTTCCCTTCAGCCAAGCCTTCAGCTTTCCCTTCAGCCAAGCCTTCACGTTTTCCATCACTATAGGAAGAGTCCAAGGTGCTTTTAGAAATTCTTGCGTCACCGATATGGCGTTCGTAGGCTTTGCGTTCTTCTTCTGAAAGGCTCAAGCGTGCCAGTGTGCGTGAGGCTTCATGGATTCC
>CAIWMF010000048.1 GCA_903913785.1 uncultured Spartobacteria bacterium | reverse complement strand
TGCGAGCACGACGTCACGAACTGCTTCGCGATCCTGGTTATGTCGATGCCGTTTTAAAAGAGGGAGCTCAAAGAGCTAATACCATTGCCAATCACACGCTCGAGCGTGTTCGTAAGGCTGTTGGTTTGAGATAATGTAAAAATATGCATATACGGTTTTTTGTACAATCTCAAATCAAACACATCTCTGAGCCAGGAACTTCTACCGATGGAGTTTGTCGAACGACTGATTCGAATAGCTTGGGCCATCAAGTAAGCAATGTTCCAAGTGTAAAAAATTCAGGCATATCGAGGGTTTCAACGATTTGGAATTTTTTTAACTACAAATCAGGTGAGCAAACTGCATCTCTGCTAAGTCAGAATGATGACATTAAGAGCATTCCCTCTCCTCGAACTCAAGAAACGATCAAGAACGAACAATCACTTTTTTCAATCAGGGATTTTCAAAAGATTGCTAGCACGAGCATTTTCAATCTCTTTGGTCGACCTTATTCTCATGATCCTGGGCGTCGGCAACTATTCAAAGAGCTTCAAGAGTATCATAATTTGAATCCTCATGACTTAAATGCTCGATGCCAAAAATTAGTTCAATTAGAAAAGACAACTTGTGACTATCTAGCTACGAAAAACCAAGAAATCAATGATTCTTCTTTGTTATCTTGTTTATTTTTTAATAAAAGTGACTTAAGGAAAGATAGTGAGGCGGCTCAATATTTTCTACAGGGAATCGCTCTAGAAAAACAGAAAAATTTAGTAGCAGCGTCATCATGTACGATTACTAATGTACAACGGGGTAATGATCTTAAGCCATCTACTGTTTCTGGCGAGATGGCTACTCTTCAGGTGGCGAACTATGTTGTTAAAAATAGTACAACACCTAAGACTGGCTATTTTAAACCTGTTGGCAATGATTCCATGAATTCTCCTGTAGCCTCGCATATGGGTATCCCAGAGTTTTCTACAGCAGTTGCAAATTTATCCGGACGTGCCGTTGCCACGTATGAGATCAGCAAGCTATTAGGTTTTGCTTTAGTCCCTGAGACCTTTTTTGCGACCTGTGACGGAGATGTTGGATCATTACAAGCGGAGGCACAAGGGCAACAGCTTATCCAAGAGGAGAGGCAACCTTACAGGTTTTCAAAAAGTGAAATGAATGCTCGCACTCAAGAAATACTAAGCGGTAACCTTTTAATAAAAACAGAAGATCAATGTTACATTAATTTTCAAGAATCAGATAATCAAAAATTTAAGCTTAAATCAACTCAACAACAGGGCTCTTCATTTTTTGAGGTAGTAATTGTGAATAACAAGGATGAAGTTATCAAAGGCCAAGACTTGCAGAACCTTCTATCTAGCCAACCACCTCAGGTGATAGTTCAAGATGAATTGATTAAAAAAATATTGAAAGAAGAGATGGATAAACAAATACTCACAATAATTGATGGAACCTCTTCGTATAATACGAACGATTTATTGCTAACAGACTCGTCGTTATGTTTCAAAGATAATAAGCTCTTCAAAGATGATCAGATCGTGGAGAAAAGCCAAATCCCTCAATTGCTCACAGAAAACAAAATACAACTTACTAAAAAAATAGTCACCGCTGTTAGTGATGTTAATTTTAACGATCCTGTTTTACAAAACGAGCTTCTCGATGCTCAAGTGCTTGATTTTTTGACCGGACAACTCGATCGGCATGCTAATAATTTTATCTATTCTCAGGATAATAGTAAAAATTGGCATGTGCAGCTAATCGATAACGACCTCTCGTTTCCTAAAAAATTCACTTCAGTTAAGGGCCTTGACTGCCGTGAATTAGTAGGGACTCCAGTATTAAAAGCACTACCTCCAATATTAAGTAAAAAAACAGCACTCTGCATAGAACAATTAAACAAGGATAATGTAACTAGGGTGCTGCTTGCATCAGGACTCAGTACGCAAGAGATTGATGCGACAAAGAGCCGACTAGTTGATCTTAAAAACCACGTTGCTTCTTTGAGACGAAATAATAATGTTAAGGACGAGTGGGAGGCAAACATTTTTAGCCAAAAAGAGGATAAAACTTATTGTTATTGGGGTCATAAAGATCAACAACTTGCACAAGAAAGTCTCAAGGCTAACCAAGAGCTCATCTAGCCTGCATATTTCATACTGATTCTGCTGCGGCTTGCGAACACCTGATGGATACTGCGTCAGCTTCGAATTGCTCCTCGGACAACACCAGTGCTCGGGAGAGCCTGGGGTAGACTGCCGTAACCGTTAGGTTAGGGGCAGCCCGTAAGGGCGAGCCGAGCGGGAGCGAGCGAGTCAATATGAAACATACTGCCCGGCGTCAAAATGTTCGTCTGCGTTGACTCGCTTGGCGAAGCTCGTCTCGCCCTTTGAAGGTCTGCCTCAAAGAGCCTACAAACTCTGGGCAGTCTCCACCGCGGTCTCTTGGACCGCCGGTGGTGTCTAGATCAGGATTCGCGGCGCCTCGCAACGAACCAGTATGAAATATGCGGGCTAAAATGGATTGAATCATTGGATGTACGCAATAGGGCCTATGCCGGCGCCTTGATTCTAGCTGGTATATTTCTTTAGGTTATGAATTGCCGTTTTATTTAGCCTGTAAGATTTTCAGCTTTGTCGGCGTATGTTATAACTGATTGAGTTAATTCGTTTCAGACATATTTGAGATTTCTCTTGCAGTAGATATGTGCTTCCTATAATCTCATACCCCTAATGACGCGGGGTGGAGCAGCCCGGTAGCTCGTCAGGCTCATAACCTGAAGGTCGTAGGTTCAAATCCTACCCCCGCAACCAAACTTACTCTCAAGGAAAGCTCTCCTTGGGTCAAAAAAAGTTCTGGACTGCTTTCCTTTTTTATTGAGAACAAAAACAGGGTCTAAAAAATAAAGTCTAAAAAAATAGAGTTTCTCTCGCAGAGTCATTCTTAGAGACCCATTTTTAGCTTGAGAGCGGTCTGCCGTCGATGATGTGACCGGATTCATTCAGGGACCATGTGAAGGTTCCTGTTTCTTGATTTTTAATCAAAGCTTTAAATAAATGAGGGTTATCTCTTTTTTGTAACATGCGTTCACACACACCTTGTGCACCACAACAGAAAAGTTTTCCGTGAGCTTTGAGAGCTCGTGGGTGGCCAATGAGGCGTTCTAGCCCGGATAACCCAGTTTTTTTTTCCAGGTGTGTTTTTTTTGCAAAGGCAAGAAAACTATAGGGGAGGCTCCTAAGGTCGATGCCAAGCTCGTGCGAAGCCTCATGCCAGAAGGAAGATTGAAAAATTTCTGGGGGCGGTGTAGCAAAAAAATGACACCAGTCTCGCACCTGTTTTTCTTGGAACATAGGGCACGCATCTTCATGAGTGCATGGAGCAATGAGGTGATGGCCTGCTTGTAAAATCTCTTGGCGTACCATGCCTAATCTTCGACTGAGTTCGTAGGAGCCTGGCTCTAACCAGATGATTTCATCAGCATGGGTGGCAAAGGAGGCTAGGTCTTTTACTTCTTTTTCATCTAGTTCGCCAATCACATGACTGATGAGTAGCAAGGTGGGTTGATCGTGTTGCCAAGCAACATGATTCCAAGTCGTGCATCCAGATTGACGTAGTTTTGCGTGAGCAAAGTTTAAGGCTAGCTCGGATTGATCGAGGAGTGCGACCTGTGAAATGCCACTCCATGTACTCACTGTGCGCGCAGCAATAGCCGTACCACAGCCCCAATCAAGAATGTGATGGGCATGAGACCTCCACCCAAGATTGGTCAAATCTCTAAGCACGGCATTCCATTTCCAAGCGATGCGCTCGGCGTAGGTGCGATCATATAACTCAAGATCTTCTTGAGTATGCCAGTAGTTGTGAGAGGTGTTTTTTAAGAAACCCTCACGCAGCTCTCGGAGTCGTTGCCAATCATTTTTATAAAATTTCATTTGATCGTTTA
The DNA here is from genome assembly GCA_903913785.1 of uncultured Spartobacteria bacterium. Classification (GTDB taxonomy): domain Bacteria; phylum Verrucomicrobiota; class Verrucomicrobiia; order Chthoniobacterales; family UBA6821; genus CAIWMF01. Next base: position 2,550 of record CAIWMF010000048.1, on the reverse strand, counting down.
AATATAGCGTACAATAAGATTAAACTCTCCTCATGAAAAATATGGAGCCTTTATTTTCCTTGGAGAATGCCGATCTTAAGACACTGTTTACCCCGGCATGGGTGAAAGAAACCACAGTAACACACTCCTCTCACTCTTTAGAAGAAGCCTCCAAGGAGGCGCCTGAAAGAAGGTTTAAAAATTCTCCCGGTGTCCGAGGCCGTCGTGATCGTAAGAATCACCCGTCTCTTTTCAACAAGAAAGAAGATCATGTCGCTGTGAAGAGAGTGCTTGCACTTCATGGCTGGAAAATAGAGTTTCTCCCTGAGCCCCAAAGTGTCGATGACATTGCCAAGCAAATTAAAAGCGACGGCAAGGCCTATCCTCTCTTTGAGCTGGCCAGACTTATTCTTCAAAAACCAGAACGTTACACCTTGCGATTTGTTAAAATCTCTACAAGAGAAAATTTGCCCTCCAGGCTCTATCAATGTCTCGTCGATCAAGGGCTCTGGCTTAGTGAGAAAGAATTAGTCTCACATGTTTTAAAAAACTATTGTGATCGTTATTATGTCACAGAAAAAATAGAGGTTGAACCACCCAAAGGTCTCTACACATCACTAGCGGTTTGTGGGATGAGTCAAACAATTCTTGGCCCCTCTAATCACCACGAGTATCAGACCAAAATGCGACAGCTCTATTTGGAGCGTTTTGCTCATCTTCCCTTTGAGGTTTTTAAAAGTCGGATCATGATTCTGCGCGATGCAGCCAAGATCGAAGAATGGAAAAAAGCAGAGAGTACTTCTGAAATATTTATTCCCGTGGCACCATTACAAGAAGCTCAATCCTTAAAAATCTCGTCCCTTGCGGCACTAGAAGCACATTTTAAACAAGAACATGCTCCAAGCCTAAGCGCAGAGATTAACGAGGAAGTTTTTCTCTCAGGAGTTTCAGGAATCCAGTGTTCTGATCCATTGATTAAGAGTGCTATTGAGCAGGCATTACAAGAACTCAAACGTTTTCCTTTACCACTCTCTCATCTCTTAGGTCAAGAATTAGGAGCTTGTGGATTACAAATTTTTAAAGCACATGAAAATATCGTTTATGTCTCTTTAGCACGTCCGCGTTATGTGAGTGAGGAGAGGCCACTTTCTCCCTCATTGATGGTATTACTTAACACTCTGAAATCTCATCAAAAAAGTTCTCGTGCAGAACAATGGCAAGCCATTGTCGCATCGCGTCCGCTTCAGGTAGAAGAGAATAAGGATCAACATGAATCTGCCGTTGCCAAAGATCTTAAATGGCTCATTCATGAAGGCTATGTGATGAATTATGCATCACGTGGTTTTGAGATTGCAAAAAAGCCGAAGACACAATCACTTTAGGCACGACGGTTTTTTTAGATAAGGCATTGATTTCTTAATTTTTTTTGAGCACTTGACGCGTGATACTATTGACGATGGCTACCCAAAAACGATTAAAAATAAGGAGAGGGAGTGCAGCCGCAGGAGTCACGATGAGTGATACTGCAGTAGCGGCTAGTGCCCCGTAATGAAGATAGACAAGGCAACCCAAAGAAGAGATCACAACCACATGGATTAAATAAATAGGAAAAGAAAATTCTCCGAGCCACTTAAAAAAACCGCCTGAGAGAAATTGATTCCATGTTGGAACAATCTCAATCAAGGCAATCACAATGGTCGCTCCCAAAATATAAAAATAGGTGACTAGTTTGTAGTTGGGATCTATCCAGCTTAAGGGAAGATAAATTCCTATTCTTTTCCAGGAAGTACTGAGTAAATAGAGGCCTAAGACTAAGAAGCCAATTGTCATAAAATTCACAGAATATTTTTTCTTGTGTGGTAAGAGCGCTGCCATGGTCACTCCCATAGGAAAAGCAACTAATTCGGATTGAAAAAAATGTAGGAGCAGAATCACGTATCCCGTGAGAATGATGACTATGAGTGGTGAAATTTTTTTTGCTTTGAAAAGGAGTGGAGCCAATCCAAAGGCGATAAAGCTGCCTAAGAGCTCAGGCTGCATAGTCCACAAACTACTATTGTAAAAAGCCTCTCCTTTAAAAAAAGTAGAGAAGGAACCTTGCAAGAGAGCACCAAAAAAGCTGAAGGAAAAAGGCTTTTGAGAATTCCAAATAAATTTTGCTAAGAAAGGCGCGTGAGACATAGGGACTGCTTTTTCAAAAAAATACCATCCCAATTTTAAAAAAAGATAGGAAATAAGCACGGTCACAAGGACTGGTCCCATGAGGCGTGGCCATCGTTTGAGAGCGCCTTGCATAAGCATCTGAGTATCGCCATAGAGAAAATAACGGCGGGTTAAAATATATCCTGAGAGGACAAAAAATAGCGAAACAGCAGCCGTTCCATTGATAAAAAAGAAAAACGGCGATCCTTGCCAGATCGAGATTCCTTCATGCGGGGCAACCCCAACATGCTCAGGGAAGAAGCCAAGAGCGCAATGCCAGAGAAGAACGGAGATGGCAGCGATCCCTCGAATCCCTTCTAGGGCAATATCTTTTTTCTTTTCTTGAGTCGATGATGGTTGCATGGAGGA
>CAIWMF010000047.1 GCA_903913785.1 uncultured Spartobacteria bacterium | reverse complement strand
TGGCTCCCTAGCCTCGTGCACGGTCAATCTAAGTAGAAGACAGCCTTACATGCAGGCTGTTGGGAAGCATTTCATATTACAACACGATTTTTATATCTACTACTTCAATGACTATGGAAAGTATGCCTATTTATCTTTTCCCTGCAAATTATGTTTAGGGACGACACATACTCTAGCAGGAGATTTTGGCTATGGTCTTTCAAAAATAGTCGATCAAAAATATGTGGGCTCGAAAAATTTTTGGGTGACTTTGGAAGGATTCTTACCCAAAGGGAGCGTTGTGACCATTACGCGGGTTGTCGAGCACAAGACACTGGATGGTCATTATTTCTTCTATATTATTTCCCCGGATCAAGGACCTTTTCGAGGTCACGATATCAATCCCTCTGACATTATGCATATTTTTAGGAACCCACCCTACACGCAATATTGGTCTGACCCACCGATCTTTGAAGCTCAAGCGGCCTTACCTCTCCCCTCAGATGGCATCTGGTGGAAGTAAAGAAATTGTGAACCATGAGAGATTCCTCCATCAGGCTTTTCGCTCCTGCAAAAATCAATCTATCACTCGAGCTATCTGGCAAACGCGCCGATGGATATCATGAAGTTAAGACGCTCATGGCCCCGCTCACGCTTGCAGATGAAGTGAGTCTTTCCATTGTGCAAGGAGATTCTTCAGGAACGCTCACCTTCACGTGCGATGATGAGACGCTACCAAAAGATGCAGGCAATATCTGTGTGCAGGCATTTCATGCTTTTCAACGAGCAACAGGAATAACTACTCCGGTCGCAATTCATTTACAAAAAAACATTCCACACGGGGCAGGGCTTGGTGGGGGAAGTAGTGATGCCGCAGCAGTACTTTCTGGATTAAATACTCTTTTTAAAAATCCGTTAACAAGGCCACAACTCGAGGAGCTAGCGGCATTGTTAGGTTCGGATGTCTCCTTTTTTTTACAAAAAGCACCTGCCTGGTGCGGTGGTCGTGGGGAAAAAATATTAGAGGCGGCTACTCTCCCCTCCTGGAAGATTCTTCTGATGAAACCTCCCTTTGGCGTAGAAACTGCTTGGGCCTACCGGCAATGGGACGCAAAAAAATGGTCGCCATCAAGGCGGGTCGATATTGAGAAGATCACTATTTTCAATGATCTAGAAGGCCCCGTTTTTGACAAATACCTCATCCTACCAGTTCTTAAGAAGTGGCTCACAGAGCGGCCCGAAATCATCACCGCGTGGATGAGCGGTTCGGGCTCGACAATGGTCGCATTGTTACATCAAGAGCTTACGAGTGATCAACATCAAGAACTCGACACTGCGCTCATGAGGAATTTTGGAGAATCCCTCTGGATAGCTCGTGCAAGAGTGCACACTTAGAAGGAGTAAAAAAATGAATATTTTTGAAATTTTTGCGAGCCAAATTCACATTTTCAAGCTAGCTTACCTAACACGTATATTTCACACTAAATCTATTACGGCTTGTGGAAAGCTCTATGGCTACTGCGTTGGTCTCGAATGGTGATTTGGGCGGTATGGACACATACAGCCCGGCGTCAAAATGCTCGTCTGCCTTACCCCATCCGCCTTCGCAGTCTCCTCGTCACGATCAGTATGAAATATTCGGGTTAAGCCATATCTCACTTGAATTACTATGCCTGACTTTACCAAAGAACCTCATGATTTATTAGAGCTTGAAGACGAAGCATCCATGGAAGAATTACAAGATCAAGTCCAGCGGGCGCAGTCCGAACTCATCGAGTTAAAGCGAAGACAAGATCAAATCGAAAAAGAGAAACTACGACTCGAGGAATTGAGTCGACGTCAAGAGGAGCTCGAGCGGGGACGTGTTGAGATCGTTGATAAGTTAACGCGCGCATTGCTTTTGGTACAACGCGAAACAGAAGAATCACAAAGACGTCTTGAGCAATTGCATGGCATTCAAGATTCCTTTGCAGAGCACTTACGTGAACTAGAAAATATCGATTGTAAAAGCTGGAATGGCCGCGAACTAGCACGTGAATTGACCCATGCCATTGGTACAGTCGACGAGGCCAAAGCAGCCTACAACAGAGCACAAGCTAAGATTGCTCCTATGGACGATACGCCTGGGCTTATTGAAAATGGGATGGCTTATGGAGATGATTTTGAAATCCACGCGCAAGGATTCATCTATTGGTTGCAATCAGGAGCTGCCTTTACCTTGCCCCTCTTTGTGCTAGGGCTCATTGCCTTAACAATCTGGAGCTGGCATTTGTTGACGGCATCTCGCTAGCAGGATGCTTTGTACGTGAAAGATCACATGAGTTCATTGGATTTTTGAGAAAAAAGTTCATTATTGCATTCTATGAAACGCCCCACCTCTCGTTTAAAAAAATCTCTTGCGCACCCGCTAGATAATGATCGTCAGCGCTTGCATGAGGAGGAGGAAAAAATTCGCTTGCTTGAAGAAAAAATTCGCAAGCAAGAAGAAGCAGCCCGACGTAAACTAGAAAATTTGCCAAAAGAATTGGAGGATCGGAAACGTCGTCAGCAAGAGCTCCATCGCCTCCATCTCGTTTCCTCTCCAACGCGCGCCGATGGATTGAGTAAACTTCGCGATAAACGCCACCCTCTACGTCAAAAACCCCTCGCTGTAGGAGGCAAGCGTATGTCCGAGCGTCGTGCTGCACGCATGCAGTTTATTCTCCTCTGTGTGGTCCTGGGGGTCATTTTGCTGCTTCTTTGGAAATCACTCTCAGCCTCCTAGTCATTGACCTCTGTACTCTTCCTGTCGCTGTGTTGTATCAAAAAATAGTACGCCCCGTTTTCTTTTGTCTAAAACCGGAGTGTGCTCATGAAGTAATTATTAAATCTCTGGCCATGACATCGGCTCATCGTTGGGCAGTATCGTGTTTAAAAAAAACGACCGATGTTCTAGCAGGCTCTCCTCCTCTCCTTGCCAGGTTAGTGGCGGGTGTGCATTTTCCTAATCCTATTGGTCTTGCCGCAGGCATGGATAAAAATGGCGTTGCCTTACTTGCCTGGGAAGCTCTCGGGTTTGGATTTGTCGAAATAGGAACCATCACCGCCTATCCTCAACCAGGAAATCCTCAGCCACGCCTTTTTCGTCTGCCCGAACAAGAAGCCCTTATCAACCGACTTGGATTCAATAATGAAGGAGCCATTGCTATTGCGCGTCGTTTAAAGGAGATGAAAGAAAAAGCTCGTTGGCCCCGTATTCCTGTGGGCATTAACATTGGTAAATCCCGTGTGACGCCGACTTCGGAGGCCGCTAAGGACTATCTCATGAGTTTTCAGACGCTCTATGGTCTAGGTGATTATTATGTCCTTAATGTGAGCTCTCCGAATACGCCTGGACTGCGTGATCTTCAAGGAAAGGAGGCGCTCGCTACTATTATAAAAACATTACGCGATTGGGAGGGAACACCACAAAAACCACTTTTTGTCAAAGTAGCACCAGATCTCGCAGAGGAAGATCTTATGGCAGTTGTAGAACTAGCCGAGGAAGAAAAGCTTGCTGGACTCATTGCCACTAATACAACACTGGATCACACCATGTTACCTCCCTCAAAAGATCAGGCTGGTGGACTCAGCGGGAGACCACTCCGTATAAAATCCCTTGAAACACTCCGTCTTATTCGTCGGCAGACGGCTTTGCCGGTGATTGCGTGTGGTGGTATTGATGATGCCGCCTCGGCGGCAGAACGTTTCCGTGCTGGGGCTCATCTTTTGCAAATTTATACTTCATTTGTTTATCAAGGTCCTGCTCTCATTCGTGAGATGTGTGCTCATTTGGATTGTTTTTCTTCCTAGAATTTTTATATGGAAGAGAGAATTGCCAGCGAGCTTGCGCTCTTAAAAGAAAAGAATCTTTGGCGTTCTCCAAACCTTATAGAAAGCGTCTCTGGAGTTCATCTTGTGATTGACGGCCAAACATTTTGTAATTTTTCCTCCAATGATTATCTCGGCTTAAGCAACCACTCCGCACTTCAAGAGGCAGCAGAATGCGCTCTTCGCTCCTTTGGATATGGCGCTACGGCCTCACGACTCATTTGCGGGAATAGCAAGGAGCACCAGCTTCTAGAAGAGGAACTAGCCACTACCAAGCAAAGCGAGGCAGCGCTTCTCTTTTCCTCAGGCTTTGCGGCTGCATTCGGTGCTATTGCCAGTCTCATGAAGCGTGGTGATGTGATTATTTTAGATAAACTTGCCCATGCAAGTTTGATTGATGGGGCTCGGGCAAGTGAGGCCATTGTCCGTGTTTTTCGCCATCATGATTTAACACATTTAGAAGACCATCTGCGTTGGGCTCGAGCCACGTGTCCTTCGGGAGAGATTTTAATCATCACCGAATCCGTCTTTAGTATGGATGGAGATGTGGCGCCGCTTTCTGAGATCGTGACGCTCAAAGAACAATATGGAGCTCTTCTCTTCGTGGATGAAGCACATGCTATTGGTGTGCGTGGAGCACAAGGCAGTCGCATGGGAGGCATGATTGGAGAGTTGGGACTCTCAAGGCGTATTGATCTTCAACTTGGGACACTAAGCAAAGCAGTTGGCGTCTCAGGAGGTTATCTGTGTGCTTCTCGTGCAATGATTGATTATTTCATGCATCGTGCTCGTACATTTATTTATACGACGGCTGCTCCCCCTCCGCTGATTGCAGCAGCACGGGCAAGTATAGCGATCATCAACTCTGCCGAAGGAGAAAAATTAGCACAACAATTGTGGAAAAATATCAAGCAATTCTCTTCCTCCTTAGGTGAAGAAGAACCCGAGAGTGCCATTATGCCTCTCATTTTAGGAGGAGAAGAAAAAGCCCTTAAGGCAGCTTCCTTGCTCAGAAAAGCTCGATACTTTGTCCCTGCCATTCGCTATCCAAGTGTTCCGCGCAATAAAGCACGACTTCGTATTACCATGACAGCAACACATACTGCCGAGGAAATATCACGATTTACTCAAGCCATCCAAGAACTCTCCCTATGAAAATTTCCTCTGAAATTTTTCCAGTTGCCCGGAGAGTTTTTTACGCTTAGGTTGATCCCTCTTCTGTTTTGCATCACAACAAATATTGGTTAGGGGGTCATAGCTCAGTTGGTAGAGCGCCTCAATGGCATTGAGGAGGTCTGGGGTTCGAATCCCCATGGCTCCACCAACCTATAGGAAGACGTTATACCTTTTTAAATACCCTTCCATAGTCAAAGTAATTTGACTGTAGGATCAAGAAATAAACTATGGATGCCTTACTTGAGCTACTACAACAAGACGGTCGTATCCCTATTCCAGAGCTCGCAGCTCAGCTAGGGATGAGCGAACAAGAGATCGTGACAAAAATTCGCGAATGGGAAACTGATGGAACAATTTTAGCTTATCAAGCTGTTATCAATCGCGATTCCCTGAATTCTAATAACGTGACAGCTCTCATTGAAGTAAAAGTGATTCCGGAGCGCCAAGGTGGCTTTGACCGTATTGCCAGTCGTATTGCTCGATTTGAAGAGGTAGAAAGCGTCTATCTCATGAGTGGTGGCTACGATCTTCTCGTGATGGTGGAAGGTAAATCACTGCGTGATGTGGCTTCCTTTGTGGCTCAAAAATTAAGCACCATTGAGGCAGTGCAATCGTGTGCCACTCGATTTCGTCTCAAAACATACAAAGAGAATAGAATTTTCTATCAACAAGAAGAAGTCCTAGAACCCCTCTCTATTGCCCCTTAGAGGTTTTTAAAAACAAGGTTTTTTGGCGCTCTCTTCGGCCCAAATACTGCAAGAGAGCATGAAACAAGCTGAAAAAAGAGCTATGCATCGCGAAGAATTGATTTTATTGCTGATCTAAAATAGTCATCATGGAAAAATTTTCTATGCATGCACGCATCGCTTCTATTGTTCAAGAGATTCCTAAATCGGGAATTCGTGATTTTTTTGAAATCGTCCAATCTATGGAAGATGTCATTTCCCTCGGTATTGGGGAGCCTGATTTTGTCACCCCTTGGCATATTCGTGAGGCAGCTATCTATGCCTTAGAAAAAGGAAAAACATCCTACACATCAAATTTGGGACTGCCTCGTTTAAGAAATGCAATCTCCTCCTATATTCAGAAAAAACTGAACGTTAGCTATAACCCTAAGAGCGAAATTCTCGTCACCGTAGGGGTTTCCGAGGGGATAGATCTTGCGCTAAGGGCTCTACTCAACCCAGGCGATGAAGTCCTCTATCATGAGCCATGTTATGTTTCCTATGGCCCAACAATTGCCTTAGCAGGTGGTGTGGCTAAGGCCATAAGAACACGCATGGAGAATGATTTTATTTTATTTGCTTCCGATATTGAGAAAGCCATTACAGCGCGCACTAAAGTCCTCATGCTCAATTTTCCCACCAATCCTACGGGCGCAACCATGCCTCTCAACGAGCTCCGTAAGATCGCAGAACTCTGTATTGAACACGATCTTCTCGTCATCACCGATGAGATCTACAGCGAACTCACCTACGATCAAGCTCCTCACTATTCCATTGCAGCGCTTCCTCAGATGAAAGAGCGCACGATTGTGCTGCATGGCGTTTCAAAAGCCTTTGCCATGACAGGATGGCGCTTGGGCTTTGCCTGTGGCCCTCTAGACATTATTGATGCGATGATGAAAATCCATCAGTACGCTATTCTTTGTGCTCCTATTATTAGTCAAGAGGCAGCCATCGAAGCGATAGAATCTGGTGCTCCTAGTCTTCACAAAATGCATCATGCCTATTCACAGCGAAGGAATTTTGTGACCGAGTTCTGCCGTCAGCTTGAACTTCCTTTTTCCTTTCCTCGGGGGGCGTTTTACATTTTCCCCAACATTACAGAAACAGGTCTGAGCAGCAAAGATTTTGCATTGCAATTACTGCAGGAAAAAAAAATTGCTGTCGTCCCAGGAACCGCTTTTGGAGAGGGAGGCGAAGGATTTGTACGCTGCAGTTTTGCAACAAGCATGGAGAAACTTCAAATCGCATTTGAGCAAATTGCCTTATTTATTAAGGAGAGAAAATAGCCGCGGTCTCCATCAATTTTTCTCTGAGTGTGTTCTAGCCCGAATATTTCACACCGATCACCTGCGGAGACCGGGAAGTTAGGATGGATCTTGCGTTAGACTCACATTGTGACTTGGGCGGTATGGACACATACAGCCCGGCGTCAAAATGCTCGTCTGCCTGACCCCATCAGCCTTCGCAGTCTCCTCGTCACGATCAGTATGAAATATCCGGGCTAGCTGTTTGCTCCCTTGGTAAGACGTGAGTAAGGAGCAGAGGCTTGTGGCATGAGTCTGCTCGACACTGATCGAGGGTTTGTTGAATCATTGCAGTAAAATAAGTAGAAAAAACCATTGCGATCCCTATGAAATATTGATTCATAGAGGAATGAATTTTCTACATTGGTTTCAAGATAATTTTATTCACCTCGATCACAGCCTGGCCCATCTCCTCTTCCTCTACGGACCATGGATCTATGGCATCTTGTTTTTACTTATATTTTGTGAAACAGGACTGGTTATAACGCCATTTCTACCCGGTGATTCGCTCCTCTTTGCCGTTGGTGCACTAGCCGCTACAAGCCGAGAAGGAGGTATTCGCTATAGCTATGCACTCCTGCTTCTTTGTCTCGCTGCTATTCTTGGAAATATTGTGAATTTTCAATTTGGTAGGATCTTGGGTGGTTCTATTTTTAAAGAAAAAGCACTCGTGTTAAAAAAAGAATATCTCGAGCGAGCTCATCTCTTCTTTACAAAATATGGAGCTAGGGCCCTTGTCCTTGCTCGCTTTTTACCAATATTTAGAACTCTTGTCCCTTTTGTTGCTGGCATGGCTAAGATGAATCAGCAGACATTCTTGATGTATAGCACCACGGGAAGTTTTTTATGGGTCTTCTTAATGATGACTGCAGGCTTGCTTTTCGGCCGTTTTGATTGGGTTCAGAAGCATTTTGAATCAGTCGTAATGGGGATTATTATTGTTTCCATGTTACCCTTAATTTACGAAGCGATATCTCAGTATTTTTCTCTAAAAGGGACACAAAAAAAGAAACGTTAAGCATGTCAACATTTTTCTTTTTAAAAAAAAATAAAAAAAAAGAAACATTTTGTTGACTCCTTCAGCGGGCACTGTATCTTTCTCAACCCCGACAGTGATCTCGGTCACTCGACTTCGGGGATGTTTTTTACCGGTCTGCATGAAGAACAGTTCATCGCATGTTTTTTCGCTGATATTATATCGCGAGCAAACAGCAGACTGTTGCAGATACCGGCAATGATCTTTGATAGCGCTGATCTGATTTTACAAAGAAATAAAAAATCAGATGGATAAAAAATCTTTGAGTTCTTTCAAAGAAAGTCAATTTTTTCAAAAATATTCAAACTTAAAGTAACAACAAAAGCAAAAGCTCTTGTTAACTTTATAGATTTAGAAGCAATCAGCAAAAACTGAATTGTGCGTTTTCTGTCGATAGAAATCGAGTTTTAAAACGGACCATTAAAAAGTAAAGTATTTGATTTGCTTGTTGTAAAACAGGCAAACATTGAAAAAGACTTTTAATAGTGCCTGAATTTATTTCCCGCATTAGCGTGAGGAAATACAAACTTTTCAACGGAGAGTTTGATTCTGGCTCAGAACGAACGCTGGCGGCGTGGATAAGACATGCAAGTCGAACGAAGTTTTATAAGTAGTAATACTCGTAAAACTTAGTGGCGAACGGGTGCGTAACACGTGAGTAATCTGCCGAGAAGTGGGGGATAGCTCGCCGAAAGGCGAATTAATACCGCATATGACTAGCGAAGACATCTTCGCAACGTCAAAGTCGCAAGACGCTTCTTGATGAGCTCGCGGCCTATCAGCTAGTTGGTGAGGTAATAGCTCACCAAGGCGATGACGGGTAGCTGGTCTGAGAGGACGACCAGCCACACTGGAACTGAGACACGGTCCAGACACCTACGGGTGGCAGCAGTCGAGAATTTTTCACAATGGGGGAAACCCTGATGGAGCGACGCCGCGTGGAGGATGAATGCCCTTGGGTTGTAAACTCCTGTCATAAGGGAACAAGAAAGTGATAGTACCTTAAGAGGAAGAGACGGCTAACTCTGTGCCAGCAGCCGCGGTAATACAGAGGTCTCAAGCGTTGTTCGGATTCATTGGGCGTAAAGGGTGCGCAGGCTGCGTGGTAAGTCGGGTGTGAAATTTAGAGGCTCAACCTCTAAACTGCACCTGATACTGCCATGCTAGAGGACTGTAGAGGAGATTGGAATTCACGGTGTAGCAGTGAAATGCGTAGATATCGTGAGGAAGACCAGTGGCGAAGGCGAATCTCTGGGCAGTTCCTGACGCTCATGCACGAAGGCTAGGGGAGCAAACGGGATTAGATACCCCGGTAGTCCTAGCAGTAAACGTTGCACGTTTGGTGTGGGAGGATTCGACCCCTTCCGTGCCGGAGCTAACGCGTTAAACGTGCCGCCTGGGAAGTACGGTCGCAAGATTAAAACTCAAAGAAATTGACGGGGGCCCGCACAAGCGGTGGAGTATGTGGCTTAATTCGATGCAACGCGAAGAACCTTACCTGGTCTTGACATGCATCTCTAAGTCGATGAAAGTCGGCGATCCTCGCAAGAGGCAATTTGCACAGGTGCTGCATGGCTGTCGTCAGCTCGTGTCGTGAGATGTTGGGTTAAGTCCCGCAACGAGCGCAACCCCTGTGAACTGTTGCCACTCTAACTTCGGTTAGAAGCACTCGGTTCAGACTGCCCTGTGAAACGGGGAGGAAGGTGGGGATGACGTCAAGTCAGCATGGCCCTTACGACCAGGGCTGCACACGTACTACAATGCCCAGAACAAAATGATCCAAGACCGCGAGGTGGAGGAAATCGATAAATCTGGGCCCAGTTCGGATTGAAGGCTGCAACTCGCCTTCATGAAGTTGGAATCGCTAGTAATGGCGCATCAGCTACGGCGCCGTGAATACGTTCCCGGGCCTTGTACACACCGCCCGTCACATCATGGAAGTCGCTTGTACCCGAAGTCGCTGCGCTAACCCAAGAGTCAAATCAAGGGAGGCAGGTGCCTAAGGTATGGGTGGTAACTGGGATGAAGTCGTAACAAGGTAGCCGTAGGGGAACCTGCGGCTGGATCACCTCCTTTCTAAGGAGTATCTAGAGCATCTTAGAATGCACTGGAAGGTCGATCGCTAAGGAGCTTCTACTGAAGTTTTTCTTCGGAAAAACTGTGAAGTAACATTGTCAAGTAATTGTCAATCTCTAAGCGATAAATCCTATAAAAGCGAAAGCTTGTTTAGGTTCGACGAAAACGTACAATTCAGTTTTTGCGATTAAGTTTAAGAATTAGTAAAAGTTCATTCCTAATAACTAAAGTGTGTAATGCAATTCCACTATTAAACTTAATGCTTTTAAAAAATATTAAAAAATTAACAAAATACTTAAATTTCTAAAAACAAAGTTATAGCTCATCGGGGGTATAGCTCAGTTGGTAGAGCGCCAGCTTTGCAAGCTGGATGTCCGGGGTTCGAACCCCCGTGCCTCCATGTGGCGCATTATGCCAAGAGCAATATCAATTAAAAAATTAGACAACTAAAAACAAGCATGCGAAGTGACAAGACATTAGTTTCTAAAGCTCTCGTTCTGCTATTTCCCTGAGCATTTAAGCTCAATACATGCATTTCAATAATTGGGCCTGTAGCTCAGCTGGTTAGAGCATGCGCTTGATAAGCGCAGGGTCACTGGTTCGAATCCAGTCAGGCCCACGTTCAAGCAACATACGGCGATATACAATTTCTAACTAATATCATTCCTGCCAAAAGCAAACCCGCCAAAAGCTTATTTACCGCAAGTTATAACTAACATTCACAATTTACATTGTTGCAAGTATCAACAAAAAATATCATCCATCTAAAATTTTAAACCGTGTAAAATCAATATAAGAAATTATATCGATCGTGCGCTTTGCCATGGACCAGTTCCAGTGGTTGTTCTTTGACATCTGTAGATAGGGTAAAAAAATACAACACTACAGCATTTGCTGTAGCGCTAAACTAGAGCTGAATCCTTGCAGGTATATTACTTGAATATTATTCTTAAATATTATTCTTATATAATGCCTGCATAACGAGAATTTCAGAATGAAACAATATATAAGCTACAAAGAGCACATGAAGGATGCCTTGGTGCCAGCAGGCGATGAAGGACGTGATAAGCTGCGATAAGCTACGGGAAGCGGCAAATACGCTATGATCCGTAGATTTCCGAATGGGGTAACCCGGCTAAAGTAATGTTTAGTCACCGCTGTTTGAATACATAGAACAGTGGGAGCGATACCCGGTGAAGTGAAACATCTCAGTAACCGGAGGAAAAGAAAGCGAAAGCGATTCCGTTAGTAGTGGCGAGCGAATGCGGAACAGCCCAAACCAGAGGACTTGTCCTCTGGGGTTGTAGGACCCCGATCCATTTTGTGGGCAGGTAGTTAAGAGGTTAGGTGAAGCGTATGGAAAAACGCTCCATAGAGGGTGACAGACCCGTAACCGAAAACCAAATAACACCTAGGGAGTTCCTGAGTAATGCCATTCACGTGAAACTTGGCATGAATCGACGGTGACCACACCGTAAGGCTAAATACTCGCTGGCGACCGATAGTGAACTAGTACCGCGAGGGAAAGGTGAAAAGTACCGCGACGAGCGGAGTGAAATAGTACCTGAAATCATGTGCTTACAAGGTGTCAGAGCCCCGTAAGGGGTGATGGCGTGCCTTTTGCTTAATGAGTCTGCGAGTTAGTATCAGTAGCAAGTCTAAGTCCTTCTGGGACGCAGGCGAAGCGAAAGCGAGTCCGAAATGGACGCCCAGCTGCTGGTACTAGACCCGAAGCGGAGGTGATCTACCCATGGTCAGGTTGAAGTCTCGGTAACACGAGATGAAGGACCGAACCGGTGAACGTTGAAAAGTTCTCGGATGAACTGTGGGTAGGAGCGAAAGACTAATCAAACCCCGTCATAGCTGGTTCTCCCCGAAATCTATTGAGGTAGAGCCTTGCATGCTGACCTATGGAGGTAGAGCACTGGATGAACTAGGGCCCATACCAGGGTACCGAATTCAATCAAACTCCGAATGCCATAGGGTGAAGTGCAGGAGGCAGAATGCGAGGGATAAGCTTCGTATTCGAGAGGGAAACAACCCAGATCAGCAGCTAAGGTGCCTAAATACCGCTCAGTGGAAAGGATGTGAGATTACTTAGACAGTGAGGATGTTGGCTTAGAGGCAGCCATCATTTAAACAGTGCGTAATAGCTGACTCATCGAGTGATCTTGCGCCAAAAATGATTGGCGATCAAGCGGTATACCGAAGCTCTGGATGCACATTTGGTTCGCCAGATGTGCGTGGTAGGGGAGCGTTCTTGGCGCATTGAAGCCATGGGGAAACCCTAGGTGGAGTGCCAAGAAGTGAGGATGCAGACATGAGTAGCGTTAAGCCGGGTTGAATTCCCGGCCGCCGTAAACCCAAGGTTTCCTGGGGAAGGTTCGTCCTCCCAGGTTTAGTCGGATCCTAAGGCGAGGCCGAAGGGCGTAGTCGATGGACAGCAGGTTAATATTCCTGCACCGACTTTAGTTAAGTGTACTAAGGACATATGGTAGGAGAAGAGTCGTCGATTGAAAGTGACGGTTCCGCAAGGTGACGCTAAGACTTCGGTCAAGGTGGATTCTTTAAATACTGTATCAAGAAAAGTTAGTACATGTTCCTAAAGTCGACCGTACCGTAAACCGACACAGGTGGGTGGGCATGAATATGCTCAGGCGTAAGAGTGAAACCTCGTTAAGGAACTCGGCAATCTAGCCCCGTAACTTCGGAAGAAGGGGTGCCTCTAGCAATAGAGGCCGCAGTGAAGAGGGTCAACCGACTGTTTAACAAAAACACAGCACTCTGCTAAGACGAAAGTCGACGTATAGGGTGTGACACGTGACCAATGCGGAAAGATTACGGTAAGGGGTTAGTCGCAAGACGAAGCTCTGAGCCCAAGTCCCCGTGAATGTCGGCCGTAACTATAACGGTCCTAAGGTAGCGAAATTCCTTGTCGGGTAAGTTCCGACCTGCACGAATCGTGTAACGAGTTGACCGCTGTCTCAACGAGGAGCTCAGCGAAGTTGTATTGGCGGTGAAGATGCCGCCT
>CAIWMF010000046.1 GCA_903913785.1 uncultured Spartobacteria bacterium | reverse complement strand
TGCGCCCAAGCTCGAAGTCTTCCTCGGGCAACACCAGTGCTCGGGAGAGCCTGGGGTAGACTGCCGTAACCGTTAGGTTAGGGGCAGCTCGGTAAGGGGCGAGCCGAGCAGGTGCGAGCGAGTCAATATGGACTCATACAGCCGTTGTCAGACTTCATCACTCGCCTCACCCCATCCGCCTTCGCAGCCTCCTCGTCACGATCGGTATGAAATATGCGAGTTAGTGTGAAATATGCGGGTTAAGAAACAAGTCTCTTTAAGGTCTCGCGAACAATCTCTTCAGTCGAAGCATCGCCTGTGAGAGCAACAACCTTGCGTACTTCACGTTCAGCATCTACCTGCTTATAGCCAAGTGATATTAAGGCAAGAATAGCATCATGAAGATATTTGTCTTTTCCACCTTGAGCTTGTTGAAGAGAAGCAGCCTCCCACTGAGCAGCCACACCTAATTTATCCTTGAGCTCGAGAACAACCCGCTCTGCTGTTTTTTTGCCAACACCAGAAATTTTAGAGATCGTCATAATGTCAGAAGAAATGACGGCTGCTTTAAATTGATCGAGTGACATACCACTTAAAATGGCCAAAGCTAGTTTTGGACCAACACCAGAAACATGAGCAAGTAGCAAGCGAAAGAGATCTCTTTCTGACTCTGTATAGAAACCATAAAGGAGTTGTGCATCCTCTCTTACATGATGGTGGGTTGCAATTCGAAGCCGTGATCCGACTTGCGGCATACGATCAAAACTTGAAAGTGGTATTAAAATTTGATAACCGATCCCATTCGCATTGATAACAATCATGGTCGGTAAGACCTTCTCTAAAATTCCCTCAACAAATGTGATCATCCTAAAACGCTACTAGAATTGGAGGAGGTCGTGCAAGGAATCAAAAAAAGGGAGCGCGCTTAACCCGCATATTTCATACCGATCACCTGCGGAGACCGGGAAGTCCGATGGATCTTGCGTTAGACTCAGATTGTGACTTGGGCAACACCAGTGCTCGGGAGAGCCTGGGGTACCCCATCAGCCTTCACGGCCTCCTCGTCACGATCAGTATGAAATATGCGGGTTAAGGCTAGCTGGTAGGCTTTTCTAAAAATAGGCCCTAACAGCTCATTGGAAGAGAAGAGAGATTTTTTATTTTCTTTTGGAAAAAATAATGATCATGAGGCTGCTCGGCATGATGAGTGGAAGCAGTACTGCTAAAAAATAAAATGCAAAAAACACCGCCGTTGCATAAAAAATCATACAGGAAAAAATCATCCACCCAACATTCATTATTGATAAGCGAGAGAGCATCTTCAGAGCAAACGTCAAGAGCACAAGCAGGAGAGCATAAAGGCTAGTTGTTAAATGTTTGACATGTATTCTTTGTTGCGCATCTTGAAGAACAGCTCCCTGAAAAGGTGCTTCTACTCCACCAATAATCACTGTTTTATTTCTAAAGATTAGTTCTAAATCAGGTTGAATCTCTCCACGTTCCATTTCTTCACGTCGCAAAAGCAGATCGTCTAAGAAAACAACAGGGCAGGGCGCAAGTTTTTCTAGCTTTAAGCAGGAGTCATCCTCTAGCCAAATGACATTTTTATTAGGAAACAAGAGCATCCGAGCACCTATAAAAAAAACAGAGTTTGAGGGAGCATCCTGTTTCTGTGGCTGAATATTAAGGCCCCTCCACCATAGTGAGGCAATGATATTTTCATTTGGAGAAACTCCAAAAAGAGGCATGGAGGAAAATTGTTTTTTTTCTTGAATCGTTGCAATAAATCCAAATGATCCTGGCCACCGCACCTCGCCGACTAGAGGTATGAGATTTTTTTCATTAGGCAGGCAAATAAGATCTACAGCCTCATAACGAGCATGCTCATTGGGAAGCGCAGCAAACAAACATGGCGTTGCTTGCACCATTCCCTGAATTTGAGCATCTCTGAGCAAGCCGAGTGGAGCAGTAATGCGTTGTTCTAAAGGTGCAGCAATTAAAATAAGACGAGGATGAAAACTAACAATGGCTCTTAGAGCGAGCGCGACATCCTGTGCTTCTAGAAGGGGGGCAACCACTTCACTTCCCTCCACATTCACCTGAAGATCAGAGTGCTCGTTCGTTGGCAGAACCAACGCAGTTACACTAGGAAGCATGTGATTTGTTTTTTGTGCTAACCAATGAAGTAACGGGCGCTCGAGTTGCCAGCTTAATCCTCCTCGTTCAATCATGACAGAGGCAACAAGCAGAAAAAACGCAAGGATAACAAACGAGTGTTTCATTCCAAAAGCGCCTTTGCATGAGCCAAAGCAGATTGAGAGGCCCCACCAAGCATACGGGCTATTTCTTGTTCTCGCATGACTCCTTGAACCTCCATTAATGTCGTGTGGCTACGTCCCTCATGAACTACTTTTTGCACTACAAATTGCGACTTTGCTGCTGCTGCCACTTGAGGAAGATGGGTAATACAGAGCACTTGATGATCCTCTCCTAATTGTTTCATTTTTGCACCGACCATGAGCGCAATTTCTCCTCCGACATTGGCATCAATCTCATCAAAAACAAGGAGCGGAATACGATCTTGATCTGCCATTGCAGATTTTAAAGCTAGCATGACACGGGAGATCTCTCCACTCGAGGCAATCATGCGGAGTGGCTGAGTTGGTTCTCCGATATTCGGTGCAAAAAGAAAATCCGCTTGTTCTCCTCCATCCTGAGCAGGCTCTAAAAATTTTTCCAAAATAATTTCAAAGCTTGCATGTCGAAAACCCAGATCACTCAGTGCAGCAGTAATAATGGATGTTAATTTTTTTGCCCCATGCTTTCGCTTAAGGCTTAACTCGATCATCGCTCCATGAAGACGTGCGCGTGCTTCTTCTAATGCTGCCTCAAGGAGCAAAAGTCTTTCTTGAGCATGTGAGAGAAGTTCAAGACGACGTTCACTTTTTTCCCCATACACAATTACTTCTTGAACTGTAGAACCATACTTTCTCTTAAGGCCTGTTAAAAGATCAAGCCGAGCTTCCATAATTGCCTGCTCTTTTTGATCAAGCTCAATACTCTGATTATAATTCTCAAGACGATGGGTCATCTCCTGAACTTTTTCTGCAATAAGAGTCAATTCTTCAAACTCCCCCTCGATGCGTATATCAAGACGTGATAACTCGCGCAAGATTCGTGCAGTTTCTCCAAGGGATGATGCAGTACTCCCTTCATCTTCATTCAAACGGCCAACCACCAGTCCTGAAAGCTCACGCAAGCGCTTGCCATGTGCGGCAACACGGTGTCGCGCAACAAGCACTTCCTCTTCATTAGGATCGAGCTGAGCTTCTCTGATTTCTTGCACCTCCCGTGTAAGTTGTTCGAGAACATGATTTCCTCCAAGCTCATTTAAGAGCTCCTCTTTTTCTTGAAGAAGCCTTGTTACTTCATGACGCTGTGAATGATAAACGGTGCGTTCTAATGTAGCACCACTAAAGCTATCAAGAAGAAAAGTCTGTTCACTACGGGAAAAAAGTGATTGATGATCGTGAGGGCCATGAAGATCAAGCAAGCGCTTCCCAAGATCACGGAGCAGTGTAAGATTACAGGCAGAGCCATTAATGAACTGACGGCCACTTGATTCGGTAGTAATACTACGGCGCAAAATGAGATCTCCATCGCAACAGGGATCAACACCACGTTCTTCTAAAAAGAGATTGATTTCCTCAGGATTTTGAAAATGAAAAACCGCTTCCAGCGTTGCAGAAGGTGCTCCATGCCTGACTAAACTACGATCTGCACGCTCTCCAATTAAAAATTTGAGCGCTCCTAAAATAATCGATTTACCAGCACCTGTCTCTCCAGTGATAGCTACAAAGCCTGTGGGTAAATCCCATAAAAGCTCTTCGACAAGTGCTAGATTTTGAATTTTTAGAGATTGCAGCATGACTGTAATATTAGAAGTCTTCTAAGACGGCACTGTTTTATTTCTTTTATCTATACTCGTCACGAAGGAAAATTAGGTTTTTTTTACGCTGAAATTTTTCATGCTTTACAAGCTCTTAAAAGAGCTTCCTGCTAGCGAGGTAAGAGGAGCAATTTAAAAAGATGCTAGCCCGGATATGAAATACTCTTTTTGATGTTTCATAGGTCGCAGGAATAAAGAATGATACTCTTGACAAAGGCAAGATAAGGAATTTGCTCGATTTTATATCTTCTCACTTTGAGTAAGTTCACGATTTTTGTACTGTTCATATTTATGCCTTCTCTGACTCTTACTTTTCTTGGTACTGGCACTTCACAAGGTGTGCCTATGATTGGATGTTCGTGTGAAATTTGTAAATCTCTAGACCCACGAGATCAAAGAACACGAACCTCAGTTTTGGTAAGCACAGAGAAAGAAAATATTCTCATTGATACAACACCTGACTTACGTTTTCAATGCCTGCGTGAGGAAGTAAATCATGTTCATGCCGTTTTATTTACACACCCTCATACCGATCACATCATGGGATTTGATGACTTGCGACGCTTTAGTGAACTTCATGATGCTGAACTCCCTATTTACGCTGCACCCATGACAATGGCTAAAATCCAAGAAGCCTTTCGCTTTGTCTTTGAAGAGAGCAGACCATGGAAAGGCTATTTACGTATTAAACCTTATTTGATTGAAGGATCCTTTAGTCTTGGAGATTTAGAAATTACGCCTGTGCCACTAGCTCATGGTAAGATGACAACACTTGGCTTTGTCTTTACAAGAAACAAGCAAAAACTACTTGCCTATTACACTGACTGCCAGGAAGTCTCTTTGGAGGCTCTTGCTCACGCCTCCGGCACCCAAGTCTTAGTCTTAGACGCACTCCGAGACAAGCCTCATCCAACACATTTAAATTTTTCAAGCGCTATTGAAGCTGCACAAATGATTAAGCCAAAAAAAACCTTCTTCACTCACTGTTGTCATGAGGTTTCTCATGCAACAAAAGAGAAAGAACTACCAGCAGATATGTTCCTTGCTTATGATCAACTAAAGGTTTCTCTTGATTACTAGTTGTGCTTAAGCTAGAGATCATTGTGCGTTGGCAGATGATCGCTGGAAAATATTTTTATTTTTCTAGAGGAAAGTCCGGACACCCCACGGCAGCATACCATTTAGAATAGATGGGCAGTGATTGTGAAAACGGTTGCTGACGGAAAGTGTCACAGAAAACAAACCACCATATTAATACATGGCAAGGGTGAAAAGGCGGGGTAAGAGCCCACCGCCCAAGGCGTAAGCCTTGGGGCAGGAAAAACCCTATGTGGTGCAAGACAGAACAGGAGAACAGGTCGCCGGCTTGGAAAGCTCTCTTTACGTGAGAAAAAACTCCGGGTATGTCGCACTTCTCTCTGGAGGAGCACTTATAAAAAGAGTGAGAGAAATGATCATCCGAGTGAAGTTTACTTCACTCGACAGAATCCGGCTTATCGCTTTGCGCAATATCACGGGAGTGATTTTGAAAAGAATCACTCCCGTCCTTTGTTACCAAAAAATGTGGATATATCGTCACATTACTTTGAAATTACACGAAATGATGTTGTTCTTTTTAGAAAATATATTCGTTCTCATGCTGCCACGTTATCCTCATCACGAATGGAAATTAGTATTTTATTATGCATAGGACACGTCCTCTCCCATTATTATTTCGAAAGACTCTTCTCTCTCTTATCACAACAAGTCTACTTATTCTTATTTGTTATTTTTGGATCGACCCTCTAGTTGCATATTGGGTGGATCACCAGAGCTGGAAGCAGTCTCTTTTTTTTCGAAATTCTACGCACCTCGCTGATGGGATTAGCTTATGGAGTTTTTTTTATTACTGCTACTTTGCTTGGGCTTTTCCGAAACAAAACCCATCATCTCTCTTGCCTAGAGAAAATAGGAGCTCTGCCTGGCCAGGGCTCACTGTTGCCAACAGTGTTGCAATTGCTTTTTTCATCAAGGATGCTCTTAAAATTCCCTTCGGCAGATATTGGCCAACGACATGGACGAATAATAATCCCTCTCTACTTCATGATCATGCTTATGGATTTCATTGGTTTCATCAAGGAGTGATGTATCAATCTTTTCCCTCTGGTCATACGGCAGTAGCTGTTGCCTTCATGATAGCACTCTGGCACTCCTACCCACATGGGCTATGGAAATGGGGAGGCGTTCTTCTGGCCGCTTTGATTGTCATCGGATTGCTCGCCTGCAACTATCACTTCATGGGGGACCTCCTGGGAGGTGCCTGGGTAGGCGCAATCGTCGCTTATTACACTCATGCGACGAAGGAGGGTCATGACTCCACCGCCACAAAAAACCTTCCCCTCCGGGGGTCGGGCTAGCCCGCATATTTCATACTCATCTACTGCGGAGACCGGGAAGGGAGGGTGGAGTACCAGGAACGAGAACACAGCTGGCCGGAAGGCCGCTCTTGTAGACTTACCGAAGGGAAGCCCCATTAGGGGTGAGCCGATGGGGAATCAAGCGAATCAACCGCAGACTTGGCAGTGTATATCTAATACTCGAGGAAGCGAGCACTATCTAGCGCTATTCTACCGTCACACTCTTGGCTAAGTTGCGTGGCTTATCCACATCACATCCCAGTGCTACAGCAGTGTGGTAGGCAAAAAGCTGAAGAGGAATGGCAGCAAGAATAGGTGTTAAATAGTCAGGTGCTTGAGGAATTAAAATGAGATGATCGCACATAGACTCCAGTTCACTACTATGGCCTTGAGTTCCAATGGCAATCACAGGACCTTTGCGTGCTTTCACTTCTTGAATGCTACTCAAATTTTTGGAAAAAACAGCATCATGAGGAGCAATAACAAGAGATGGGGTCTCTTCATTCACAAGTGCAATCACTCCATGCTTGAGTTCTGCACTTGGATAGCCGCTTGCCGCAATATAGCTAACTTCTTTGAGCTTTAATGCTCCCTCTAAGGCAACCGGATAATTAAATTGACGTCCCATAAAAAGCATCACTTTAGAAGTTGCGTAGCTTCGAGCAATCGCAGCAATCTGGTCTTGAAGCTCTAATGTTTTTTTTATTTTTTCTGGAAGCGCTTCGAGTTCAGCAATGATTTTTGTTCCTTCCGAACTTGAAAGATGACGCATGCGTCCTAGCAAAAGAGCGATTAAGGTCAAAATAGTAACTTGTGAGGTAAAGCTTTTTGTTGCAGCAACCCCAATTTCTGGTCCTGCATGCATGTAGACTCCGCCATTGCTTTCACGGGCAATAGTGCTTGCGACATTGTTACAAATTCCAAGCGTACGATGTCCTTTGCGCTGACTCTCTCGGAGAGCTGCCAGTGTATCGGCTGTCTCTCCACTTTGACTCAAGACAAAGACCAATGTGTCTTTAGTCATTGGTAAATTACGATAGCGAAATTCACTTGCAAACTCACACTCTGTTGGAACTTGAGCAAGAGATTCAATGAGATATTCACCTACCATAGCTGCATGCATGGCTGTACCACAACCGCTCAACACAACACGTTCGACACTACGTAATTCGGCATTAGACATTTCAAGACCACCTAATTTAGCAGTGGCTTCCTCAAGGGAAAGACGTCCCCTCATTGCTTCGTGAACTGTATGAGCCTGTTCAAAAATTTCCTTAATCATGTAGTGAGGATAGATTCCCTTATCCATGTCGTGGGCCAACTCATCAACAGTCGTCACATTATAATGAGTTCCATTTCCTTGAAGATTAGAGATGGTAAATGCATCACGTCGTAAGGAGACAATTTCATAATCGTTCAAGTAGACAACATCACGTGTGTGCATAACGATAGCGCTTACGTCACTTGCTAAAAAATGTTCTCCAACCCCAATACCCAAAACTAGAGGGCTTCCACGACGCGCCCCAATAACAAGCTCTGGTACATCAGCATGAATAAGAGCAATGCCATAGGTACCATCCACACGTCTGAGCGCCTCGCGAACTGCAGCAATAAGGGCTTTTTCAGTTTTTTCACTCAGAAGATCAAAAGCACGACCAATCAGGTGAGCTAATACCTCCGTATCCGTCTGGGACTGAAATCTGTGCCCCTCCTCTTGAAGCTGAGCACGCAATTTCGCATAGTTTTCAATCACACCATTATGCACAAGAGCTAAGCGACCAGAAGCATCGAGATGTGGATGGGCATTCTGATAAGTGACCTCACCATGAGTGGCCCAACGTGTATGACTAATGCCAAGATGAGCTTCTAACGGCTCTTTGATAATGAGATCACGCAGGTTTTGAATACGACCGGGAGTTTTACGAATAGAAAGTTCTCCATGATTGACGACAGCGATCCCAGAAGAGTCATATCCACGGTACTCCAAGCGCTGCAATCCTTCTAACAAAATTGGTATCGTATTCTTAGCGCCAATATATCCTACAATTCCACACATAGCTTGATTCTTTAGAAAATTTAAATTGACCCTGCCCCTTGAGTCTTGAGCATAAGCTCTCTTGTAAGTTCGTCAAAATCATCAACTCTTACCTCACCTCTCTGCGACACCGGGTGACTATAATTCAGTCATAGAAAACTTCAATAAATAACAACTTAAGAGATGATTTTATAAGGCTGAACTCTCTATTAGCAGCAGCGATAAGAAAGCGTTCAATGGGTTCATAAAAATAGACGAATGATTGCCATACAACACACCATTAGCCCGCATATTTCATACTGGTTCGTCGCGAGGCGCCGCGAATCCTGATGCAGAAACCACCGGCGGCCCAAGAGACCGCGGTGGAGACTGCCTTTAGGCAGCCCTGAAAGGGCGAGACGAGCTTCGCCAAGCGAGTCAACGAAGGTGATGGATTGCGACGACGGCTGTATGAGTCCATATTGACTCGCTCGCACCTGCTCGGCTCGCCCTTACGGGCTGCCCCTAACCTAACGGTTACGGCAGTCTACCCCAGGCTCTCCCGAGCACTGGTGTTGCCCGAGGAAGACTTCGAGCTTGAAAGCAGCATCCATCTGCCTTCCCGACCTCCGCAGGTGATCAGTGTGAAATATGCGGGTTTAATACTTTATACGGCGCAAAAAAAGAGCGCCATCGAATTTCAACGTGACCAGTTGTATTAAAAAGATAGAATCCCCTCTATGTACCTTAGTTTTACTAAAATGAATGGAGCCGGCAATGACTTCATTATGCTTGATAATCGCAAAGGTCATATAACATTAAGACCAGAACAGATTGCTCATTTGTGTGATCGGCATCGTGGTATCGGTGCTGATGGTCTATTGATGGTCAATCCTCCCTCTGCTTCTAACGCCTCTTTTCGCATGCGTTACTACAATGCTGATGGTTACGAGGCAGAAATGTGTGGAAATGGAGCACGGTGCTTCACTCGTTATGGTGCGCATCTATTAGAAAAGATCACTGGTACCATTGTTTTTGAAACAGCAGCAGGAGTCTTAGAAGGAGAATTACTCGAAGACCAAGTTAAGATTTCTATGAGC
Source organism: uncultured Spartobacteria bacterium (assembly GCA_903913785.1). GTDB lineage: Bacteria > Verrucomicrobiota > Verrucomicrobiia > Chthoniobacterales > UBA6821 > CAIWMF01. The sequence continues at coordinate 14,237 of CAIWMF010000046.1, read as the reverse complement.
CAGCCACACACGATTCATCTCCATGAATCGGTAGGAGAGTATCAGAACGTTCATAGTCTTAATACAGGAGTTCCCCATGTTGTTCTTTTTGTCGATGATTTAGACACCACCCCCGTAATTCAAGTAGGAAGGACCTTGCGACATCATCCACGCTTTGCTCCAGCGGGAACGAATGTAAATTTTGTCAAAATATTGAGTCGTCATTTGCTTGAAATACGAACATTTGAACGCGGCGTAGAAGATGAAACACTGGCCTGTGGCACAGGTGTTGTGGCGTCTGCAATTCTTCACCATCTACTTTCTAGTATTGATCCCCCCATACGAGTTAAAGTACGCGGCCAGGACATCTTAGAGGTCCATTTTTCTTCTCACAACTTGCTTAATCCTTGCGTGCCCATCCCAGCCCCGATATTTCATACTGATCTATTGCGGAAGACCGAAAGGCTCATCTCTACTACTCATATTAGTAGAAACATGAATGTGGAACTCTTGCACTCAAGCAGCCTTGTACACCCTGACATTCAAGATGCTAAAGTCCCTTCTCCTTCTTTACCTCAGGGAAAGAGCGTCCCAAACGATTTCGTCACTAACGTCACCTTGCAAGGTCCTGCAGACTTTGTTTTTCAAGGAACTTTTCAACTAAAAATGTAAATAAAATAGCTACCTTATGAAAAAACATCCCTCGTTTTCTGGAGTTCATACGGCTCTTGTAACTCCTTTTAAAAATGGCAACATCGATGAAGCAGCCTTGATAAAGCTCATTGAAGTGCAAGTAGACTCTCACGTTTCTGGAATTGTTCCCATCGGATCGACGGGTGAGTCTGCAACGCTCAGTCATGATGAACAACTGCACGTGATAGACATTGCTGTGAAAACAGCTGATAAAAGAATTCTGGTAACTGCCGGTACGGGATCAAACTCAACAGCCAAAGCAATTGAAACTACTCAGGCAGCCGAGCGACTTGGAGCAGATGCAGCAATGTTAGTGCTTCCATATTATAACAAACCATCACCTGAGGGAATCTATGAGCATTTTAGAGCTGTTGCTAATTCCGTGCAAATTCCCATCGTCATCTATGATGCCCCAGGACGCTGTGGTATTGAGCTTACCGTTCCTATCGCGCTCAGGCTAGCTCATGATTGCCCTAATATCATTGCCATTAAGGATTGCAATGCCAGTGTGGAGCATATTGAAAAATTACACTCGCTTCTTCCTGCGCATTTTCAACTTCTCTCGGGAGATGATATTTGGACTCTTCCTTTTTTAAACGCCGGTGCTGTGGGAGTTATTAGTGTCGCCTCCAATCTCATTCCTCTGGAAATTGTCAAACTGGTTTCTTTGTTTCAAGCAGGAGAGCTAGCACAAGCAGAGGAACTCCACGAGCGCTTGAGCAGACTCTTTAAACATCTTTTTATTGAAACAAATCCTGTACCTATTAAAACCGCCATGGCTTTGCGTGGATTAATTCAAGAAGAATTTCGCCTACCTCTTGTTAAACTCACCCAAGAACATCGTGAGATTTTCTCTCAAACACTCGGTACACTCTAAAGGAAAGCATCATGAATCAAACTCAAGTTATTATTTATGGGGCCCAAGGAAAAATGGGCCAAGCCTTACTCGAATGCCTCACATTACGAGAAGATGTCAAGCTAGTTGCTGCCATTACTACTCATGATACGATTGATCCTGTTTTGCATGCATGTGATGTTGTGATTGATTTTACGACTGTAGAGGCTACCTTGCCCCTGCTAGAAAAATGTGTTGCAGCAAAAAAAGCCCTGGTGATTGGAACTACCGGTCACTCAGAAAAAATCCGAAGCGAAATAGCAAAGGCCTCAAGAGATATCCCTATCATATTTTCGCCAAATTATAGCATTGGAGTCACAACACTCTTTTGGCTAACAAGAAAAGCAACAGAAATTTTAGGGATGAATTATGATGCTGAAATTGTGGAGCTTCATCATCGCTTTAAAAAGGATGCACCCAGTGGAACGGCACGACGTTTAGCAGAGATCATTGCTAAGGCACGTAAGCTTGATTATGAAAAAGAAGTACGTCATGGACGTTTTGGTATGCCGGGAGAACGGACGCTCAAGGAAATAGGCATCCATGCACTTCGAGCAGGAGATGCCATTGGTGAACATACCGTATTTTTAGGAACCTTAGGAGAACGATTAGAACTGACCTACCGTGCTTCCTCACGAGAGGCCTATGCAAGAGGAGCTCTCCGTGCTGCGATATGGATCCGAGAACAGGTTCCTGGCTATTATGACATGGAAGATGTCCTTGGTTTAAAAGAGCAAAACTTGCAGGACTAAATCATTCTATTATGGCTGTTGGGATTGCCCTTGGTTCTAATCTTGGAGAGAGCGAAGCGATTTTAACGCGAAGCATTCAGGCACTTCAAAAGATTCATTGCGGAGCATTAACTGCATTTCTCACTTCTTCCTTCTATACAACAACTCCAGTTGACTGCCCTCCAGAATCACCATTGTTTTTAAATGCAGTTATCCAATTAGAAACAAGCATTGCGCCGTTGGATGTGTTGGATTTCCTCCAGTCCATGGAAAGAGAAGCGGGCCGGCCTTGTTCACGTCCATATCATGCTCCTCGCACACTTGATCTGGATTTACTCTATTACAATTCAATGACTATATTAGCTCCTCGATTACAAGTACCGCACCCACGAATTCGAGAGCGTCTTTTTGTGTTACGGCCACTCGTTGAAATCAATCCTCATCTCATTCTTCCTGGCTGGCAGAAAACAGCAGAGCAGTACTTGCACCTCAAAACATATTTGCATGAATAGAAAGAATATGGCCGAGATTCATGAATTTTTTAGAAATTCAAAACAATCTCACCAAAAGATTACCTCGCTTACTGCCTACGATTATCCCACTGCTCGCTTGCTAGAGGAAGCAGGCATTGATCTTGTTCTCGTTGGAGATTCATTAGGTATGGTTGTGCTAGGTCATCCCGACACAACACAAGTAACACTCGATCACATGGTACATCATGTACAGGCGGTACGCCGTGCTCTTTCAAGTAGTATTTTGCTTGCTGATTTACCGATTGGCACAACAGATACGGTAGCACAAGCCGTGGAATCTTCATTAAGATTACAAGCCGCAGGAGCAGATATGATCAAGCTTGAAGGTCCTTTAATATCTCAAATTCATGCTATTGTTGCTGCTGGTATTCCCGTAGTAGCCCATCTAGGTATGCTCTGCCAACGCATCTTGATAGAAAAAAAATATGAGATTAAAGGGAAAACTCCGGAGCAAGCAGAACGCCTGATTCAAGAAGCTGATGCTGTTCAAGCAGCTGGAGCCAGTGCTCTTGTCTTAGAACTAGTAACCCCGCTAGTTGCCGAGCACATTACCCGAGCCGTGAAAATTCCTACAATCGGCATTGGCAGTGGTCCTCATTGTGATGGCCAAGTTCTTGTTGTTAGCGATCTTGTTGGTTTACAACCCTGGTTTCGACCCTCATTTGTGATTCCTAAAGTTGATTTGGCCACTCCCTTTCAACAGGCTGTTAGCGATTATATCAAGGAGACAAAAAATCTATGACCACTCATCGTGATTTTAAATCAACATTTGGTCAAAACATTATGCTCTCAGGAGTATTTTTAAATCTTTTCCTAGCATTCATAAAAAGCATGACTGGTTTGTTCGGACATTCCAACGTTCTCCTTGCTGATAGCATGGATTCGATTGTTGATGTGTTTACTTCTTTGATCACTTGGGGTGCGATGAAATATGCAACGAAACCGCCAGATCAAGATCATCCCTATGGACATGGCAAAGCTGAGTCACTCGCTGCTATTGCTGGAGCACTGATCCTTCTGGGCACAGGGATAGTCATTTCTATATTTAGCGTGCATCATATCATAGCAGCAAGTCACGGCAGGTATCCTCCTCCAACAAAAACATACACACTCGCAATCTTAATAGTAACAATATGTATGAAAGAGGGATTTTTTCGTGCACTTGCCTTCGAAGCTAGAAAATCAGGCAGTATTGCGATGCTTGCACAAGCATGGCATTACCGCTCAGACGTGTTAATTTCTTTAACAGCATTCACAGGCATCACGATTTCTGTGTTTGGGGGATCTCGATATGCGAGTGCGGATGATTGGGCTACTCTTGTTGTCTGTTTGATTATTTTTTATCATGCCCTAAGAATACTAACCGCATCTTTGAAGGAAATTATGGATGCTCAGGTCTCACGTGATTTAGAAAATACAATCCTTAAGCTTGCCTGTGAAATAGAGGGAGTAAAAAGTGCTGAGAAATGTCGTGTTCGAAAAAGTGGCCTCGCCCTTCTTGGTGATTTACACATACGTGTTGATGGTCAATTAAGTGTTTTAAAAGGCCATGCCATTTCACATCAAGTTAAAGACCATCTCCTCAATGCTCATCTCGCTCTTGAGGACATTACGCTTCATTTGGAGCCCACGCCACGGTGATAGTTCTCATTGTACTCCCATATTGATAAAGAGCCCTCATTTGACTATGGGTCCATTTTTTTTCAATACTTCTTCTTTTAGGAGAGCCCATTTTTTTTGAAAAAGAGAGTTCTGGAGAAATTGTTTGGCTAAATATCGACCATAGATCTCACCTCCATAAACATCATCAGGATAATGACGCCCGAGAATAACTCTATTCCAAGCTTTGGTACGTGCCTCTATGTCAATTTCTTTTCTTTTTTGAGGATAAAGATTCGCTAATAAGGTAGCCCAGACAAAAGCACGTGTAGCATGCCCGCTAGGATAGGCATAGCCAACATTGATCGTTTCATTTTTTTTCGTCTCATACCACGTGTTAGGACGCATGCGATGAAATGCATTTTTTGCAAGATGAATCGCATGATCTGTATCACTTTCAACCTCTTTAAAAACTTGAGCGGCGTAGGGAAGTTGTTTTGCATTAAACTCAGGGCCAACAATAGGAGCATAATCAAAAATATTATCAGAGGATGCAATGAGTGCTCGAAAAAGTTGCTTCTTCGTACGTGAGGCCATGACATTTTTTAAAAAATGAATATCTCTTTCCTCTTCCTCGTGTGTCTTATTAGCAGGCCGCGGGATGATCTTTTGAAAATCCCATGAGTTTGTATTTAAAAAATAGAGTGCTGAAGATTCAGATGCTCCACAAAGAGACAACGCAGCAAGAAAAAAATAGACCAACACAATACGCCACAAAATAGTTTTCATCTGCTTAGGATAAGAGAATAGGGATAATACGAAATTCTTGGTTGAGAAATTTTTGAAGATCTTCAAAGGCGTCAATGAGATCAGAACGCTCTTTGAATGCCTCTAGATCACAGGATGCATCAAGTGGTTCTGCAAGAACTTTTTTATATTGTTGAGAGAGTGATTTTTTCATGTTGATTTTGCCAGATTGTTGAAGGAGTTTCCTAAGATGAGTTACTTTAGAAAGAGCAACCATGATTGTTGCTAAGACATTTTTTTCTGTGATATCTCCAGAAAAAAATCGTTTGAGTTGCTGGCACTCAAAAGCACGACAACGCTCTGGACGGCGCTTATAGATCGAACAACAATTATTCTCAAAGGAAGAACAAGGCTGATGAAAAAAATCATATTTTTTTTTATGCTTAATGAGCATTCCTAAAGACTTGAGCTCTTCTCTGCAATCGCCTGGTCCAAGATGTACAGTGTCAAATAAGACACCATTGCAACAGAGACCACACGCTCTACAAAGAAGTGCTGAAGAAGAATGTTCCATAATCAATCTGTGAATTCAAAAAATTATCCTACAAGCTTGCATGAAAACAAAAAGATTTCCTAACATTCAATGAGAGAAAGGTATCACTTCGTCTTCACTCAATCTAATGGGCTGACTGACTGCTATGACCAGGGAATCTTGAGCTTAAGGCAGCTTCTTTTAAGGCAGCTTCTTTCTTCATTCGTCTGCTCTTACGCGTATTAGGAGCTTTCTTTTTTTTCTCTCGGCCAAAACAATAAGGACAGCTGACGTCAACCTGATAATGTGCATGCACTTGATCTTCCTCTTTTAAGGGCATCTGACATTGAAAACATAAAATGGATTTTGTTTCATGAAGTTGGGGATCAACTCCCACACGTTTATCAAAAACAAAACATTCTCCTTGATAATGAAGACTTCCGCACTCTTTAAAGTAGTTAAGGATACCACCTTCTAGTTGAAAAATATTTTTAAAACCTTCTTGCTCCATGAAGGGCGCTGCCTTTTCACAACGAATTCCTCCTGTGCAAAATGTAACAATTGTTTTTTCTTTGAAGTCTTGTGGAAGTTTTTTTACTGCTTGAGGAAAATCACGGAAATGGTGAATGTCTGCTGAAAATGCTCCCTGAAAGGTGCCCATGCGTATTTCATAATTATTGCGTGTGTCAAGTAACACTACCGGTTTTTTCTCATCTAGCCATTTACGTAGTTCATGAGGCGTAATTTTTGGGGAAGAATAACTAGCTGGATGAATTCCTTCCACACTAAAGGAAATAATTTCCTTTTTAATTTTGACTAACATTTTCCTAAAAGGTTGTTTATTACTGAGACTTTCTTTGATGTCAAACTCAGAAAACCCTGGAATCTTACGTATCTCTGCTAACAACTCACCAATGGCATTACGTAAACCTGCTACAAATAAATTAATGCCCTCTAAGGAAATGAGAATCGTTCCTTTTAGAGAAAGCGCCTGAGAAAGCTGCTCTAATTTTTTTTTTAATTCTGGAAGATTCTCTAGAGGGGCAAAATGATACCCTGCTATATTAATGATTGGCTCCATGAAGTGTTAAAATATTAATAGATTCTATTTCTGCTGTCTGAGGAAACATATCTAATGGAGTAGACTCCTGAAGTTTATAGTGCGTTGAAAGCCGCTTGATATCTCGAGCCAGAGTCGCTGGATTGCAAGAAACATAAATAATCTTTTGGGGTGGAGTATTAACAATAGCCATCACCACTAGTTCTGAAATCCCCTCAGAGGGAGGATCTAAAATTAATGTTGTTTCGGCAGAAGAGGCTTCCAAGAGTTTTTTGGGTAAAATTTCCTCCACACTCCCCTCCTCAAAAACTTCGTGCAAACTCGCTTCCCTGCGTGCCAGGGCAACTGAATTTTTAGACCACTCGATACCAACAACCTTAGAAAAAAAAGGTGCCAACGCATGGGTAAAAAAACCTGCTCCGCAGTATGCATCAATGAGTAAGATTCCATGGTCTTTGATCGCAAATCCTTGAACTGCCTCGAGCATGAGTGCAGCCATTGAATTATTGACTTGGCGAAAGCCACCATAACGCTCTCTTTCACCAAGTAAATAATCACCATCTTTGGGACGTTGTGATTTTAATTTTTTAAGAGCACTATTAACTTCTTGAGACGCAATCCGACAAGAATCAATGGGAATAACTTCACAGCTCTTCTCAACAAAAAATCCAAGAGCTCCATCCCTAACATGTACTGTAATGCGATTTCGATATTCAAATGGTTTTGGTGAAGGAAGCATTGTACGAACCGGTGGATCCTTAATCCCTCCAATACGCTCGAGTGCACCTTTAAGCTGTTTTTCTTTGATGGTTAGTTGATGAAAATAATCAATATGCTGGTAAGAACATCCGCCACATTTAAGAAAATAAGGACAAGGTGCTTCCACACGATGGGAAGATTTTTTTTTGATTTCTAAAAGCTCTGCTTCAAGAAAGCGGGGTTTCTTTCGCACGACGCGGGCATTGACGATCTCTCCATCGATGACTCCCTTTGTAAAACATGCCATCTGATGGACTCGACCTATACCACGGCCGCCAAAAGCAATATCTTGAATTTGAAAAGTCACCTGTTCATGAGGCGACGTCTGAGGGGTTGTTGGTTTCATGGAGGAATCACGAGGCGTTTTCATGACGCAAATCTTTTCATTCACGTTTTTTAAAAATTTTTTCTGCTAAAGCATCTGCTGCAGTCGCTGTTGAGATGCCATGTTGATCAGCATACGCAAAAATTGTTTCTAATTTTAAAGGAATTTTTTTTACATGATCTAAGATATTTTTTTCAGAAAATAGAGCGCCTTGATTAGCGGCATACTCATGATAAACACGAATGAGCCCCCCTGAATTAATCACATAATCAGGAGCATAAAGAATATCATGATTGCTGAGCATCGTCCCGTGATGAGGTGCTTCTAATGGGTTATTAGCAGCGCCAGCAACAATACTGACTTTCAAACGTTTAATGGTTTCATCATTAAGTATTCCACCTAATGCACAGGGCGCAAAAATATCAGCCTTCACATCGTAGATTTCATAAAAAGGCAATGCTACTGCTCCAAACTCATGAACAACAGCATCAACCCTCTCATCATCAATATCACACACATAGAGTTTAACACCCTCTTCATGAAGATATTTACACAAATAATAACCTACATGTCCTAAACCCTGTACAGATACCGTTAACCCTTGGAGACTCTCTTTTTTAAGACGGTGTTTGACCGTTGGCTTTAAACCAAGAAAGACACCATAGGCGGTCGTCGGCGAAGGATCTCCTGAGCCTTTATTGTTTTGATAGACACCTGTCACATAATTTGTCGCTTTACTCAGCTCATTCATGTCCTCCACACAGGTCCCCACATCCTCGGCAATAATGTAATTTCCAGCCAATTTTTGCACTGCCTTGCCCATGCTTTCCATCATTTTAGGAGTTTTTTCACGTTTGGGATCTCCAATAATTACTGATTTCCCCCCCCCCATTGGAATGTCTGCCAGAGCTGCTTTATACGTCATTCCTTTAGAAAGACGAAGAACATCGTGTAAGGCTTGTTCATCATCTTTATAATCCCACATACGACATCCTCCAAGAGCGGGACCAAGGTTTGTATTGTGAATAGCAATAATGGCTTTCAGCCCAGTTTGAGAACAAGTAAAAAAAGAAACATGCTCATGGTTGTCAAACTCGAGGTGATTAAAAAATTGCATATAAAAGTGTGAAAAGAAGTAAAAAATCGTTTCGTTTATAAACCTCGCTTGAGCTCTCTTCAACTTAAAAACGTAAGTTCAAGCAAGAATCTCAGCAGAATATTATGCTTTTAGCGTGAAAAAGCCTCACTCGTTCCTAGTACTGCAATAAGCACAAGTTGTAAAATAGAGATAATCCTAAAAACGTGAATGGAAGTAGCAAATCTAACGCAATATACTCGGCCTCAACTTGCTTTTTTAAATCGCTTACGCACCATCCAGGTGCGCTACACGCTTTTAAAAAACAACCTGAGACCAAGTCTTTACGCCATATTTCCCATTTTCATTCACGTTTTTAGGATAATAGCTTACCTCTCGACTAATGCTGAAATCACAAGATCATCACCAATGAGACGATAAGAAAGATTGTTCAGTGCCCTTCCCCCTGGAAGACCAATCGCGCCGACTGCCGCAATCGGCCCACCCAAAAAACATGGTGCTACATAAAAACGAATCTCGTTCACCAAATCATGGTCAAATGCTTCTCCCAAGGTTCGTCCCCCACCCTCAATTAAAACGGAGCTAATACCACGCGCTCCAAGATCACGAATAGTTAATGGAAGCGATTTTCCTACTACAAGTATGGTTCTCTCCTGGAACTCATCGATACGGACTTGAGCTTTTGAGGGAATATTTCCAGAACGGCTCCAAACAACCCGCCATGGCTGAATGCATGGCTTCCATTTTTTTGTAAGACCCCGAACGGTTAGTGCAGGGTCATCATCGCGAATCGTACCACCACCGACAAGAATCGCCTCAACACTCGCTCGCAGCCGCATAGCATCTAAACGACTTTCTTTTGAAGTAATCCAACGTTGCGTCGGCAATGAGGAAATGCGACCGTCCAATGTCATCGCACATTTTGCAATTACCCATGGCAACTGAGTTCTTATGCGGTAATTCCAATAGGTGTTTAGCTCTTCACATTCTTTAGACAGGACACCGGTGATGACCTCAATACCCGCGTGTTCTAGGGTTTTCTCGGCTTGTCCTTGATGCTTAGGATTAGGATCTGTTGCCCCATAGATAACGCGAGCTATGCGAGCATCAATAATAGCCTGGGTACAGGGAGGAGTTTGGCCATCAGTCGAACATGGCTCTAAGGTTACGTAAAGGGTAGCGCTCGAGGCATCGCTCAGAGATGGTAAATGACGCATGGCTTCAATCTCTGCATGAGCTTGCCCTGCTAAAGCGTGATAACCACGTGAAAGTATCTTTCCATCACGAACAATGACAGATCCAACGATGGGATTGGGTGAAGTCCACCCCTTACCTTTGAGTGCTTCCTCAATGGCAATCTGCATGTAAAACTTATGAATATCCTCAATCCTTTTTTGGCAAGACTGTGTTCGTGATTGTTGCATGTTTCAATACTTGAATGAGGAAAAATAAACACCACTAGCGGTCAAAAAATCAGTAAAAAGTCCTAAAATTTATTCGAAAAAAATATCTTTCCCTCACGCAAGCTTAACCCGCATATTTCATACTGATCGTGACGAGGAGACGGCGAAGGCTGATGACGGCTGTATGAGTACATACTGCCCGAGAACACCACTGGCTGGGATGCTGTGGGGCAGACTGCTCTCAAACAGCCCCGAAGGACTGAGCCGAGCTTCGCCAAGCGAATCAAAGACTTCGAGCTTGGGCGCAGCATCCAGCCTAGCTTCCCGGTCTCCGTAGTAGATGAGTGTTAAATATCCGGGTTAAAACCGAGCCTGCTGCATCAGCCAGTCTGTTTTTATTCACATTTTTAGAGATCATACACTTAAGAACATAGAAGACGATTAGCTATGTGTCAATGTCACTAAAAACGATCGATATTTCACGATTCTCCTTGTCATAAACTACTTAGTATGCTAGTCCAATTCTATGTATACGAATTTTGCGTTTTCGTTTTATATATCCAAATTAAGTAGTTACATCATTACCCATCAGATCAAGATCTGTATTGTTACATCCCTCCTTCTAACCTGTTGGCTATTGCATACAGCATCGATATTTTATCATCTTCAAGCTCAGGTTAATAGTCTCCTCAAAAAAAAAGAAAATATAGATCAACACCTTAGCTCTATGAACCTCAAAGAGATGGAGCATACTCAAAAAGAAGATATGCAATGGATTGAAGAATCCTTAGCATTTCTCAAAAAATATCAGATTCCTCCTTCCTGCAACCAACAAGCGATCTCATTAGAGGAATTTCAACATCAGTTAGAGAAAGATAGATCCTTTCTTCAAGAAAAAGCAAAACTCAACGTTGTAACGTTACCCTCTCCCTGTTTTTTATTAGAATTTTCTCATGATAAAAAAAACTATCTTACTCAAGAGGATATCATATTAGCGAATAAAGAAGAAATAGTACTCTTTTGGCTCGCTGATCATCTTTGTAATATTAAAGATCTAAATCTAATAAAATTTTTATTTGTTAATAAAACAAAAAAATTAGGATTTATAGCAGGCGAAGAACTAGGATGTCTAACATTAGAATTCATCACTTATGAATCGAGTGTGAAAAATTTTATTAATAATGTGATCAATTCCCCCTACTATTTCGTCATAGAAAAAATAAGTTTAGAAAATAATAATTATATTAACAAACAAACAACAGCTTTATCTAAAAAAAATCCAAGAGAAATAGATTGCAATGAAGATGCTTTAAGAATTTTTATCAAAGTCAGACTTTTTGATTTTAATTTATGAATACAAAAAGTTTTCAATATTATTTATTTCATCTATCTGCATTCATCCTGATCTACTCCTTGCTATTAATTACTAAAAAAAATCTTTTTAAATCATATCATACATTAGATCAAAGAGAAGATACTCTCATGAAAAAACCCATAGATATTCCCCAAAAAAAAGATATGATAAAAAATATAAATTTACTAACAGATAATTGTTCATATTACTGCAACAAAGATGTTAACTCTCTATTTTCTTCAAGACGTTTTTTTAGTAAAAATGGAATATTAATTGATCTAAAAGAAGAAGATGTACTTCTTTATTTTCCTGTACCAAATCGATGGCTCTTAGAAAACAGGCTCGATTATACAAATCCTAATATTCTTAATGAAGATCCAGATCATGATGGTTTCTCAAATTTAGAAGAATGGCAAGGAGAGGACCCCTATCATACTCCAGGCATCAACTCCTCGGACCCTAATGATCCTAATGCACACCCTCTACTTTGGACTAAATTAAGAATATCTTCAAAAGCATTACATACAAGTCACTATAGTTTTGATTTCATGGGCGTCATAGAACGTAATCACGAAGACTATTTTCAATTGCAACCACAAATACCGATTCCCCATAAAAATAGCCAAGGAAAGAATAGTCAAGATACCGTAGTCACATATGTGAAGTTGGGAGAATGCATTGGTCAATTACCAATCTATGTTCGTTCCTATCACATCAAAAAGAATAACTATAAAGAAATTGATTATGATAGTAGTGAACTTGTACTTCAAAACTGTATCACCAATGAACAATGGACATTAACCAGAAAAAGTGTTTTTCATCCACAAACAGAAGTACTTTCAATCATAGACGGAGTATCCTTTGAATATATTTTATACTCTCCACCAAAAAAAATCCCCGTTCGCTGCAGTCATTTTTTTATATTAGAGGATTTAGTAACACCACAAAAAACTTCAGATAAAAAAAGAGAGCATCGTGAAATCTATCAATTAATACGAATAAGTAGTAGTGAAGCTATTATTACAAGAAATGGAAAAGCTTACTCCATACCCATTTCCAATGAGTTCTAAACTTATATGTTTTATAAACAACATCATCAATTCATATTTATCATTTATCTATACATTATAGTATTAGCACCAGTTGCAAAAACGGATGAAATCATAAAACAGAAAGAAGAAAAAATACTTTTAAGCGCTCAAAGAGATTATGTAAAAGAGAAAATGTTATCTGGAGAGAGAGCATTATGTAATAAAAAATATTTTCTAGCCTTCAAATCATATCAAGAAGCTATTGATGCTTCTAATACAGCACCCTTAGAGCGATCTGTTCTTCAGGAAGCATTATATGCTCTTAACCAAGCAGCTATTTTACTTATATTGAAAAATATATCTTTATATAAATACCACGAAGCAAAAAAAATGGCATTATTTATTACTTCAAAAAAGTATTTTTTTAATGATCCGCCTAAACAATTTTTAGTAAAGCAAGTCGCTAATCTAAGTGAAAAAAAAGAAGTTAACCAGGATCATCATCAGTTAGAAAAAATAGAAAGTATGTTATCTCAAGCTATTGATTCTTATTATCAACACAAATGGGAATCAGCTAAAAATAGCTTTCATGAAACTCTTAAAGTAGATCCTAATAATGATGCTGCAGAACTTGGATTATCTCTTATTGAACAACAAGAGAATATAGAAATAGATCATCATCTCGATGATACACAAAGAAAAATGATTGACAGTATTCATCAATCATGGGGATTACCAAATATTAATGTTAATGATAATTATCAAATGAATAATATTCAAGAAACCGCTAGTATTACTGCACATATCACAGAAAAAATTCATGATATTAAAATACCTCATATTGAATTTATTAACACACCTCTACAATCTGCTTTAGAACAAATCAAAGACCAAGCATTTTTATTAGATAAAGAAGAAAATGATTTTAATACAAAAGGAATTAATATTGTTTTAGCATTTGAAATTAAAAAACTACATCCAGAACCTAAAATTAATTTAAACCTGCATGATATCCCTTTAATAGATATCCTTAAATATGTTGCACAACAGGCAAAATTACAAATAAGAATAGAGCCTTATGCTATAGCTATTGTTTCTGCAGATGAATCACCAGAGATTCTTATAACAAAAGAATATAAAGTCTCATCAAACTTCATCTTACAATTTCCACATTTGTCTAATACAACATATGAAGAACCTCATAACAGCAGACTAAAAAGCTTTGAGCCAAGAACCATTAAGGATGTTTTACTTTCCCAAGGTATTGCTTTTCCCCCAGGTGCTACTGCTCATTTTATGCCTTCAAACAATATTCTCATCGTAAAAAATAGTCTTACAAACCTGAATTTAGTAGCCGCTTTTATAGAAAATTTATTTGTGACCCCTTTAAAACAAGTGGAAATTGAAGCTAGATTCCTCGAAGTAAAACAAAATATTAGTAACGAAAGAGGTGTTAATTGGTTGTTAGAAGCTTTTAAATTTGGCTGTCATATCAATGCC
>CAIWMF010000045.1 GCA_903913785.1 uncultured Spartobacteria bacterium | reverse complement strand
TTTCTTGATCACGTGCCTTCCTGTTTCAGCTTGCCTGCCAACAAGCTCACTCCTACCCTTCTAAAAATTAATGCACCTTTGAGCTCAACAAAGCCCTTCTAATTATTGATCACTGTTGCACTTCACTTTTGAATCGGCGATGACTAAAGTTGGAATCTAAACAATCTTAACGTTCATATATAGTCAAATTACTTTGGCCTCTATGGTGAAGAATTCGGGCTAGCCCGCATATTTTACACTGATCTACTGCGGAGGCCGGGAAAGCAGATGGATCCTGCGTTAGACTCACATTGTGACTTGGGCGGTATGTACACATACAGCCCGGCGTCAAAATGCTCGTCTGCCTTACCCCATCAGCCTTCTCGGTCTCCTCGTCACGATCAGTATGAAATATCCGGGTTAATCTTCTGTAACAAAGAGATCCTCTTCAGCTCTCAAACGTCTTCCCATCAGTTCCTTCATTGCCTCTTGAGGTGACTTGCCTTGAGTGAGTACGGCCACAACGGCATCAATGATCGGTGTCTCAACACCCAGCCTCTGAGCACACGCCTGGGCACTACGTGCAGTAAAAAGCCCTTCGGCAATCATCGTCATCGAGTGCTCTATATGTTCTGGTGATTGACCTTGAGCGAGTTGATAGCCGAATTGATGATTGCGGCTTTGTGCGCTAAAACATGTTGCCATAAGGTCACCAATACCACTCAAGCCACTAAAGGTTTGTGGACGCCCGCCCATAGCCACACCGAGTCGTATCATTTCTGCTAATGCACGGGTCACAAGACCAGCACGTGCATTTTCACCCATCCCAAGACCATCAGAGACGCCGGTAGCAATGGCAAAGATATTTTTTAAAGCCCCTCCTAGTTCAATGCCAGCCACATCGCTGCTGGTGTAGAGGCGGTAATGTGTTGTGAGAAAAAGAGACTGTAACAATGCTATCGTGGATGCCTCCTTTGCCCCGAGTACACCAGCAGCAGGGAGGCCGCGGGCAATATCACCGGCAAGATTGGGTCCTGATAAAACGGCAAGCGAGGCAGTTGGGAGAAATTCTCTTAAAATCTCACTCATGAGTTTTCCACTGGCATGCTCAAGTCCCTTGGTGCAGCTCACAATGACGCGTTGCGTAGGCGATGGGATATGCGTTGCCAATGTGCTTGCCAGGGAACGAAAAAATTTCGAAGGAACCACAAAAAAGAGCACCTCGGCCTCCGCTGCCTTGGCAAGATGGGAGGTTAGCTCAATATTCTCTGGAAATTCAATCCCTGGTAGGTAACGCGTATTGATGCGTGATGCTTTGATCTCTTCTAGGTAGCTAGAGTCATGCCCCCAGAGTGTGAGGCGTTTGCCTGTGCGTGCGAACATGAGTGCCAGAGCGCTTCCCCAGCTGCCAGCGCCAATAATACTGATTGAAGGAGAGGATTCGGGCATGTGATGATGGTCTGTCACGGCTTGCGTACAAAACGTGGCTCTGTGTGGGCCAGGAGGCGCTTGATGTTTTCACGGTGACGCCAGAGTACGAGCGTACACATCATTAAGGAGACAAGAATGGAAAGCCAATCTGGAGTGAGCGCGTGAGGCAAGGGGTGAGAACCATGACTTAAGAAATAAAAAAGAAGGACAGTCAAGGGAAGCATGATCGAGGCAACGATCGAGGCGATAGAAACATAGCGCGTAGAAAAAAAAACGAGGATCCAACTTCCTACACAAAAGAGAAAGGATCCAGGAAACATGCCTACAATAATCCCCGCTGAGGTGGAAATGCCTTTTCCCCCTTTAAAGTGAAGCCAGATTGGAAAACTATGCCCAAGGAGCGAGGCGAGCGCCGCAATCGCTCCGGGGGCTGAAGGTGGCGTCATGTGCACGGCATCACTCCAGAGCAAAGCAAGAAAAACCGGCAGCCAGCCTTTTAAAAAATCGATTAAAAAAACGCTATAGCCCCATTTTTTGCCTAAGAGGCGCAGGACATTGGTGGCGCCTACATTGCCGCTCCCATGAAGACGCACATCCATCCCGCAGCAGCAGCCAGCCAAATAACCTGTGGGAAAAGAACCGATGAGATATCCTCCAAGGGCAATACAAAAAAGGGGAAGCAAGAAATTCATGGTTGTAGAAGGGTCGCAAAAAATGAGAACGTCCTTGTGATCCTAAAAAAATATTCTGATCACGCCAATGCTCTTTTTTGCTTTTCTTTTGTGTTTCCTTTCTAATCATTCTATGCCTCTTGCTTCTTCGCCTCCTATGATCCCTCTTCGGCTTGTCGGTCCAGAGGGGCTGCCCGGACCGGTGGTCATGCTGCCTCGCCTTATAAAAAGTGATGAGGCTTGGGCCAAAGAACTTCCCGCAAACCTCTATCAGGTCTTGCGCGCCAAGGGGACAGAGCCCGCCTATTGTGGCAACCTCTTAGACAATCATCAGGACGGGATCTATGTCTGTGCAGGATGTGGCCTTCCTCTCTTCTCTTCAGGCGCGAAATTTCATTCTGGAACCGGGTGGCCTAGTTTTGTTGCGCCCTATGCCCAAGAAAATATCCTCAGACAACGTGACACGACCCATGGCATGATTCGTGATGAAATCCTCTGTGCCCGCTGCGGAGGTCATCTTGGCCATGTTTTCTCTGATGGACCACCTCCCACAGGCCTACGTTATTGTCT
>CAIWMF010000044.1 GCA_903913785.1 uncultured Spartobacteria bacterium | reverse complement strand
ATCGGTTCCATGGGCAACACCCATGATGTTGACATTATAAAATTCAGTACCTCCTTCACGCCAGTAACAGTGGGTGAGAATATCATGTCGCCCAATTTCAGCACCAGCCCGAGCTTCCATACCAGGGGGAACAGCCCAATGGAAAAGCCCATTAAATCGAGTCACACGAACTCCACTTGCCGAAGGTTTCACATGTTCTAAAAAAGTCGAAAAGCGTCCTAAGAGTTTCCGTTCATGAAAGGAGCGAGCTACTGCATAAAATTCCTCTTCACTCACCCCTGCTTCGAGAGCACGCTCGCGCCATGGGTAGGGGACAACTTCCTCGGGGGTGAATTCTTTTTTTAAAGCAGTTAAGATTTTCCATTCATGCTCTTGAAGCTCCACAACCGCAGGCGTCATCATGGAAGCAGGCTCAGAGGCCCGATCGCCAGGTTCACATGTTTTTCTACGAACATGCCCCACGCCAAGTGTAAAAATTCCCTTAGCAGGTAGCAGTAAAAAGGAAGTGGCTCCTGTTTTTTTTAGCAGCAACTCACAATGCTCGCTCATCGAAAAGCCAGCAGGAACTTTCAATGTCGTCCAGAGTCGATATTTGGCTCCGGGAATCTTGGCATCGGTTGAACGAATGACCACATGGCCCGAAAAAGGATCCTCTCGAAATAAAAAATCAAAGGTTGATTCTAATTTCTCCTCAGGCACGCGCCAGGCAACAAGGGCTCCCTCTGCAAGATTGTTGGCGATGAGGGTTTGGCGAATCCTTCGAATTGTTCCTGCTTCAAGCATCGCGCGAAGACGCTGTAAAATAACCTCCAGCGGTATACCTGATTGTTCGGCGATAACGGAGAAGGGATCTTCCATAAATCCCACCAGCTTATCTTCCGATACAGCAAGAATTGCTGCGTTAATGGAATCAGTATGTTCGGTAGGAATAGGATCTTCCTTGCAAGGTCCAGGGGCTATTATTGGTGATTGAGAATGCATAGCTGTTGTGTCAAATATCCAAGTTTGCTAATTGACCGATCTCTCGGCCACAATCGGATTTCCTTCATCAATGAGTTTCCAAAAAGCTCCCGCATCCGCGACTTGTTCATCCTCACTCATTGGGAGCTCTGAGCGAAAGAGAAAATCACGCAGCGTATTTTTATGAAGCACGCGATGGATGATGATTCCTTTGGCATGAGATTCAAAATAGATGCGGTAATCCAGGCACCGGTAGCGATAGAGCGTTCGTCCATCACGATGAATAGTACCAAATTGTTCCCCTCCTAGATGTTGTAGATCTTCTGGTAACACCTCAAATTCTAAGAGCAAATCGAGTTGAAGTTCTTTTGGGAGTGCGCTTATTTCTGCAGCGCTAATAGGATTAAAAATAACTTGAAACACGGGCAAAGTCTACGCGTAGATTGATAAAATCTCAAGCATTCAAAAGCAAATGGCACACAAGTAGTGCCGCGCTCACCCCAGCAATATCGGCAATAAGACCCGCTGCAAGCGCGTGGCGACTTCGTTTAATGGCCACAGAACCAAAATAGACAGCGAGTACATAAAATGTTGTTTCTGTACTTCCTAGTATGGTTCCTGCTAGTTGACTCACAAAACTATTAGGTCCAGCTGTTTTGACAATCTCGGCAAAGAGGCCTGTTGCGGCACTACCACTGAGTGGCCTAACAAGGACAAGAGGGAGAACTTCGGTCGGCAGTCCAATCGTATGGAGCACGGGAGCTAAGAGATGACTTAAAAAATTAATGCCCCCAGCAGCTCGAAAAACACCAATGGCCACAAGGATAGCCACAAGATAGGGAAAGATTCTGAGCGCCACCTGAAATCCCTCCCTAGCACCTTCGACGAATTCTTCATAGACAGGCACACCTTTTAAAAAGGCATAGAGCGGGAAAAACCCGAGCAAGAATGGAATCGCCATTATAGAAAAAAGAGTCATGGCTCGGGAGACTGGAGCAATCTCTTGGCTTGAGCCATCCTGCCAGAGGTGAACAAAGCCATAAGCAAAACATGCACAAAAGAGCATCAGTATCATTTTTGCAACCCAGGAGAGATCATGTGTTACGGCTGGCAATAACGTTTCGGGTGTCTTAGGAACACTCTCTAGAGGAGATGAGAACTCCATCTGCCGCTTGGGCGGCAAGCCAAAAAAAGATAAACCTTGCAGTAGCTTTGCAGCACTAATACCTGCAAGACATGAGGTGGCAGTGGCCACGAAAGTCGTTCCAATAATGGCACTGGGATGAAGAGCCCCAGCTGCCGCAAGAATCCCAATGGCCGTTGTAGGAATGAGCTGCAGCGAGCTCGTATTAATTGCAAGAAAAGTACACATCGCATTGCTTGCCACTTGAGGATTAGGATTGAGTGATTGCAAATCTTGCATTGCCCGCAAACCTAGAGGGGTGGCGGCATTCGAGAGCCCAAGCATGTTGGCGGCAATATTCATGAGGATCGAACCCATGGCTGGATGATTAGCAGGCACCTCAGGAAAGAGACGTATCAAAAGAGGTTTTAAGAAAAGGGCTAGTTTTTCGAGCAATCCGGATTTTTCCGCAAGTCGCATGAGCCCAAGCCAGAGAGCCATCATCCCACTGAGCGGTAAGGCAATGGTCATGATGGCGCTTTTGCATGCCTCAAAGGTTGCTGCACAAAGAGCTTCAAGGTTCCCGGTAAAGAGCCCGGTGACGATGCCTATGAGCAGTAATCCAAGCCAAATAACATTGATCATAGAGAAGATTAAGGATTGAGGAGTTAAAGATTTTTAGGGATCATTCTGGGTCCTCTAAAAAAGTAGCGACACAACTTCTTAAGATTCCTGAAAATCCCTCAACTACTCAACCTCTAAACCTTTTTCATGAAAAATATTGTCTACTTTGATCTCGAAACACAGTTAACGGCCAATGACGTTGGAGGCTGGGATCGCAAGGGAGATATGAAAGTTTCCCTAGCCGTTACCTATAGCAGCGCGCAAGGTGAGTATGAAATTTTTAGCGAAAAAAGAATCCCTCAACTCATTGAAAAACTTTCTCAAGCTGATCTCGTGGTCGGCTATAATAATCGTCGTTTTGATTATGAAGTTCTCATGGGATATACGATCTTAGATTTAGCACATCACCTCCCCACTTTAGATTTGCTGGAGGTAGTAGAGCGTGCTGCAGGCCATCGTCTCTCACTCGATGCCATTGCTACTGCGACACTCGGTGTTGGCAAGACGGGCGATGGTCTCGATGCCATCCGCTGGTGGCGTGAAGGCAAAATGATGGAAATTGCGCGTTACTGCTGCTTTGATGTGAAGGTCACAAAACTCGTCCATGAATATGCCATCAACCATGGGGAGCTTCATTTTATCGACCGCTTTGCACGCAAACAGACCTTAAAAGTCTCGCTTGTCTAGCCTGTATTTTGTCTAGCTGGGATTGTGAAAGCGTGCAAAGACTTCATTCGCTTCAACGAGTGTTTCCTTGCTCCCAATATCAAACCAGGTTCCAGGGACTCGCCACGTGCCGACATCGACTCTTGGATAGAGCCACTCAATGAGGCGTCCAGGCTGATCAGGATTGTTTCCTTCCTTAATGTAGGTGTCAATGAGTGGCAAGACATCGGCGCGATAGTAGTAGAGAGCAATCCCGGTGAGTGTGCTTGTCGGATTCAATGGCTTTTCCTCAAAGTGGGTGATCTTCCCGTGAGCATCAGTCGTGATATTGTTATATTTTTTAATGGCCTCAAGATCGCCCACATCATAGAGCGCCAAGGTTGCAGGATGAGCTTGCGCAGCCTCCACAAAGCCAACCACAGACTCGCTAAAAAGATTATCACCGGCAACGACCAAGAGATCCTCTTCCAAGAGGCCTTCCTGATGCATCACATAATGAATATCACCAATGGCTCCACGCTTATCTTGATCACTAGTGGATCCATCATTAACAATAGTAAAGGCAATGTCTGGATGCCTTTTTTGATACTCGGCAGCCCAGGCGGTAAAGGTATTTGCAAATTTATTATTTGTCACAATGAGATAACGATGGACCTTTGGAATGCTGCCAAGATTATCAATCACCCATTCAATCATCGGTTTGCCAGCGACATCAAGGAGCGGCTTAGGTTGTGTTTCCGTGAGGGGATAGAGACGCGTGGCATACCCTGCCGCGAGGATTAAGATATTCATAAGAAAAAGGAGATGATCCTATGGTTGAAATCAAGCGCTGGACAAGAGCAAATTTTTTGACTTTCAAAATAAGATGTCTCACGTGAATGCTATTGACTATACGTGACGAGTATAAATCTATGACCGCTTTTTAGAGCCCGTGTAATTGTCTCCGGCGAAGCTGTCCACAAGCAGCATCGATATCATGGCCCTTTTCACGACGGATGGTTGCCGCAACCCCATGCTCGCGCAGCTTTGCTAAAAAGGCCCTCTGAACGGCTTGTGAAGGACGATCCCAAGGGAGTCCCTCGACGCGGTTATAGGGAATCAAATTTACCTTGGCGCGAAGCGGCTTGGCATAACGGGCTAAGGCCAGAGCCTGCTCGAGCTCATCATTAACCCCTTCAATGAGAATGTACTCAAAGGTCAAGAGTTGTTTTTTGCGCTCGACGTAATACGCGCAGGCCTCCATAAGCTCGGCAAGAGGGTACCGTTGATTAATGGGCATGATCTCTGAGCGAACGGCATCAGTTGCCCCATGGAGCGAGATGGCAAGACGTATCTGCTCAGGAAAATCGGCAAATTCCCGGATACGTGGGGTCAGGCCACTGGTGGAAACGGTGATTTTGCGGGCCGCAAGATGAATGCCCCAGGGAGCATTGATGATCCTAAGGGCTCGGGTC
The DNA here is from genome assembly GCA_903913785.1 of uncultured Spartobacteria bacterium. Classification (GTDB taxonomy): domain Bacteria; phylum Verrucomicrobiota; class Verrucomicrobiia; order Chthoniobacterales; family UBA6821; genus CAIWMF01. The sequence goes on along the minus strand of CAIWMF010000044.1, from coordinate 742 downwards.
AAGTGGTCAAAATTGGCAAAAGGCTCCCCCATCCCCATAAAGACAATGTTGTTAATGCGCTCACCTGATATTTTTTCGACAAGCAAGACCTGGGCTACGATCTCCTCTGTGCGTAGATTGCGCTTAAAACCATCGAGTCCACTCGCGCAAAATTTGCACCCATAGGCACAGCCCACCTGACTGGAGACACACAAGGTGCGCCTGTCGGAATGTTCACCATAGAGAGCAGGGGAGGCTGGTATGAGGACTGTTTCAATCATCTCGTGATCGGAAAGACGAAGTAAGAACTTCTGCGTTGTATCGTGCGATCCACTCACCGTGATCACCTCTGGGAAAGCCAAAGGGTAGCGAATTTCAAGATCCTCACGCAGGGCTACGGGAAGCGTGAGCATTTCCGCCCAAGAGGTGACACGTTTTTGATAAATCCACTCTAGAATCTGACGAGCCCGATAAGCAGGAATATGAAGGCTTTCGAGCTCGGCTAAGAGCTCCTCAAAAGAAAGACTAAGCGCGGAAAGAATACTTCCCTCGCGAGCGCTTTCTAAGAGGGGCTTTTTGGAAAAGGGAGAAACGTTGTTTCTATCAGCTTGTAGATTCATGAAATAAGGAAACAAGAGTAGACTCTTTCTGGGGCTCTCGACAAGTAGGTACATTACGTTTTTAGGGTTAACCCGCATATTTCATACTGATCGTGACGAGGAGACTGCGAAAGCAGGGTTGGGTCAGGCAGACCCAGTATTTT
>CAIWMF010000043.1 GCA_903913785.1 uncultured Spartobacteria bacterium | reverse complement strand
TTCGGCGGTCTGTTCATTCGCGGTGAGAACGCGGACTTGATGTCCATTCAAGCTGCCCGTTGGGGCGCTAGTATCTGGCTGACTGGCTGACTGGCTGACTGGCTGACTGGCTGACTGGCTGACTGGCTGACTGGCTGACTGGCTGACGTGAAATGAAAGAACGTAGGTAATTCATGGTTTTTTTATTTTGGTTTTGAATGTTAATATCCGGGTTAACCCGAATATTTCACACCGATCACCTGCGGAGACCGGGAAGTCAGATGGATCTTGCGTTAGACTCACATTGTGACTTGGGCGGTATGGACTCATACAGCCCGGCGTCAAAATGCTCGTCTGCCTGACCCCATCAGGCTTCGCAGTCTCCTCGTCACGATCGGTATGAAATATGCGGGTTAACAATAAATAAAGCGTTGTCTCTTTGACAAGAGCTTTTCTCTTTTAGGTTGCTTGCTTGAGTGTGTATGCTATCCCGGATATTTCATACTGATTGTGACGAGGAGACTGGGATCGATCGGAACTTTTTTTTCATGAATAAATATTATTCCATCTTTATTGCTTCGGTTATGGTGATTGCGATGGTGTTGAAGCCTGTTTTTTTTGCTGATCTCATGTTTCTTGAGCTATGGCCCTCGCTGCTCTGGGCCCTTGCCATCGGCTACTGCGCAACATACCAATGCATCAAAGGGTACATGCTGCTCCTCCTCTTAGCGGTGATGCCTGTCGTTGCTGGAGGTATATATTTTGGGATGTCACATGCCTCGGATGATTCTTTTCTTCTTGCAGGGGTTATTCCCTGGAGTGACGCCTCGATGCATTTTCGTCAAGCGGCACAAATGATGCTTTACGGCGTGACCCAGACGGGGATGAATGGACGGTTTCTCTATCCTGCTTTTTTTTCCTCACTGCTAGAAATGAGTAGTGGTAATCTCCTCTTAGCCCAAGGGCTCTGCGGGCTTTTGTTTGCGGGAGCCCTTGTCGTTGCCTTGCGTGAGACGGCCCGCTCTCTCGGGGCTTATGGAGCTGCTGTGGTTGGTTTCGTCTGCTGGCTTTTTTTCCGCGAACGCTGTTCGGGACTCGTTATGACAGAAAATTTGGGTCTCCTCTCTGGCATACTTGCCTTAGGAGCTTTTTTAATGGCTCTTAGGAAGCGGGCGTTTGCTCTATTACTCCTTGCTATCTTCATGCTGGCACTCGGATTGTGTGCTCGCCCGGGAGCGCTTTTGGTGTTGCCTCTGCTCATTTTTTTTGCAGGCTGGGTCGGTTGGCAGGATTGGCAAGTTTGTGGCGATAAGCGCCTCCCCTGGAGCCTTCGGGGATTCTTAGGAGCCGTACTCGCAATGCTCGTCATCATCACGGCTTTTAGTTGCAATACACTGCTCTCGCGTGCTCTTTATGAGGGAAAGGTCATAGCCAATCAAAATTTTGCCTTCACACTCAATGGCTTGCTAACCCAAGGCAAGTGGTCAGATTGCCTCGGCTGGTCACATTGGGATGCGCAACGTGTGATGCAGGAAAATATACGCCTCATCGAAGAAAAACCTCTCCTCCTTGTCTCTGGTGCTTGGCGAGCCTATAAAGAGGCGGGGGCGCATCGGACGTTATTTCAATTTCACCACGAGTCACGACCCGCCAATCTTCTCCTCTTCATGGCGATTTACGGTCTGATTGCTCTTTGGAAAAAGCCCGAAATGCGCCCTTATGCGCTCTGGATGAGCTTGATGACGCTCGGCATCTTGCTTTCCATTCCCTTTGCCCCACCCTGGGATGCGGCAGAGCGGCCGTTTGCAGCGACGGTTCCTTTCCAAGGGCTACTCGCTGGGATCGGCGGCGCTTTTCTTGTAAAACAGCTTGTTGTCATTGCCACGCAATTCTTGAGTGGGAAGATATCAACCCAGTCAGTCGCTCCGCTCTTCCGGAGATTTCATGCTGATGGTGACAAGGAGACTGCAAAGGCTGATGGCGTATCACCGGCCTCCGCAGTAGATCCGCGTGAAATATTCGCGCTAGCAGAGCGGAAGTATGATGTTTTTGTTATGAAGGCGCTTTGTCTACTAGTCTTTTTTTTGACAGTCCCATGGCCGTTATTGCATGACAAAATCGTAACCTCGATGCCATACTCCAAACCCAAATCGATTTTGCGGACCGGGTCTTTTATCACCGTCACTCCAGAAAATCGCTTGGAACTCGAGAGCCGTATGGAGCCGTTTCTAAGAAACTACCCGAGTGAGGCATGGCTCTTAGATAAGTTTCCGAGCCCTTTTATTCTAGGAATTGATTGGAAAAATAAAAATTTGGACCGCGCCATTCTCGATTGCGATGCTCAAGAAACATTTTCTTTTCGAGGTTGGCAAGTTGACATAAGGTTGGCCCCTCAGAATTAATCCCGCTCACCTCACGACGTATTCTTATCTCATGGATCAAAAAACTATTCTTGTTTCAGGAGGCGCTGGCTACATTGGTTCACACGTCTGCGTAGTGCTTGCCGAAGCTGGTTACAGGCCACTGATTTTAGATAATTTTAGCAATAGCAAGACCTCTGTCATCGACCGCTTAACAACCCTCCTAGGTGCTCGCCCCACTTGTATCGAAGGCGATATACGTGACGCTGATCTTTTAAAAAAGATTTTTGAAACCTACACATGCATAGGGGTGATTCATCTTGCCGGAGTGAAAGCGGTTGGGGAATCAGTGGAACAACCTCTCGAATATTATCAAATGAATGTCTCCGGGTCGCTTACTTTATTTAGAGCACTCCAGGAGCATGGGGTAAAAAAAATCATTTTTTCTTCTTCCGCTGCCGTCTACGGTGAAAAATCCCAAGAGCTCCTCGATGAGCACGCTCCTTTGAATCCCATGAATCCCTACGGTCGCTCGAAATTAATGGTTGAGGAAATTCTCGAGGATATCTATCGGGCAGAACCAGATTTCAGTATCTTTAAACTCCGTTATTTTAATCCTATTGGCGCACACCCCAGTGGACTCATCGGCGAGAGCCCAAGCGGGATTCCAAGCAACCTCATGCCCTACATCAGCCAGGTGGCTCGAGGATTGCGTAAAAGACTCTCTATTTTTGGTAATGATTATCCAACCCCTGATGGAACAGCCGTACGCGATTATATTCATGTGATGGATTTAGCAGAAGGGCATGTGGCAGCATTCCAGGCAGCAGAGCGAT
>CAIWMF010000042.1 GCA_903913785.1 uncultured Spartobacteria bacterium | reverse complement strand
GCGCAGTGCCTTCGCCGACTGCTCGCCAAGCACCCAACGAATCGCATCAAGAATATTCGACTTCCCACAACCATTGGGCCCGACCACTGCTGTTACCCCACGATGAAACTCGAGCACTGTTTTTGCAGCGAACGATTTAAAGCCAATAATTTCAAGAGACTGAAGATGCATGAAAACCCTCTACGCTACGTGGAGAGACAAGGAGAGTGCAAATGAAAAGTGTTTAGGAGATGGCAGAAGTAGGTTCAGGAGTGGGTTCGTTGAGCTTATAGGAGGACTGAAACGAGATAGCTTCACAGCTTATTGGATTTCCTGGAGTGATCATGAGCGCTCCAGACATATGAGCTGTTGTCGTTGTTGCAGGTGCAGATGTAATAATCTGATACGTATTCCCCATGTATTCTGGTAGACCAACTCCTTGAGAGGCTGTAAGCGAATTTCCCTTTTCAGTAGAAGACGTAAAACTGACAACAACACATTTTTTATCTATGTTTTTTGGATCAGAAATAATGTCTATTGTGATATCGGTGTTACCTCCGATGACATTACAGAATTCCTCATGATGAGTAATAGATTTTACTGCACTAGACGCTTCACTTGAGAAGCAAGCAACAAGCTTTTGACCACACATATTGATCACTGATTCTCTAAACGTGCTATCTGTATCGTCTGGAAAGCTTTTTTTCAAATAGGTATTAAGCCCTTCTTGTACCGCCTGACTATTGGCCTTAGCTATTTCCAAGTTGTCTATCTCCAAGTTGTTCTGGTTAGTTAATGGCAGCTGTTGATCTATAGAACCAGTTAGCAATGTTTTAGGCTTCTTATTTTCTGTGGTATAGACATTCAAGCGACTAAAGTCTCGACCTACTTCTTGAGCAGCAGACGTAATGTTCTCCTTGAGCGCTTTATCACAGCTACTAGCTATCTTGTTCAAAAGGTCTTTTTGAGCAGTCATAATAGATTGTACTGGTATTTGTACAGTTGTACTATCTATTTTAAGAGTGCTTTTTTTTGCAGAAGAGACGAAGGTTATATTTGGATCTGAATAAGATTCAAGTGACTTCAGTGCTGTCTTAACAATCCTATTGAGATCCTCACGTTGCTTTGGTTCATCACCTGAATATAAAGGAAAATGTGAGGTGTTAAGATTCGGAAAAGATTTGTTGAGAGTCGTTAAAAGCGCTGTTTTACAGGTGTTTTTTTGATTCAAATTCGATTGCTCAGTTTCCTTTAGAGATGTCTTGAGTGCGTCAATATCTGTGCGTAGAATATGAGCATTACTTTCTTCTATATTAAACGGAACTGTTTCCATATTTTGCTCGCTCTCGAGTTGATCTAGAATAGCGCTACTAGCAGTTAGCCTATTTTTGTTCTTTACCCTATAGACCAATTGAGAGAGAGGATGATCAGGCGTTATTGTGCTTGCGTTTATTAATGTACCAACTTCTCTATGTAAATCGTTCATACAGTCATCTATGTCATCTTTATCAATAGGAGTGTAATTTCTTTTCTTTTCCCATTGCCTAATGATTTGCATAAAGGTAGATAATACGTCCTGTGATTTTTTCCAGTTCTTTTCTGCTGTATCGAGTTGTTCCTTTTGTGTTGTTATCTCCTGATAGGCCTTACATTGATCATCACCCTTAAAATAATACGCACCCCTTAATTTCTCCATTTGCCGAGAAATGGCAGCACCCACCCAGCCGCAAAATTTTACAGGAGCTTTAAAGAGATAGCTAATTCCTGTGCCTATACGACTAGCCGTACTTTTTTCGGCAGATGCTGTAGATGCTGTAGATGCTGTAGATGCTGGAGATTCTGTAGATGCTGTAGATTGAACGGAAGAAACACACATAATCTTATTGGTTTTTGAATTTTAAAAAATATCAACTCAGGTCTCTTGGATCTTTGGGCGTCTCTCTTGCTACTCCTGATTAGGGGGAAGAGGGTTCAGGGGATTCAGGTGCTGTTGAGGAGGGAATCACAGGTTTTTCAAGAGGGGTAGGGCCGATCAAAGAGCGCAAAAAGGTGGCGAGGGAGACGAGGTTTTTTAAATGCTCATCGAGTTGATCAACGTCGAGCTCGTTCAATGCTGGTTCTGGAAGGAAGCTATTAGGAAAGAAGCTGGTGAGCACGACTGAAAATCCATTGTTTGGTATCATGAGGTAGGCTTCGATGCTGCGATGGTACTCGTGCATTGCTTCGAGCAAGCGTGCGAGCTGTTCCTTCGTGAGGTCATCCTGCGAAAGAGTGATGTAGATCCAGAGTTTCTTTCTAAAATGGGGCTCGTTGATATCTTCTTCAAAATCGATCCCTAAATCATCTGGTAGATTTAAGCGGATGTTTCCTTCCTCCCCAAGATCGAGTGTCTCACCAAGACCGATCTTGGATCCGAATTTTTTTAATAAGGTTGCAATGGATGTTTCCATGAAGCGATGGTTTTTTGAAATTTTCAGTTCCCGTTGAGTCTCGCTAAGTCGAGCCTATTAAGACAAGAAAAATAGAGGGTTGGGCTGGCCCCAAAAATTTCAGGGTAAAGAAATCCTCATTTTCATTGGAGCAAAGGCATATTTTTTTCTATTTTGATTCCTTGCTTTTAGTT
>CAIWMF010000041.1 GCA_903913785.1 uncultured Spartobacteria bacterium | reverse complement strand
TTGCTGGCGTGAGGAGGAGCGCGAGCAATTGAGATTGTAGAATCTCTTTAGACGGCAAGGAAGCCAGAGCTGTGATTTGATCAATAGAAAGAAAATCATTACCTAGAACACCAGCCCTTAGATTTGGCTTCTGAAATTCGGAATGAAATGTTTTTAAAACTTTCGCAGCAGCACAGACGTCCTGTTCTCCGGAAATAAGTGCTGTTTGCCCTGTGAGATACGAGTCCAGAACTGTTGTCCCTGCATCATTAAGGGCGCGTCGAAGAAAAGTATTTTTTACAACAGTACAGAATGCACCAACTGCTGCCAGACGGCTCCGTAGCTCTGAGAAGTGAGGAACACTCATACCTCCGTACTCAATCAAGATGACAAAGGGAGAGGCATGAAGTTTTAACTTCACATCATCAACAATAGTAGATTTTTCAAGTCTCATGACGGGTATTAGCGTGCTTGTTTAAGAAATGGTGCGGGATCAATTTTAATGCCAGGAAGCATTGTGGCTGCGAGCGTTATTGTCTCTATAAAGGATCCTTTTGCTGTCGCAGGACGTGCTTTTATAACAGCCTCAATAACTGTCTTTGCATTTTCCAGCAACTCCTCTTGGGTAAATGAAAATTTGCCTACTGGCATTGCCATATTTCCATTTTTATCCAATTTAAATTCAATACGTCCTGCCTTTACTTCCTTCACGGCTTGAGCGGTATCATCGCTGACGGTGCCTGTTTTCGGGTTAGGCATGAGACCACGAGGCCCAAGAACTTTCCCTAATTTTCGTACTTCAGTCATTGCCGCAGGGGTGGCAATAGCCACATCAAAATCAGAAAAGCCTTCCTGGCATTTTTTAATCATCTCTTCATAACCCACGTATTCTGCTCCTGCTTCAAGGGCCGCCGCGGCGGCTGGGCCTGTCGCAAAAACAAGAACACGGACATTTTTGCCGCTACCATGAGGAAGAGGCGAAGTTCCGCGTACCATTTGGTCGCTTTGCTTGGGATCTACTCCCAAGCGCATGGACAATGTCACCGTTTGGTTGAATTTTGTCTCTGGCATCGTTTTTAGTAGAGCCAACGCATCGAGGAGTTGATATTTTTTAGCGCTATCAAGGAGTGCGATCGCAGCACGGTAACGCTTACTCCCTGTTTTGCTTCCTTTATTTTTTTGAGACGAATTTTTTGTAATCATAATAGATGCAGTCGTAGCGATACTAAGATCTCCTGCTGTAAGGATGAATATTGAACAGTAGCAATTGGTAGTGATTGATAATTTTTAAAACGTAGCGTTAGGATTCCACTTCAATACCCATTTGACGCGCAGTACCACAAAGGGTTCTAAATGCGGCTTCCGGAGAATTAGCATTCATGTCAGCAATTTTTATTTTTACAATTTCCATGACTTGGCTCTTGGTCAATTTTCCAACTTTTGTCTTATTAGGTTCTTTGGAGCCCGAGGCAATGCCTGCTGCTTTTTTAAGCAAGATACCTGCAGGCGGTGACTTAGTGATGAATGTGAAGCTTTTGTCTTTGTAGACTGTGATGACTACTGGCAAGATATCGCCTGACTGCTTCTGTGTTGCCGCATTAAATTCTTTACAGAACGCCATAATATTGACTCCCCTTTGTCCTAGAGCAGGACCAACAGGAGGAGCAGGATTCGCGGCGCCAGCGGGAATCTGTAGTTTAATTTTAGCAACAATTTCTTTAGCCATGAAACGTGGGATTCGTAATAGAAGTAACGTGAAAATTCGTCTTGATCTGACGAAAAGGATGGTGATCTTGTCTGCACAGGCTCCAAATAGCAAGATTTTTTTAAAAAATCTTGAAATAATTTATTACCAGCAGCAGTCTGCAAAATTATTTTTATTTTCCTAACTCATGAGCTCTCCTATTTTTAAGGAATTTCAGGAATTTATTTCACGTGGCAATGTGATTGATTTGGCCATTGGGGTAATTATTGGAGCCGCTTTTGGCAAAATTGTGAATTCCTTGGTAAACGATATTATCATGCCCCCCATTGGCTTGATGTTAAGGGGCATTAGTTTTAAAAATTTCTTTTTTGCCTTAGATGGTCGCCATTATGAAACGCTGGAAGCGGCTCAGAAAGCAGGAGTGGCAACGATTAACTATGGCAATTTCATTACTGTGAGCATTGAATTTTTAATCGTTGCTTTTTCAATCTTCGTAATGATTAAAACGATTAATTTACTGAGAAGTAATGCCATCACTGCTTTTGTCACCACTCCCACTAAAACCGAATCATTACTTGCTGAAATTCGAGATGAACTTAAAAAAGGAATCCCACCTTTCCAAGACTAGCCCGAATATTTCACACTCATCTACTGCGGAGGCCGGGAAGCCAGGGTGGATACTACGCCCAAGCTCGAAGTCTTCCTCGGGCAGTATAAAATATCCGGGCTAGAGGAAAATTAGGCAAAACTTTTCCTCTCCTTTATTCGAGAGAAATATATTTCAAAAAAACTCTGCTCAGAAGCGCTGCGACAAGCATCATAAGGATGGGATTTATTTTTGTCCGTAGAATCATGATAAGAGAAATCAACCCGATAGCACCCGTCATCCAGCCATGGATGGCCGTCTTTGCAACAATCCATGTTGATCCTAAAATGAGGCCAGCAGTAATGGGGAGTAATGCTTTTTTAAGAGTGCATTGCCATGGCATGCCCTGAAATGTTTCCCAAAACCGGGATGCCACAAGGAGCAATAAAGAACTTGGCAGAAACATTGCTAAAATCGCCAAGAGTGCACCAAGCGCTGCGGAAAAAAAAAGGAAATGAGATTCTTCCGGAAATCCTGTCGCCTTCATGGCAATAAGCTCGACAATGAGTGTAGAAGGACCTGGAGCGGCCTTGCTGATACTAAAAAGATCTAAAAATTGTTGGTTGCTCATCCAGTGATGCTGCGAGACTGCAGCCATATGCATACTAGGTAAAACCGTATTACCACCTCCAAAGGCAGAGAGCGAGAGGAGGGAAAATAATTTTGCAATGATAAGATAGGTGTTATCCATGATGACTTTTTTGTGACTCTTGAGTAGATGAAGAGGGTTGCGAGATTGTTTTTGAGGCTCGCGGACGGTACCACCAAATCGCGATAGGTGCCACCATAAGAATCACGTAGGGCACAT
>CAIWMF010000040.1 GCA_903913785.1 uncultured Spartobacteria bacterium | reverse complement strand
TCAAATCGCCTGCCTCATTGGCTATGGTTGTAGTGCCGTCAACCCTTACCTTGCCCTTCAAACCATTAGGCATCTCCACAGACAAGGAAAAGTCACCGTCGATTTTCCAAGCGCTCTTTTAAATTATAAAAAAGCTATTTGCAGTGGCCTTTTAAAAATCATGTCCAAGATGGGCATCTCTGTGATTGGGAGTTACCGTGGGGCACAGGCCTTTGAGGTGATTGGGCTCGCGAGCGCACTCATTGAAGAGTGTTTCACCGGCACCTCCTCTCCACTTGAAGGCATCGGTTTTGAGGAAATTGCAAACGAGAGCTTAGAACGACATCACGCTGCCTATGCTCCTGCGTTAGAAGAACCCATCGAGACAGAAAAATTACCCGATCCTGGGTTTTACCGCTTCCGTCGCAGTGGAGAGCTCCATGTGGTAACGCCCCCTGTCATTAAAAATTTCCACACCTTCATACGCTCGCACAAAGCTGAGGATTACCAGGCTTACGTCCAAGCTGTTTTAAGTTCTACGCCCCATTCATTACGCAACCTGCTAGAATTTGTACCGGCAGCATCTCCCGTACCGCTCGATGAAGTTGAATCCATTGAGGAAATTCGTCGGCGATTTACCACGGCAGGAATGTCACTTGGAGCACTGAGCCCGGAGGCTCATGAGGCCTTAGCCATTGCCATGAATCGTATTGGGGGCAAGTCGAATTCGGGAGAAGGCGGAGAAGATCCCCTGCGCTACAAGCGCCGTGAGAATGGGGACTGGGCTAGTAGTGCGATTAAACAAATTGCAACAGGACGTTTCGGCGTTACTGCCGCTTACCTGGCAAGCGCCAAGGAAATTGAAATCAAAATGGCTCAAGGCGCCAAGCCTGGTGAGGGAGGACAACTCCCTGGGAAAAAAGTCAACCACTACATTGCCACCTTGCGTCACTCGGTTCCTGGGGTCACGCTCATCTCTCCTCCGCCGCATCATGATATTTACTCCATTGAGGATCTAGCACAGCTCATCTACGATCTCAAGCAAGTCAACCCTCGTGCCCGCGTCTGCGTGAAACTCGTTGCCGAGCGTGGCATTGGCACCATCGCTGCTGGAGTTGCCAAGGCGCATGCTGATATTATTTTAATCAGTGGTCATGAAGGAGGCACGGGGGCCTCCCCCTTAAGCTCCATCAAGCATGCTGGAGGCCCATGGGAATTGGGCTTAGCCGAAACCCATCAAGTCTTGCTTCTCAATCAACTCCGCAATCGTGTCACCCTACGCACCGATGGAGGCATGCGCACGGGGGAGGACATTATCTATGCCACCTTGCTTGGGGCTGAGGAATATAACTTTGGCACTGCTGCCTTGATTGCGCTTGGATGTGTTTATGTCCGTCAATGTCATCTCAACAATTGTCCTGTGGGTATTGCAACCCAAGATGAACGTTTCCGCGGCAAGTTCAAAGGGAAGCCAGAAAACGTGGTCGCTTTTTTTAATTCAGTCGCCCAAGAAGTCCGTGAAATCATGGCGCGTCTTGGCTTCCGTACGATCGACGAGATGATTGGACGCACTGAGTATCTGCGTCAACGCACCATCGAAGATCATCCCAAGGCAAACAGACTCAATCTCACTGCTATAATGACAGATGTTGTGGCCGATGACCCCACAGCCATCCGTTATGCAACCCGCGAGCGTAATGATCCAGAACATGATCAACCCTTGGATGATATTATCCTCCAAGATGCCGAAGAAGCCTTGCGTGACGCCAAGCCCATACGACTCTCCTATAAAATTAATAACACCAACCGTTCTCTGGCGACCAAACTCTCTGGCGAAATCGCCTATCAATACGGCGGAGAAGGCCTTCCTGAGGGGACGATATCCTTAGCGCTTCATGGAACAGCAGGTCAAAGCCTTGGAGCGTTCCTCGCCCCCGGCATCTCGCTCCTCCTCACGGGCGAGGCCAATGATTATGTGGGCAAATCCATGAGTGGTGGGGAAATCATCATCCGACCACGTCCCGGCCATCTTTTTAAGGCTCATGAGAATAGTCTTCTTGGCAATACAGTCATGTATGGGGCTACGGGTGGATATCTTTTTGCCAATGGACGTGCTGGCGAACGCTTTTGTGTGCGTAATTCTGGCGGCATCGCTGTGGTTGAAGGCATCGGAGACCATGGGTGTGAATATATGACAGGTGGTAGGGTTATTGTCCTAGGACCGACAGGGAAAAACTTTGCGGCTGGTATGACCGGAGGCATTGCTTACGTCTTAGATAAGACAGACCACTTTTTAAAACAGTTCAATCCAGAATTAGTCACGGCCCAACGCCTCCTACCTAGCGAAGAGACTCAAGAGCTAGAGACCTTGATCCAGATGCATGCCGAGAAAACAGGTAGTATCTTTGCTCAAATAATTATCGATCACTGGCCTCAAGAACGCCCTCATTTTTGGAAAATCATTCCCCACATCCCTCAGGCCGCGCCCGAAACATCCGATATCAGTCAAGCTCAGGAAGCTGCCACAACAATCATCACCGAAAACGTGACCACAGAGGCAATCATATTGCAGGGCTAATATAGCTTTGTCTTTGTACCTCTGGAGGTGTTCTATACCCACTTGCTTTTTGCACTACAAGGTCACTGATGGCGACAACGGATGACTCCGGCGATTTCAAAAAAAAGGTTGTTCACACAACACGATAGGATATGGTGAGTATGCGGGTTTAAACCAAGTTATTCTCATGGATGAAACACAACAAGCTCAGGCAGAACTATTGGTAGAGTCCTTAGGAAGGTATCTTAATATCAATGATCTGATTTTTGACGATGAAGATGATACTTGCCTCATTCATTTTGATGAGACAAATCTAGTAACGCTGACCTGGATTGAGGAAGGCACTCTCATCCTAATCGATGAATTTATTACGACACTTTCTCTCCAAGATCGGAGCGATCGAAGTGCGATCGTAGAAAAAATGTTAGATGCAAATGTTTTTTGGATGCAAACAAAAGGAGCCACCCTAAGCATGCATACCGAAAGCGGTACTGTCATTGCCGCTCGTCAGCTTCCTGTCTACGGCCATGACGGGATGACGATCAATGCAGAAACACTCGGCTTAGCTATTACTGATCTCATGCGTTTAGCTTCTGAGTGGCGTTCACTCTTAGAAACAGGAGAAAGCACTCCTACTGATTTTGAAACTCCCGATGAGGAGATTCCCGATGGTGAGCAAAACGATCCGGAAGAATTTTTAGAAAATAGAGCTTAGGTATCATGACAGGGTATACCTGATCCCATGTACAGGTCTAACACAGTCCGTTATTCACAGATAAAAAGATGGATATAGCACAAACACCCGTCACAGGAACGCAGTCTTTGCCCCCAAGTTCTAGGGAAAACCCAACTAATACAGAAGGCCTTCCTAAGACTAGCGATCCACAAGAAATGACAGATGATTTGAGAAAGTCGTGGATAACACCTCCAACACCTCGAAGCTCTTTTGCCGAAGAAGTCGAGTCACCTAGTCCACCGAACAACGCTGAAAACAACGCTGTTAAAGCTTTAGTAGAAACCTACAAAAATGCTGATTGGTATAAGACGTTAGACAATTTGAAAACGAATTTTTGGCCGAGATGCACGGCGAATAAGAATAAATTGAATAACCAAGACGTTGGAACAAGCACAACAGCAAACAACTCAACCAAATTTGAAAACCTTTCCGTTAAAGACAAAAAAGACCTCCTTCCCTTTTCCCATTCGTGGATAACTCCAATAACCCAGGTGTTTTCGCGTAAAGCAACTGGTTTGCCAAATGACTATGAAGTCACTACCACTCCCAAGAATAAAGGAAAGGGCATTTGTAAGAGTGGTGATGAAAAAGCCAGGAATCTTTGGAGCGCTGTATTGTGTCGAGCTGTGCCAGGGACGGCAGAGAAAGGTGCCAGCATAGCAAGCACAGTAGAGGGAGTTGAGTCAAAGGGATCTGTTAACACAACGAACGACGTAGACTCTTCGAATAGTAAAAAACGTATTTTTGCAGGACTCCGCTCTGCTGCGTGGATTCCAACTTCTGGCAAGTGGGGAAGCACTCTTGAGCGTCAATGGATCAGGCTCAACACATGGGTGAATTGTGACCATCCACCCGGAGAAGAACGCCTCAAGGATACCATGAAGGCTGTCCTAGAGCTGCAAGCAGATGATCCTCAGAGTGCTGCTTATGAGGCGATCAATCATACGCCAGCAGACTCATCAGAAACTAATCCCCCCCCCCCACCTCCTGGCTCCTCAGAAAACCACCCTCTGACCCTCTCGATGTTTTCCAATAGCCTTGTCTCCGGGTGTGTGATTGGCGGCAAGGATCCTGAGGGATACTTACAAGATATGCAGCTGCGTTTAATTAAGTACGCAAATGAGAATAAGAACGCCTTTGAACTCAAGGTAAAAGATACCAAAGGCAAAGAAAAATCGGTTTGGATCAAACCCGATATTATGATGTTGAGTGCACCAGTTCAAAAACGGGACCGACGGTTAATGAGTTGGAGCTTGGGGCTTCTTGGCAGGAGGAATCATACCTCGAACATGAACGCAGTAGAGCAACTTAAAAGCAAGCACAGTGCTTATAAACAGAAAAAGTTAGAGGAATTGGAGAGGTTAGTTACAGATAACACGTTAGTTACAGATAACACAATTACAAGTCACAAACAACAGAAGGCTTGTGAATTAGCTCTTAATATTAGAGCGGATCAAGAATTAATGGATGAAATTCTAGAGATGTCAGGTAAGCCAAAAGATCTAAAGAGTGGAATGTATGGGTCCAATGATGGAAACCCACACGCTTTCAATGCCAGGATGGCAGTACTCGCCTCTAGAATGGGAATCACGCCTATTACTAATTGTAAAACAGGTAAAGATCGCACCGAGGATAGCCTGGTAGCCCAACAACTCCTAGCCGCTGAAATCGATGACAATATTCAGCGGGAATTACCAAAAAAAAAGTTATCTAATTATTTGCCAAAATTTTTGTTCTCCGAATCGAATTTTGAGGCTCTAGAGAAGGCGGGCCTATCAGACAATTTAAAGAACAAGAAAACTAAAGACGTTTCTAATTTCCTGATCGCAGGCAAAGACGATGCCCCCCTTGTTCCTAAAAGGAACTTTTTATCAGCAGAGAATTTAAAAAAAGAAATTGGTAAATTGAATCTTGAAGAAACTAATAAACAAGAGATTTTTAAGGCTATTGACGACTATAGTTCTCAAAAATCTAACAAAAATCTTTATGAGACAATTAAGAAAATTGGAGAGAAAATTGGAGATGATCATAAACAACAATTAAATCAACTATTAGAGAAATTCGAGCACACTGCACGTCAACGTACGGCTTTTAGTCATTCGGAAGCTGGCTTTACGATTCAAATGCTCAATAACAAGATCGAGGAAAAAAAAGAACTTATCTGGGGGAATAAACAACCGCGCTATAGCGATTATTACTTTGGGTTATCAAAGGATGAAATTGATGCTCATAAAAAGTTCATGAAGCCACCTGTCTCAGTTGGGGCATAAAGAATGCCTCTCAAGGTCTACTTCCTTCAAGGCGAGCCTTCCTTAAATACAGAGCAAACAGGCCTGCGAGGGGGTTGTTGGATTTCATCTGTGTCTTTTGAGAGAACTTGAATCTTACAGGGCTTCTCTTTTCTGCCACTTCTCATGGATGCCATAGAGCAGAAAGGGAAACAAGCAACC
>CAIWMF010000039.1 GCA_903913785.1 uncultured Spartobacteria bacterium | reverse complement strand
GCCAATTTAAAAAACGTTTTGGAATGACTTTCGTTGCCTACGCACGTGCACGGCGCATGGGACTTGCGATGAAAGAAATCAGGAGAGGGGAACCCATTATTCAAGCACAACTCTGCGCTGGTTATGAATCAGCAAGCGGGTTTCGCGATGCTTTTTCAAAAATCATGGGTGCTGCACCAACTCATCATCACGAACAACACCGCTTACTCAAAGCAGCTTGGCTGGACTCACCACTTGGTCCGATGCTCGCTGTTGCCGATGAAAAAAAACTTTATCTTCTCGAGTTTGTAGAACGGCGAGGACTTGAACGAGAAATCGAACGCCTGCGTTTGCGCCTCAAAGCAGCCATTGTTCCTGGGATAACCGAGCCACTGCGTTCTATCGGGCTAGAATTGAAAAATTATTTTGAAGGAAAATTAAAAACATTTACGACCCCACTTTTTTTGCTCGGCTCTCCTTTTCAACAAAGAGTCTGGAAGGAACTTTTAAAAATTACCTATGGCACTACCAGGAGCTACGCGGCTCAAGCAGCCTCGATGGGCGAGCCCAAAGCCATCCGCGCTGTCGCCAATGCCAATGGAGCCAATCAACTCGCTATTGTGATTCCTTGTCATCGCATCATCAATACCAACGGGGCGCTCGGCGGCTATGGTGGCGGGATTGCTCGTAAAGAGTGGTTATTGCAGCATGAAGCAAAATATATAAAATAACCATGCTTCTTCCCACGGACCCACGCATTCACTCCACTCCCATTCATGAAAATCATGAGCCTTTTGTTGACGTACGAAAGGAGGGAAGAGTTGTCATCGGTCCTTCACCTGAGATTCCCAATAACACTGATTACTATTATCTTCGCAAAAAGGTCTATGAAAAGTTAGTCGAGGCTCAGAGCCTCTTGCCACAAGGGTTGCACTTTTGTCTCTACGAAGGATATCGAAGTCTGCAATTACAACAGCGTCTCTTTGAGGATCGTTTTACGATCATTAAAAAGCTTCATCCAGAGTGGTCTTACGAACAACAATTTTTAGAAACACATCAAATGGTTGCTCCAACGATCAACTTAACCCGGATATTTCATACTGAATCGTCATGAGGCGCTGTGCAAAGCTTGTTAGTACAAGGCGGGTGAAGGATTGTGATGCCGGGCTGTATGCGTACATGCCGCCCAAATCACCATTCGAGACCAACGCAGTAATAATAGAGCTTTCCACAAGCCGTAATAGATTCAGTATGAAATATCCGAGCTAGAGCTATCTTTTGCCTCAGATGTTGGAGTTAGCCAAAGATCATGAAGTAATATTTTATGACCAGCGCGGTTCTGGAAAATCATCCACACATGCGGTTGATGATGCTTTGATCATTTGAAACTCAAAGAGCAGTAAAGATTATTTCTTTGATCCTACTCATTGTTTTAAAATCTCCTTGATTTGCTCTAGAGAGAATTGAGAAGCCGTGGCAATTTGTTCGTTTGAAAGTCCAAGTTGTTTGAAGTTGCGAATCATTTCCGCTTTCGCTTTCATTTCACCCTCAGCAAGACCCTCAGCTTTTCCTTGAGCCATACCTTTAGCAAATCCTTTCACTTCTCCTTGAGCCAACCCTTTTTTTAAGTAACCTTTGAATAAAGCCTTCTCGCAACGAATATCATCCCAATATTTATCATAGGCGATTAATTCTAATTTGCTATAGGCAGACTCTTCTAGCAAGTCAACTGCTTGTTTGATTTCCTTTACTTCCAGAAAAGAGGGGTCAATAACCGTCGTCCTGTCATTGATTTCTTTTAAGAAACGAAGCCATAAAACAGCTAGTTTTTTTTCTGTGAGAGTGTTCGGATTGAATTTAGGAAGCTCAATTAAAACACACTGAATATCATCCCAAGTTTTTTTCCCATCATGAGCGCTCGTCATGCGATAGTGATGAAACCACTGGCTTGGTGAGTCTTGATCAAAGGTTGTATTCAATACTGCCAATTCATAAACGGAACAGAGTTCTTCGTATTCTTTTCCTTGATCAAGTTGCTTTACATAAGTGGAAGCAGCATTAAATAACATTCGCTGGATAAAGTCTGGAGTCCAGTCTATCTGCATTTCAACAATAAACTGGCGACCATGATTGTCGTCACAGCGGACATCTACAATGGAGTATTTTGCAATAGGAGTCCTAGGGACATTTTCTGGTGAGAGATAGCTTAACGTTTCAATGAGGCAATCCTCTGGAAGCGGCAAAACAGCATTCAGAAAACTTTTGAGCAAATCGGGATGATTCCCAAAAATCTTCTTGAATGTTAAATCACTCTTAGGATCCAGGTAACGCGGCATGGTGATAAATTCTATTGACTACGGTTGCTCTGTCAAGAAGCGGATTTATTCAACATTGTAATCTTAATCAAGAGTGGCACTTTTTGGATGCCGATAGAATGTGCTTGAAGCGATGATTGCAGCATAGGTGAAAATGAGCGAGTAACATCAAATGTGACAATAGGAAGGACTAATGTGTCTGTGATTATTTCTTTGAAAATTCATCAACCAAAATACACGTTGCCGCAGCAATGATATCATCGCGCTTTTGCGCCTCTTTTTTATCTTGAGTAAAATAAATTGACACGATGATGATTGTTAAGATTAATAAACCCCACGCCACTTTTTTCTCTTCAGAAACCCAATACGGTTTCAATAAATTCCAGAGATCGCAGAAAAACTTTTTATCAAATTTTAAATTGTTTTGAGACATGTGAGGATTGGGTGTTACCATACAAAACATCCGATCTAAAACAATGAACAAAAATTCATTATCCTTTAAAATAGGAAAAGTTTTTGCGCCATGTTTGCGCCATGTTTGCGCCACTTTTCACGCCATTTTCACGCAAAAATAAAATAATCAATAAAACAATGAACAAACAATATACTGTCGTCGCAGCTTTTCAAGCTCTCTTCGGAAAAGAAGCCGCTTTGCGTGAAGCGTTAGTAAAACTCCTGGTTCCTACGAGGCTTGAGGAAGGTTGTTTGAACTATGATCTTCATGAGTCACTAGAAGCACCAGGCAAGTTTTTGTTTTATGAAAACTGGAGTAGTCAAGCAGCACATCAAAATCACATGGGCTCTGCGCATATCAAGGAGCTTGCAGAGCGCCTTGAGGAACTCTGTGCAAATACTCCTGAAATCACATTCTGGGAAGAGCTCTTGTAAATGTTATCAATAAAGAGATGGCTATTTTCGAACGATATTATGAATGACATTTTTGGCAAAGATGCTTTTGTGGCTTCTATTGACGCGAAGGCTGGATTTCGAGGAACAAGAATCATCTGCTTGAATCGATCATCATCTGCTCAATGCTTCTAACGTGGTCCCCTTGTTATAGAGGTAATGGTAAAAACTTAAGAAATGTTTTTCTGAGAACCACTGGGTTGAAAGAAAAAATCCTTGGGACGCTGTGGTAGCTCAATGAGTTGAGACATGATTTCATGAATGATCTCTTCCTCTTCTGAAACAAGGCCATCGGGAACGCCTCATTCATGTCAAAAGAACATCTCTATTTGAAATATGTTTTGTATCGGATTAGCAAGAGCTAGCCCGAATATTTCACACTAAATCTATTACGGCTTGTGGAAAGCTCTATGGCTACTGCGTTGGTCTCGAATTGTGATTTGGGCGGTATGTACGCATACAGCCCGGCGTCAAAATGCTCGTCTGCCTGACCCCACCCTACCTTCGCAGTCTCCTCGTCACGATCAGCATGAAACATCCGGGTTAACAATCGGTCAACACATTTGGGCCATCGAAGTGAGGAGTGGTCTTCCTAGAAAAACCTCAGGCCTTACCGCCTTTAAAAAAGCCTATCCCAAGGCCAAGTCGTTCTTAATTGGAAGTCATGGAGTTCCGTTGGAAGAGTTTTTTTTGAAACCAGCGCTAAGTTGGTTTCTATAAAACTATTTCAACGCCTGCTCCAAATCGTTTCTTAAATCTTCCACATCTTCAATCCCCACCGATAAACGGACAAAACCATCACTAATACCAAGCTGTTCTCGTTGTTCTTTTGGTAGAGCTAAGTGGGTCATGAGTGCTGGATGTTCGATAAGGCTTTCAACACCTCCTAAGCTTTCAGCCAAGGTGAAGAGCTCGGTCCGTTTTAAAAAATTCTTTGTTTCCTCAAGACTGTATTTTAACTCAAGGGAAATCATTCCTCCAAAACCACTCATTTGTTCGCACGCAAGTGCATGCTGTGGGTG
>CAIWMF010000038.1 GCA_903913785.1 uncultured Spartobacteria bacterium | reverse complement strand
TCAAATTCTACCGGCAAAGTGATTAACTGAAAAAGCATGAGTATTACATAACAAGCAATCCCCAGACTAATCAAATGGGTCATGTGAAAGAAAAAACCTCCCAAGATAACAAATGGGAGAATTTGTGAAGAAAATTGTGTCGCAGGGACCAGAACCATACGCCATTTAAGAGGAGCATAGTTTTCTTGATGCTGCAGGGCATGTCCACACTCATGGGCCGCAACTCCAATGGCTGCAATGGAAGTGCCTGCAAATATTTCTTGAGAAAGATGCAATGTTTTATCTGTAGGATTATAATGATCTCCCATCATGCTATCGCTTGAGATGATGGTGACATCATGAATTCCAGAAGCCTCTAAGATCTGTTGTGCTGCCTCTTTTCCGCTGAGACCACTACTTGCGACCATTTTTTTATAACGCTTCATGATCGAGCTAACGTGCCATTGTGCCCAGAGGCCGAAAACAAGAGGCACTCCAATGAGTAAAAAGTAAGTAGAAAAATTCATAAAAAATAAATATAGCATATTTTTTTAGATTTCAACTGGTCAAATAATTATTAGACTTAGCGTTTATGAAAAAAGCAGCATTGATTCTTGCCAGTATTTTTGTCGTGGTGACCTTAATTGTTTTTTGGAAATTAGGGCATTCAGGGCCGCACACAGCCGCAGAGCTCCTGCCCAGCACAACAATAGCCTTGATAGAAGCCCCTGATCTGCCCGCAACTCTTGCACATTGGAATGAATCTGCGCTCAGTAAGTTAAGCAAAGAGCCCGAAGTGGCAGCATTTCTGCAACGTCCACTGGGTCGTTTGTATGAAACAAGTGGGTTATTGAGTCATACAATGAGTCTCGCCGTCGCCACAGATCTTCTGAGTAAAATTCAGCCTGGTCGTTTCTTTGCGGCTCTAGAGGCTCAAGAAAAAGGATCCTGTTGGATTGCTGGGTGCCAATTTTTTGGAAAGAGCAAATTCATGGAAGAGGGGCTTCATCGCGTGACTCAGGATCTTGATACCCGTCTGGGAACTAGTACTGAAACTCTTCTCAACGCTCAAGAGCATCATGGTGAGCTTATCAAAAAAAGAACATATCCTTCCTGCGTTCTCTATAGTGCTATACATGGTCATTGGTGCTTTGTGAGTAATGATTTGGGGGCGCTTCAAACAACGCTCGATCTTTCTACACACTCACTGCTAAGGGATTCAAAGGCCAGCCAGCCCCAAGCTCTTGAGAAATTAGCACTCTACGCAAAAAATCGTCATCATCTTTTTTTACAGGGAGATCTTTTTTGCTACCTCAGAGAACATCCCAATATTGAAAGCATTCCTTATATCTCCTCATTGCTTGAGGAAGAAGAGCTCCTTGAACTTGCACAAGCGAGTGGGGCTTCGTTCCGATTTACGGAAGAAGGGTTAGAAGAACGATTGTTTTTTAGCGGTAATTTTAACACTCAAGAGAGTATTTCCCATCAAGGGATGAAACTCACAGATCCAACAACGTTGGGATTTGTTGAACGACTCGCCGGATGGAAAGAAGTTCTAGAAAAGCTTAAAACCACTCGATCCATTTCTCCTGCGCTGGCGTCTCTGCTGGGCAATGTAGACCTGAACTTAGTCGGGTTAGCAGATTTTTTAAAACCAGAAATGATTTTTTCGATCGATTGGCTGGCCTCAAGCACCTTGCCTACGTTTCTCCTTGCTGCTCCTGAAGATAATTCAGAGAAAAGTGCCAATTGGCTAGATCAAGCTGCTCGTGAGCTTGGAACATCGCTTCAAGCTTCGGATCAAAATGATCTATTGCTCTTTTCGATGTCAACAATTGCTCCCAGTATCGAACCTTCTTTTGCCTCAGCTAATGGATTATTTTTTATCTCCTCTCATGCCTCGACTATTATGCAAAAGAGTAACCGTAGTCCTGGAATGCCAACGTTAGAAAACAACGCAGATTTTTCTAAAAATAAATCGCTCTATGATGCCAGTAACGAGGCTTTTTTTTACTTTGACTCGAAAGAAATTGTTACACGCATTTACTCCTTAGCCAGACCCAGTCTGCTGTTAGGAGGTAACATATTTCCTCAAGCAAAAGGGATGATTGATTTTTCACGACTTCCCTCAACAGCCCTTGTCAGAAAATATCTCACGCCCATTGTGATCGCACAAAGCCACGAGCAAGATGGATTCTTAGTTCAATCATCAGGCCCTCTGTGTGCGACTCCACTCTATTTCTTAGGAAAAATCTTATACCAATATTTTTCCGTCAAAAAAGAGGCTTCTGCTAATACCCCATAAGATGCCTGCCATCGCTCGTTTTCTGAGAACTATATTTTTAAGAATACGATGAGTTGTGACTTGCTCGTGAAAATAAAAACGTTACACTAATGCTTCCTTGCATTTTAGGAGTACGGCTAGGTAGCTCAGTCGGTAGAGCAGAGGACTGAAAATCCTCGTGTCGGGGGTTCGATTCCCTCCCTAGCCACATGTCTTATCTCACTATAAGAGATGTGAGTGAGTTGCCCAGCAACTCAGAACACCTTTCTCCAAGTTCTCGATGAGACGATTCCTCGTAATGTGCATTAGCAATGATCAACTCTCCATCAAGTCAGCAGAATCATGGTTATGCTCGTATTCTCATCGATCGTACTGAAGGAACAGTACTCGACTATGCCATTCCAGAGTTTCTCAAAAATCGTGTTCAGGTAGGAGCGCGCGTCCGTGTCTCCTTGCGCGAGGCAGAAGTGATGGGGATTGTCTTATCACTGCAGGAAGTTGTCGCCTTTGCTAAGGTCAAATCAATTTTAGAAGTGATGGACTATGGCTCGTCACGATCAACATCCTGCAACCCATCACCCTCGTTGACCTCCTCAGAGGAACAGGAACGCCCTCTTCTTTCCCTAAAGCTCATGCGACTTGCTCATTGGATGGCCGATTACTATGGAGCTTCACTCGATGCAGTTTTCAGGTCGCTTGTTCCTCAAAGCATTCGTAATCGATCTCTTAATGAAAAAAAAATAACAACCGTATCTCTTGTAAAAAAACCATCATTAGTATTTCTCAAGGAGCTTTCTCGACGTGCACCCAGACAAAAACGGATCCTTGATACGCTCCTCCAGGCAGAGGGGACGCTACGTAGTAGTCAGTTGCTCCAGCAAGCAGATGCTAATATGCCATCTCTTCATGCTCTTGAAAAATCAGGTTGGGTGTTATTAAAACAAGAATCAGTATCCCGTGATCCCTTTGCCAATGAAGAGTTGTTACCAAGCCCCATTCCAAAGCTCAATACCGATCAGCAACGAGCAGTGGAAAAGATCGATCAAGAATTAACCCGAATATTTCACACCGATCACCTGCGGAGACCGGGAAGCCAGATGGATGTTGCGTTAGACTCACATTGTGACTTAGACAGTATGGACACATACAGCCCGGCGTCAAAATGTTCGTCTGCCTTACCCCATCAGGCTTCGCAGCCTCCTCGTCACGATCAGTATGAAATATCGGGGCTAGAGAGTTGGAGATGCTATTAAATCCCTCAATAAGTCCATTATCCCTATTGTAGGTAACATTTTTTTTTGGTCCCTCATGGCGTAGTAATAATGTGGCAAGCGAGCCTGAGTCAAAGTGAAAGTCAATCAACTCTTCTAGTGGTGCATCGGTTAAAATATCACCATTGTGAATCAAAAAAGTTCCCTGACTGAGCAACGAGCGCGCATTGCGAAGACCACCGCCGGTATCTAAATACACGTGTTCATGAAAGAGCGATATTGGATTTCCCTCATACTCACCGATGACAAGGTTGGGAGTCTTTTCCTGAACTTGAAAATACGTTTGAAAAGCTTCATGAAGGTAACGTGTATTACAAGCGATATTCGCAATCCCCAGTGTCCTCGAGTGATCAATAGCAAAAGTCATGAGAGGTTTGTGAAAGACGGGTAGAAGCGGCTTTGGAATGGTCGCTGTGAGTGGTCTAAGACGTGTTCCTTCACCGGCAGCTAAGATAAAAGCACTGTGAATTTTCTTCATTCTTTTGTATAGTGTTGAGGACGTTGGAGTGGTATTTCCTGCTTGCACGATCCAGATGTACGATGATGATGTCAAAATCATTTTGACAAACAATCTTCACAATTCATCCAGACAAGGTACACATAAGCGATATGTTACTAATCTTGCGACTCTGTTTTTTTCTCTCACTTTTTCTTTTGCTAGGATGCGCTCGGGATACCCATCATCACATTGTTGTGAGCATTCATGATGAAAAAATGGTTGTCTTTACAGATGCTCATCCTGTGGCCCATTATCCTGTTTCGACCTCGAAGTATGGCACAGGTGACGCTGTGGGAAGTTATAAAACGCCACTTGGCCGTTTTGTGATTTGCCAAAAAATTGGAAAAGGAGCTCCCTCAGGTATGGTTTTTAAGGATGCCAAAGCGACCGGAGAGATCTTAGCTCCGAATGCACCAGGCAGGGATCCCATTGTGACGCGTATATTTTGGCTTGAGGGGAAAGATTCTTCTAATAGGAATGCTCGTAAACGTTGTATTTACATTCATGGTACGCCTCAAGAGCGATCGCTGGGATGTCGCAAAAGTTATGGCTGTATTCGGATGAGTTCTCGTGATGCGCTTGCGCTTGATGCGCTAGTGGGTCGGGGTAC
>CAIWMF010000037.1 GCA_903913785.1 uncultured Spartobacteria bacterium | reverse complement strand
TTTGACCTTATCTGAGAGAACATCATGACCATTACGGAGTTCCCAACCACCTCCCAAGGCCCGATAAGTCGAAACAACCCCAGCAATAGTACTCCCTTGCTCAGAAACAAAAGAACTCTCTACTGCAAGCTGTTGCTGCAGCGCTGTCAGTACGGTTGTGTAATTAGCTTGTCCTTGAATATAACGAACGATCGCTAATTTTGTGGATTGTTTAGCAGCTTTCACCGCTTCTGCTAAAAAACACATACTCTCACGCCCGTGATAGTAGGCAGAAAGGCCATTCTCAACTTCTTTTTGGGCATTGAGAACACTGTTTTGATATTTCAAAATAGCCTCTTGAAACGTAGCATCCGCCACCCTTACTTGATTGACGAGACGTCCGTAATTAAAAATAGGCATTGTAAAGCCATTTGCCGCGTTCACTAAAGTATTTTGCCAATTAAAAATATTCGTTAGCTGCTGCCCTGCAATATCACTTGAGGTAGCCCCAAAAGAACCTGAAAGCGAAAAAGAAGGGAGCAAATTAGTAATTTGAACTCCTATAAGAGCACATTTTCCTGCTGCCGCAAAACCCGCTTGGCGCACATCAGGACGACGACGCAAGAGGTCCTTTGGGATGCCTGCAACAAGAGATGAGGGAACAGCAGGAATCTTTCCAGGTGTTAACAATGCGTTGATACCCACAGGAGGCATTCCCAGCAAGAGCGCAAGAGCATTTTTGGTCTGTTGCATGCTGTTTTCAAGATTAGGAATTTGAGATTCTGTCTGTGAAAGTTCTGATTGCGCTTGAGTGACATCAAGCTGACTCGTTTGACCACCTTGAAAGCGAGCTGTGGCAATACGCAAACTTTCTTGTTGAATCTTGATGTTCTCTTGCGTGATGCGTATTTCTTCTTCATAGGTACGAATAGAAACATAGTCTTGGGCCACGTCTCCAATCAATGATACTAAGGCATCATCATAAGAGGCGATGGCAGCCAAGTAGTCATTCTTATCGGATTCGATCTGGCGCCTATATTTCCCCCAAAAATCGATTTCCCATGATGAGGTGAAAAAATATTGGTTGGAAACAATATATGGGCCAATAGAAGCCAAATTATTTGCACCCGTTAAGGCACTAAGGAGACCATTGGCAGTTCCATTCTGACTAAAACTCGTACTTTGTGGAATGTAGCTATAATTATAAGCTCCCGAAACACCTTGTTGCTGCGGGAGTAAATTACCTATAGAACGATTTAAAAGAGCACGCTCTTTTAAAATATTAACACCTGCAGACTGTAAGTTGGGGTTATTTTCGTAGGCGATTTCTATGAGCCGTACCAACGTGTGGTCATGAAAACTTTCCCACCAAAGAACGTCAACTGCCCCATGCTCTTGACTGGAGAGAGCTTTGTGTTCAACCCAATTTTTTTCTACTTGAGAAGCGGGGACTCTATAATTAGGTCCGACCATACAAGCCGGTAGACACACCAAAAAACATGCAAGAAAACTGAATAAAATCGGTCGTTGCATGAAAAAAAACTAAACGGCCTCAAACAGAATATGAGTGCATCTACTCGTCATAAATGAAAATTAAGCAGTGGAATTTTCTTTTGTTAAAATAATACCTCGAAGTTCTAAAAACCGCATCATCACCTCTTCAATCAAATTATTAGGACATGAAGCTCCTGCGGTAATACCAATAGCAATGGACTCATGGGGCTCTTTGATCATCCAAGATTCATTGAGAACAACCTCTTGACGAGCATGCAAATCAAAATGTCGTAATATGGTTCTACTTTCAAGGCATGTTTGGTTTCGAATAAAATATGTTGGAAGTCTTTTCTCTCCTATTTCTGCAAGATGTGTTGTATTCGAACTGTTATACCCGCCGACTACGAGCAAAAAATCAAGCGGTCTCTTGAGCAAGTCTAGAAGAGCTTCTTGACGTTCTTGCGTAGCACCACAAATCGTATCAAAAAAACGGAAATTTTTTGTATGTCCATCACGCTGTTCTATCGCAGATCGCAGGCATTGCTGGACTTCTTCGGTTTCAGCACGAAGCATGGTCGTTTGATTAGCAACTCCAAGCGAAGTTAAATGGACATCAGGATCAAAACCTTCTGAAAAAGCGCCCTCGAATTTTTTGAGAAATTCATGACGATCCCCTCCC
>CAIWMF010000036.1 GCA_903913785.1 uncultured Spartobacteria bacterium | reverse complement strand
TTTCAAGTAACGACTCGATCTTGACCTCAGTACGCAAGAGCTCTGAGAGAAATCCTTCCAAAATCGGAAAGTTGACCTTATTGCGAAGCAGTGTCTTAATCGCCCAATCAAAATGAATTAACTTCTTCGGTTTCATACGACCTGTGAATCTATTTTATCGTGTCAAGGGCTGTCAATGAGCATCTTTTTTGACTCCTCTCGGCAGTATACAATTAATTAATCACGCCAGGGAGATTCAGTGGTGATGTTCCTTGGCAGTTCACATATCCATACCAGAGTTGCATGAAGGAATCTTGGATTGTTGGCCAGTAGTGAACGAGTTCATAAGAGCCAAAGAGGAACAGGCCAAGAAAGCCAAGTTCAAGCATGATGGGAACAACTCTATAGATGATCCAACTTGGAATATAAGGTATTTCCAATAACCGTAAATCTGCAAAAATATCTTCGATCCAGTCCAACAATATTGTGTCTATTCCTAAGCGTAGCGCAATGATTCTGAGTGTTGATAAGAAAGTAGTCAGTAAACACATGCCACATCCAATGAGTGATTTGATCAATTTCCAAAAAGATTGAATAATCGTTTCTTGAATCGTGATCGGTGTATGAGAATCCTCTGGCATCGGCGTAGAGGTTGCGTTCTGAGGTGATCCTCCCATACGCATAAAATAGCCTTGGATAGAGGACCATGGAATGAGTTGACCTAGAAGATAGATTCCTCCCATGACTACTAGGAAACCTGCCATTTCAAGACAAAAAATAGAAGCCACTACCGAAACACTCATTTCACTGACTGAAGTGACTCCTAAGAGCGTTGCCGCGTCATAACCAAAGAAGCTACAAATTGCTTCTAGCATCGTTCTAGGACAACCAAAGATGATTCCTCGAAATACTGTCCATAAGCCTGAGGAGACGATACCCTCATTAGAATGTGAACAGTTTTCCATAGTACGGGATGCACGATCAGACTCCTGATCCTCTTGGGGGCATGCTGCCACACGAAACCCAATCATAGGACTTGTGCTTAAAGGATCATAGGATTGCGGAGTGCTTGTTGCCATGAGCTCATTGTTTGCGTAGATGCTGTACTGAGAGTTCCAAGAACCACCTCGAACAATAGACTTAGTGCATACTTCTACTGTTGCTTCGTATTGTTCTCTCGCTCCTTGTGCGCCTTCACCCTCCAGACTACTTGTCCATTCGGCAACATTACCTCCCATATCACAGACACCATAGGCGCTGCAGGTCTTCTCAAAACAATCCACTGGAGTGATCGTCGGATTGGTGTGACGAGGCGTCCAGCCTGTGGCGAGTGTTCTGTAGTTGGCCTGGTTGGTGACATCTCCTTGGCCGTTATTGGGAGCAGCATCATGCATGGTCGGATAAGTCCAATAGCCTTCCTTTTTTCCTCCTCCCTTGTAGTAGGCTGCCTTGAACCATTGATCCTGCGAAGGGATGTAGTAGTGGGCTTTTGGGATAAATATAGTTTCTTCTCTTTTAGAAAGTGGATCCTCATAGAAGTCATAGGCACCTTCCTCTGTGCATTGTGCTAAGAGCTTGGGATCTTCTTGACTGGTTGGAGTATCATGCTCGAGCCAGTTGCAAAAGCGCTTGCTATCAGACAAGGAGATATAGGTGATAGGAAGCGAATCTCTCCCTTCAAAAGGCTCGTAGTAGAAGCTGCATGTACCATCTTCCTTCGTGAGGGTCGTGCGCGTGATGCAGGCAACCTTAGGATCCTCAGACATCTCTTTTTTATAGAGATGATGGGGGTCTTCATGAACAGCAACGGCATTGAGAAAGGCGCAATATTGAAAAGCGGTAATTTCATATTTTGAAATGAGAAAATTACTTTTCACACTTCCAAGTGTGTGTTCCATAGAATAAAGAGCGTTGTTAATAGGATCATCAATGGAATGGTTCGAATAATCGGTACTGCTTTTACAGGTGTAAAAATGAAAGGGATCATTTTCAGGATCACCAATCACGAGAAAGGGAATTTGAAGTCTTGTAAGAGAGATTTCTGGAGGTTTTGAATAAATGATTGGCTGAAAGGCAACAGTGAGGAAAAGGACAAAAAAAGAAAATAGTTTCATGATAAAAAAGGGGGTTATGGAGCCTGGTCCAGATAGTTCATACTGATCGTGACGAGGAGGCCGCGAAGACTGATGAGGTCAGGAAGGAATTCTCTCTCTTCTCAAAGGAGAGGAATCGGGTGAACAAGAGCAATGCCCTAACAAGCTCGCTTGGGAGCTAGCGCTATGGCAAGATTCATGCTTGTTGCGAATATTTTCTTGCGCTTGCAAGAAGGCTCATCAAAGGACAACTAATAAGTCCTAAAGGTTTGGGGGAGGTGTTGGTACCTCTATGATAGGATCTGTATACACACTATTGTGAAAGGCAGGGTAATGCACCGATGTGCAAGTAAGGTCGTCTAAAATGGAAGCCGAGGGTAAAATAAGATCCCATTTTTTTGTATTTTTTTCACAACTAGGATCCTGGGTGGTCGTTTTTTTTCGCTCCATGCTAATTTTTTTGCAGAGCGGACAGGGATATTTTCCGCTAAATGTTTTTTCAATAGCGACCTTCACGGAGCTATGAGAAGAATAGCTGTAGATCATTTTTCCGTAGGCAATGGCTTGAAAAAGCGTCCATTGACCAGCAATCATAGAAAAAATCGCAAGAGCAAGAGAGGCTCTGCTTAATACCCGCAGCCATACTGGTAGGATGAGTGTCATTGTTGAATCAGGGATTCTTTCTTAAATATTTTTTAAATCAAACTAAAAAGAAAAATAAGAGAGATAAAATTTTCTGCAATCCTCGGTTGCTAAAAATTAGTGAATGAAGCCCCATCTCTTAGAAAATGGCCAGTAGACGAAGAAGGCGCGTCCAATGACATTTTTATCTGGGACAACTCCCCAGTAACGACTATCGCTAGAATTATAGCTATTATCACCAAGTGCAAAATAACTCTCAGGAGGTACCAAGAACGTCTCCTCTCTTGATCCTAGGTAGGATGAAGCGTCTCCACTAAAGCTACCGTTGGAGTATCCATGATAGCCATTTTGAGCCGACATGACTTTTAAGAAACCAGCTTGCTGCGGAATACTTTGATTAATGAAGAGACGCGGAGGCTTGATTTGCAAGGTCTCACCGGGTAGTCCCGCCAGACGTTTTACGTAATATTGAGATCCAAGTGTAGGATCAAGCCTCATTTCAATACCGGCAATACCTGAAGTAATAAAGACAAAAACATCCGCTGCCTTGGGCTTAAAAAATGCATAACTCAAACGATCCACAAAAATCTGATCCCCGGCTTGAATGTAGCCTTGAGCCAGTATTTCTCCGGGACTCAAGAATCGGCCAGGACGTACCTTGAAGTCACGTACAAGGACATCACGTGGTGCAAAGAGGGAGTAACTTCCTTGAGTTGTCGTGACTTTTGTAAAGGTGAAAAAATTTAACAATGTCTTCTCCTCTAAGCCTAAAATCTCTTCTTGATGTTGAGCCCTGACGCTCAGATAGCTTCTGCCTAGACGGACAAAATCAAAGGCCCGTTTGAGAGGTGAGGGAGGAGGTGTTGGCTCTGGATGTCCTGTCATTCCGTAAAGGGTGGGTTGCATCGATCCTGTGGGAATACGAAATGGCTTGAGAAGATAAGCCTGAAATCCAACCGCCAATACAATAGCAATGACAATGGACTCCACATTTTCAGCAAGTACCTGATAACGGCGCCGAGGAATGAGCGTTGCGAAAAGGTTTTCTAGGGTTTGTTGAGCACGTACCAAGGTTTCTGTTTTTTTAAGTTTCAGAGCCTCATCGAGCTCGTGCAAGGCGTGGCGTGCTTGAACCTCTTGTTCCTTACTCCAGAGATCGTAGTGATATTGAAAGAGTTTGTGCGCAGACGCGCGAAATTCGCGGGCCCTTTTGAGATAGCGTGGAGTGAAAAACATCAATGAAAAAAATGATTCGGGAGTGATTGTTGATACTGATTTTCTGCCTTTGAGGCTATAGATTTGAAAATAGTGATTGGTTGTCCAAAGTTAACAGTACGAACGCGAGGTACTCTTTTAGGAGGTAATGATCTTTTGCTGATTTTGGGTGATCCTAACCCAGATGTTTCACACTGATCTACTACGGAGCCCGGGAAGCTACAGTGGATACTGCGCCCAAGCTCGAAGTCTTCCTCGGGCAACACCAGTGCTCGGGAGAGCCTGGGGTAGACTGCCGTAACCGTTAGGTTAGGGGCAGCCCGTAAGGGCGAGCCGAGCAGGTGCAAGCGAGTCAATATGTACGCATACAGCCGTCGTCCAGACTTCATCGCTCGCCTTACCCCATCTGGCTTCGCGGCCTCCTCGTCATGATCAGTATGAAATATCCGGGCTAGCCCGAATATTTCACACCGATCTACTGCGGAGACCGGGAAGCTAGGGTGGATGTTGCGTTAGACTCACATTGTGACTTGGACAGTATGTACACATACAGCCCGGCATCAAAATGTTCGTCTGCCTTACCCCATCAGGCTTCGCAGCCTCCTCGTCACGATCAGTATGAAATATCCGGGCTAGTGCCGTTTGCATTTGGGCAAGAGTAATATTTTTATAGGAGATAACAATTATTTTTATCATACATTTTCCTCAAAATGCCTTTTTCGCAAAGGTGGCTCTGGACTCGTGACCCTTGACGCGTTACTATTTGCCGAATTGTTTTCTCAATTCTTTTCCCATGTCTTCTTCCCATACTCGTAATTTTTGTATCATTGCCCACATTGATCATGGAAAGACAACCCTCTCGGATCGTCTCTTAGAATTTACCGGGACCATTGCAAAACGTGATCAGCAAGATCAGCTCCTTGACTCTATGGATCTGGAGCGAGAGAGAGGAATTACCATTAAATCGCATCCTGTGACCATGCAGTATCAGGCACGTAACGGGGAAACCTACTTGCTCAATCTCATGGATACTCCAGGGCATGTTGATTTCACCTATGAGGTTTCACGAAGTTTGGCAGCATGTGAGGGAGCGTTGCTCATTATTGATGCCGCCCAGGGAGTCGAAGCGCAGACTCTGGCCAACGTTCACTTGGCACTTGAGCAAGGGCTCACGGTGATTCCTGTCATTAATAAAATTGATTTACCTAATGCCGATCTTCCCAATGTCAAAAAACAGATGGAAGAGATTTTGGCGATCCCTGGGGAGGAAGCCATTGAAGCGAGTGCTAAGGCAGGAATTGGAATCGAAAATATTTTAGAGGCCATTATTAAGCGTATTCCATCTCCACCTCCTGATGATGGAATATTACGTGCGTTGGTTTTTGATTCACTCTTTGATATTTACCGGGGGGTAGTTGGTTATATTCGTGTTTTTTCAGGAAATCTAAAAACGGGTCAACAAGTGCGCTTGATGTCGACTAACCAGTCGTATGAGACCAAGGAAGTTGGGATATTCACTCCTAAAATGAGTGCTACCTCCTCGATGAAAGCTGGGGATGTTGGATATTTCATCGGCAATATTAAAACGACTGCTGAGATGAAGATTGGGGATACACTCACCGACGCACGCCATCCTGCCGCAGCACCGCTGCCTGGTTTTAAAGAGGTTCAGCCCATGGTCTATAGCGGCATTTATCCTATTAACACGGCCGATCTAGAGCCCTTAAAAATGGCCATGTCGAAACTTCAGCTCAACGATGCTGCTTTTGTCTTTCAACCTGAGAGCTCGGTTGCACTTGGGTTTGGATTCCGTTGTGGTTTTCTTGGATTGCTCCACATGGAGATTATTCAAGAGCGCCTGCGCCGTGAATATAACATGGATATTATCGCGACCTATCCGAGTGTTGTCTATGAAGTGGAAAAGACCAACGGAGATCTTTTGCTCGTTGATAACCCAGCCAATCTTCCCGACATGAGTGTGATCAAAGAAATTCGAGAGCCCATTGTCAAATGTGTGGTCATGGTTCCTAATGAAAATATCGGTGACATCATGCAAATCATGATGGAAAAACGTGGGGTGGTCGAGAGTACCGAATCAGTTGACACACGTCGGGTCATGATCACAGCGACCTTGCCGCTCAATGAAATCTTAGTCGATTTTCATGATAAGATAAAATCAGTGACACGCGGCTATGGATCCATGGATTATGAACCAGCTGGTTATCGAGCAGAGAAATTGGTCAAACTCGAGATGCTTGTTAATGGCGATCCAGTGGATGCTTTTTCCAGTATCGTGCACCGTGATAAAGCCGAATCACGGGGCAGAGCTCTTGCCACAAAGCTCAAAGAGGTGATCCCGGTGCAACTCTACCAGGTGGCCATCCAAGCCACGATTGGTGGAAAAATTGTGGCGCGTGAAAGTGTCAGTGCCATGAGAAAAAATGTCATTGCCAAATGCTATGGTGGTGACATCACGCGCAAGCGTAAACTGCTTGAAAAACAAAAAGAGGGTAAAAAAAGAATGAAATCCATTGGCACCGTCAATATCCCACAAGAGGCTTTTATCCAAGTTTTGAAGACAGGGTGATTTTTTGAACGAAATCCATTGAATATTCTTAAAAAATGAATAAATGATTTTTATAATAACTTTTTGGGATAAAAGATCTGGATGTGGTCATTTAGGTTAGCTTTACGAAAAGCTACCACCTGATCCAAAATCACCTCAACCATCATTGGTTCTGTCCCAATCGAGCTCGTATAGTAAAGGGTCTTTTGATGGAGCGAGTAGGGATTACGACGAAAGACGTCTGCTTGACTTGCTGAGGGGCCAGTCTCTTGTTCAATACCAAGCAGCACAGGAATATCTTGGTAGCTATGAAGTCCGTCGCTAATAAAAAAAGGAACAACCATCACATGAGATTTTTTCGCCATCGTTGACCAATCATTAATGAGTGGTGGCTCCTCCATGTAGGCGGAGAGGACTTCGCCATAGAGATTCATTTCTTGAATCCTCTCTACTTGATCTCGAGCAGCTTTAGCAGAGTTATCATTAAGATTGGTCCCATGTCCTACAATGAAGAGGCTGATGTCCTTGACAGGAATCTGCGGTGCTGTTTCCTGAGCGCGTTTTAAGATGACGGACGTCATTGAGGGGTGACTGCCCACAGGATCGCAATAATAGAGACGCTGAGAGCCACGTTCTGTAACTTTTCCACTTAATTCTAATTCACGAGGAATGACTTTTTGAGTAAAGTACCCTTCGCTAATAAAATTAGGGACAATAAAAACCTTTGGTGTTCTCACTCCATAGAGAACCTCTCTCATCGAGGGTTCTTCTTTC
Source organism: uncultured Spartobacteria bacterium (assembly GCA_903913785.1). Lineage (GTDB taxonomy): Bacteria > Verrucomicrobiota > Verrucomicrobiia > Chthoniobacterales > UBA6821 > CAIWMF01. Next base: position 4,378 of record CAIWMF010000036.1, on the reverse strand, counting down.
CAAAAAGCAGTACGGACTTCCTTAAACAAACCACGTTTTCGAATTTCATCTGCATGAAGATGTGTCGGTTCAGAGGAATCTTCATTGGTCGTTGAGCCGTGGCCAATGATAATGAGTGTCGCGTTGAGATCTGGTATCATAGTATTGTAAAAATTTCTTTATTTCTTTAGTATCGCTGTTCTTTTAATGCCTCTTCGATCGCTTCATGAAGGTTTTTGGAACCCGTGCCATCTAGCTTTCGATCGATTTCTTCTAAGCGATGAATGAGATCAATAACTTTTTTCCGTTCATAGGGACCTCCTGCCTCCTGACAAAAATGGGTGCGACATCCAAAGGGACGTCCTTCATAAATCAGGCAACGAGATGTCCGTGGGTGCAGAAGTTTACAAGCCCCATCAGTTCTCTTGGGAAGATCTTTGCGTCCGGTGCGTCTTACTGCTCTAGCAGCAAGAAGGGCTTCTCCCCTCGTTAAAAAGGGAGTTTCTCCTGTTTGTAAAAAGTGACAGCATCCTGTTTTTAAGGTGCAGTGACGCTCTATAGGTCGCTCTTCTAGTTCTTTGTAAACAAGCTCAACGTCTCTAATGGCCGTGCTATTTTCATAATAAGGGGTCGATGTTTTGGTGCGATGCATATCAACAAGCTATTTTAACAGGATGATCTGAAAAAGGATAAAGACGATTAGCCCGCATATTTCATACTGGTTTTTCGCGAGGCGCCGTGAATCGTGATGGTGACAAGGAAGGTGATGGATTGCGACGACGGCTGTATGAGTACATATTGACTCGCTCGCACCTGCTCGGCTCGCCCTTACCGAGCTGCCCCTAACCTAACGGTTACGGCAGTCTACCCCAGGCTCTCCCGAGCACTGGTGTTGCCCGAGGAGTAATTCGAAGCTGGCGCAGTATCCATCAGGTGTTCGCAAGCCGCAGCAGAATCGGTATGAAATATGCGGGTTAGTATGAAATATTCGGGTTAAAGCAAAGAGCAAGGGACCGTAAGAATAAAATTCTGTTTTATTTTTCGGGCTTTTGATCAGGAAAGGTTCCGTACGATGTCAGTGGTTGAATCAATATTTTTTGTTTCTCCTCCTTGGTCGGAGGAGTATCTATAGGGACGTGATGCTTAGGAGAGCTTTGGTTTTCTGAAAAATATTTCCTATTGTTAATGAACGGTAGAGAAAACTCTTCCTCTTTACCTGCCTCAGAATCAGAAGAAAGGTAAACTGAGAAATCTAGAGGACGGTTGACTCTCTTTTTTGCTATGGTCTCTTGATTTTGGTAGGAGATTGTCCTATGAGATGAGTCTTTTTTTGGATCCAAGCTAGACACGTTATGCTGATCTGCTGCGCAAGCGAAAGAGTTTGATGCATGCTGTGTTAGGCTCTTATTTTGGCTGCTATTCACAGATATATTAGAACCTTTGTGATACCAATTTTGGCTATTCATTGTTGTATCGTGATGCATATATACGATGGTCTCTTGGGTTTGTTGTTTCATGCTAGGAAAATATTCCATACCAGGGTGTATGATTCCCTTTATTTGGCAGCGAAGATTTGCAAGTGCGTATGGATGGTTGAACAAGCAGGAGAAATCGAGTGAATATGATTCTTGTATGGAGTAATGTTCGTTTTTTTTGTGAAGGCAGGAATATTGTTCCTGATGAAAAGCGTGATGGTCTTGTGAACATAGAACTGAACTAGCAATAAGAATCGAAGTACTGAGGATATAATCGTCCCATGATCCTATCTCTTGACTCGTTTTTTTATCCCTAGCCGTTTCAGTAGCGACATCCTTAGTAAGGTGAAAAAGAAATAGATTTGATTTTAATTCAGGGTCGATACCTCCTGCCTCCTGGAGTAAAGAACCTGTCAACCGAGATATTTTATACACATCGTGTCCATTGAGAGAAGTGGGCGAAGAATTCTGATGTGGTAGTAGAGTACGAGATTGTAGCATGGTATTCATGAGGGCCCCTGATTTTTGCAATAAATCGAGATGAAACAGTCTTGTTGTGATAATCGTTAAGACTAATTCCTCGAGAGAAAGGAACAGCTGCGTTCCCTCTTGATAAGAGCAAAAAATTAAGGCATCCAGATGGCTCAAAAATAAAACTGCTTGTTCCTTTTCCTCTCTCTTAACCTCATAATGATAATCACCAGGGATATTTGTTCTAAATAACTGTGTAAAGCTATTGCCTGCTCCACCCATTCTATTATCGTAGCTATGATAGAGATCGGTAAATAGATTTTGCTCTAAATAATTACGGTATTCCTCTGTTGTGATTTTTGATGATAGCTGCCTTTCTGGAAATTCAGCTCCATGCAAAACATGAAGCATTTCAAGAATGATCCAATACATAGTCAATAATGAGAAAAGACGATAAACCGGCATGGCCGATACTATAACTTTCTCAAATGAATTTTAGGAAATATTACTTCCCCTCCTCGTTCTTTTTTCCTTGTCATCACAAGTCAAAATGTGGGTCTGCCTTAGCCCGCATATTTCACACTAAATCTATTACGGCTTGTGGAAAGCTCTATGGCTACTGCGTTGATCTCGAATTGTGATTTGGGCGGTATGTACGCATACAGCCCGAGGAAGACTTCGAGCTTGGGCGCAGCATCCATCAGTCTTTCCGGTCTCCGCACTAGATGAGTATGAAATATCCGGGCTAAAGGAAATTAGATTTTTTGAAGTAGCAGAACAAGTCTTGTGATTTGTTGCTCTTTTATTAGAATAGTGGGATGTTTTTTTTGAAAACTTCGTCAGCCTTCTTTCATAACCCTGCTTTTTCTGGGAATTGTTGTGTCGGTCCGAAGGTCATTCCCAAGGAGGTCGATATTACCTCCTCGTGTATGCTCGGGGCCTCACTGCCAAAGGCTCCTTCCACTTCATTAGCATCAGCGAGTTTTGAAAACAGTCTATTTCACTATTGTTATTATTTATGTTTGTTTGTTGTGCTCTTTTTAAGTGGCTGCACCACATTTCATGAGAGCTATGAGCAACCTGCCTATAAGCCCCACAAACCATCTCAAGTCGTTGTCAAAGTTTCGCTACAAAAACAGATGATTTATGTGATGGAGGGGAAACGCCCTCTGCTTATCACGGCCTGCTGTGTAGGGATACCTAGCAAGCCGACTCCAAAGGGAAATTTTGAAGTCACACGCAAAGAACGCAATAAACGTTCTCAAAGCTACGGCTTTTCTATACTACATAATACCATTGCTCCAGTTGAGGCCGGGCATGGTTTAGGTCACTACATTGGGTATCCTATGCCATATTGGGTTGAGTTCTTACCTGGCTATGGATTTCATCAAGGTTGGGTCTGGCCTATACCAAGAAGTCACGGATGCATTCGTATTCATGCTAATGACGCAGGCAAGTTTTATGAACTTGTGCGAATTGGCACCCCCATTAAGATTGCAACAACACAGGCTGAAGATGCAACATTAGGAGCTAAGTTAAGACGTCCAAGAGACTATAATAGCCCTGATCAGCCAGCTGCTCTCTTGGTTTCACCAGGCTATTTCTTAGGATTGAAGAAAATCATTTTTAAAAATGATGGGTGATTTTGACTCTTGATGGCCCGATCTTTTTTTTATGTCCTCCTCTTCTAAACGTATTAATCTTCGTACACCTCACGTGATGCTCGACGTTCAAGCCAAGATAGAAGAGCATTATCGCAGTTCACTTGTTGAAAAAATTCGCACGCAAGGTGGTTTTTTTTCACATGGTCAGACAGAGATCTATTTGGCGAAGCAATTTGGATTTTGTTACGGAGTAGAAAGAGCCATTGATCTTGCTTACGCTGCAAGAAAAGTATTTCCGAACGAACGACTTTTTTTAGTTGGGGAAATTATTCATAATCCTGAAGTCAATGCACAGATTGCTGCGCTTGGAATTCAGAATCTTTTAGAAGGCGATGCGAGTATAGCAATTGATTCACTAAGACCTGAAGATGTCGTTATTTTACCTGCATTTGGGACGGAAATCTCTATGTTAGAACGTATTAAAGCTCAAGGTTCCTGTATTGTGGATACGACATGCGGCGATGTTATGAGTGTTTGGAAGCGAGTGAAACAAAATGCTCTAGAAGAAGTGACTTCCATCATTCATGGAAAAGCCTCTCATGAAGAGACCAAGGCAACTGCTTCTCGAGCTTTGATTGGAGGGAAAGCACATTATTTGATTGTACTTAATTTGGAGGAGACGAATTACGTTGCTCAGTACCTTATCCAGGGAGGGGATCGTCATGAATTTCTCAAAAAATTCGAGGGCGCTTTTTCAGAAGGTTTTGATCCTGATGTCCATTTAACTTCGCTTGGAGTTGCTAATCAAACGACCATGCTTCGTGCTGAAACCGAAGAAGTCCAGCAATG
>CAIWMF010000035.1 GCA_903913785.1 uncultured Spartobacteria bacterium | reverse complement strand
TCGTGTCCTCATGTACTATAAGTACACTGCGGGACTGCGTGCCGAGAGCTTCTTGCTCTGCCTCTGCATGAGCGAATTTAACAAGCGGTCTTGATATTGCAGCGTTTAGGGGTACAGCGCGGAGCATCGTCGCCTCGGTACAACAGCAAGGAGGAATGCGATGTTTTCTTTTTGGCTCTGTAAAACAAAAGTTCATTCTTCGTCTTGGGTCACTTGACCAGTGATAGGATCAAATTTGAGCGTGAGCGGTTCTTTTCCTCCCAGAAGACGTAAGGTCAGAGGATCACAGATGCCTTCACTATTAAACTGCCAGAGTTCATCAGGGAGGGGTAGGCGAAATTTTTGATCAGTAAAGCGTTGTATTTCAAGTCTCCATCCTTTGGGTACAAGATTGGGATCACCTATTGAGATGAATCGCATTTCGCCTGAAACAATGGCGTGAGCTCTTGTTTCTATTGTAAGATCTTTGATGGATTGAGCGATTGCGTCTGCTTGATTGTTATGCCAAGCGTCAGCCATATAGGGAGCAGCTGCAATCATTAAAATAGCAATCAGGGCGAGGGCTATTAGAACTTCTAGCAAGGTGAAGGCTCTCTCACGCTTTTTAGAAAGACACATGCAGTTCTCGGCAACGAATAATGAGTAATGAAGCACAATTTTCTAGAGTCCGATTCTTTGAAAAAATTCCTTCGAAAAAGAGATTGATTGTGAGCTCTAATGACTAACCTCACTGAATCTTTCTTGATATACCTTTACCTAAATGAATTTTAGGATTTTGAATTTTAGGATTTTTTCTGCAGGAGTTTTTGGGGGCTAGCAAGGCGGGAAAGATAATTCTATCGACCAATGTTTCCTTCGCCTTCTTTACCTTGAGGTCCTAGTGAATAGAGATCGTAGCTATCAGGATGATATTTTCCAGGGTTGCGATAGATATAACGATTGCCCCATGGATCCACAGGAACGGATTCCATGAGTTTTTTCCAATGAATTGGTTTAGGATCAGATGAGGGAAATTGTACAAGAGCCTCGAGCCCTTGCTCTGTTGTAGGCTTACGAAAATTGAGCATTTCATAAGTACGGAGCTGCATAGAAATTGCCTGAATATCACTTGTGACGCGTTGTTCTTTAGCAACATCAATGTTCCCAGCAAGCGAGTAGATAGCAGCTCCGACAAGCACAGAAATAATACCCAAAACAAGCATGATTTCAAACAGGGTATATCCAGATTCCCGAAATGATTTATTCTTGGACTGACGACAAGGTGTTATTAGAGACATGATATTTGAAAGGTACACGATTCTTTGAGATAATCAAGGGGTAGCTTGTGAGCTGGTTCACCCGGATATTTAACTATAAAGTTTTTAGTTTTTGAGGTCGGATCATAAGTTTTTTTGTTAACGAGGAGAGAGGTTTTGTATTAGATAAGTCTATAATATCCTTGTTAGGAATCTTTAAGAATTGATGTCTTTATTTTTATGAAGTAGTTCTAAGTAAGTATTTTTAAAATGAATTGTGGACCCGCTGCTCTGGGGGCCTTCTTTAAGAATAAGGATGAGATGATTTTTAGAATCTGTTGTGACCTCGGGTGTTTGGCCAGAGGTATCATCTGTTTTCTTTTTCCATAGGTAGCTAGGGATATAGACATAGCCGCTGCGCCAACCGGCTAACTGTAAAGAAACTTTTGAAGTAGAATCACGTGTCGAAGAAACGAGATTGGCAGCATCAAGTTGAAATGGCGCAATATTCAGAGGTCCAATAGTTGTTCCATTCAGTGCTACTTCGATGTGAGCGTCTAAATCAATTCCCTGAATTTCAGTACGAAAGAGTGTTGCATCAGGTCTGTGTGCAATCTCAAAAGCAAATTCAAGCGTGTTATTAAGTTGTTCAATGGGTGCTGAGAGTTCGGCCCGTGTAATAGCATGATGCGTGATATCTCCCTTCTTAGTCATTAGAGGAGTTCCATTAGCAAGCTCTTCATCAATGATATTGGCACCATCTAGGATCGCTGGAAGATTGTTTGCATTGAAGACAGCAACCATTGCTGTGCGACCAGGGCGCAAAATGATCGAGTGGAGTTGATTGAAACGCCCAACATGGCGCACAAGAATTTTACCACCATCAAGGGCCAGGTCAGCTGGAATAGCTATTGTACGTGAATTCAGTCCAATAGCGGGGCCATTAATACCAAGGCCACTGCACAATAATGTTGGCGCTTTTTCTTGATGATTCTTTTTTTCAATGAGAGGACCTCCATCTCCCATGTCATTAAAGTTAACGGTCAGGGCAAAATTTTCAATTTCACTTTGATCTGCAAGTGGAGGAATTGTGATCTCTATGCAAGAGGATGCCTGGTCAATGAGGGGAGGTGTCACTGTTTTCCCCCAAGAAGGCATTGAGCTCATCTCAACCTTCGGATTTAGGGTGATGATGAGAGGAGCAAAAGGAGCTTCGCTTCGTAAGGGTTGGGGAGATGGTGCTCTGAGGTTATCAACCGCAGGATCTGACTGAATAGCTGCTAATTTTTTTCGATCAGCGAGAAATTTTTGTTGAATTAAAGATGTTGGTGGAGCGAGTGTTGCTGGTTGTCCAGCAAATATTTGCCCCATGCACAAGAAAAAGCACAAGAAGGGTAAAAATATCTTAGAACCTGTTTTTAAAGTCGCTGAGGCTGATGAAGAAGAAGCCGCCAAGTTACAGTCATCGTGGAGGATATTTTCAGTGAGGCATGGAGTTTGAACAAGAAGACATTTAATCAAAGAGTTTTGGTCAGTTTTCATGGCGCGCTTGCTGATATTGTTCCTGTTCTAAGGAGCCTCAATATAAAATATTTTGGCCAGCATGTTCTAAAAAAAATGAAGGGAAGGGGAGTGAAAAATGATTCATTCAATTTTAGAGGAATGATTTTTTTGATGCCTAAATGGGAATGTGTTTCCTTGATTAAGAATCTGAAGAATACGTATTGTGGAGGAGTTATAAAGTTTTGTTATAGGATTTATTTGCCCTGCTGCAATTGTTCGGCTTAGTGGCTAGTTGAGAGGCAGAAACGCTTAGCCTTAGAATAAAGAATGGGGGAGGGTAAGGTGCAGGAACCAGAATAACGAAGCTTGCACACAAAAAGACAAAAGTCAAATGACTTAGAATATTATTCTGTTTGTGCAAGAAAGCTCACTCGAACACTGAAGGAAAATAATCTGGGCATGATTTTTAATTTACAATATTGCGAAATTTGATTTTTGGGTGATAGTTTTCTTCTCATGTCTTTTGATGCCCCATCCTCTGAGCAAACAGAAAAATTTTCAGCTAATACTGTCTCGCTGCTTGTGCATCAACTCTATTTATTAGCAGAAAAAGTGGGTTGCGCCGAAGGTCAGCGTGTAAAAGAAGCATTAGAGCAAGCAGCCTTTTCTCAATGTTCACTCATTGGTGCTGTGCTTGACACGGGTCTTGTGGTGGAGCGTGATTTTCTTTTTGAAGTAGCTCTTTTTTTGGGAATGGAATGGCGAGAAGAGGGCGAATTGAGCCCTTCGCCTCATGTGAGAGACCGTTTTCCCGCACGCTTGGCATTAGGTTTTAATGTCATTTGTGATGCAGATGACCTTGTGATGGCAGAAAAAGAACTGACATTATTAACTTTTGATCCCTTTGATTATGCTGGATGGAAAGTCTTCACCATGTTTCATCATGGTCCCATTCGGCTTGTAATGACTACCCGACGACGACTCATGGATGTCATTAAATCAACTTATGGTGTCGGTGCGGAGACTTTCGAAGAGCTCATGGAGGGTCGTGAAGAGGAAGCTCATGCATCTTCACGTGAGGAAATCAATGTGGTCGATGAAGAGGATTCGGAAGCCTCGGTCATGAAATTTGTCAATCAAATCCTTCGTGAAGCGCTCGAACAATCGGCAACTGATATCCATTTTGAACCACTGGGAAGAGACTTGCGTATTCGCTATCGTATTGATGGTGTGTTGCACGAAGCGCCGGTGCCACCACGTATTAAAATGTTTCAAGACTCAGTGACCTCGCGTTTAAAAATCATGGCTGGGCTTGATATCGCAGAACGACGATTGCCACAAGATGGTCGTATTACCCTTGAACACGCAGGTCAATCAATCGATGTTCGTGTGGCAACCATTCCATGTGTCCATGGAGAAAATGTGAGCTTGCGTCTCCTAGGGCAGGAACGCTTTGATTTTAAACGACTCGGTTTGGAGGAAGGTATTGAACGTCGTGTGCGCGAGCTCATTGCGATGTCTAATGGAATTGTACTTGTGACTGGACCTACGGGATGTGGTAAGAGCACTTCACTTTATACCTTCCTCAGTCATCTCAATATAAAAGAACGTCGTATTGTGACTATTGAGGATCCAGTCGAACATAAATTAGATGGTGTGATTCAAATCGCTGTGAAGCCTGAGATTGATCTTACCTTTGCAAATGCATTGCGAAGCATTCTTCGTGGGGATCCCAATGTCATCATGGTGGGTGAAATGCGTGATGCAGAGACAGCTGATATTGCCATTCGTGCAGCATTGACGGGACATCTTGTCTTTAGCACACTGCATACCAATGATGCTGTGGGCGGTATCACACGGCTCTTGGATATGGGGGTTGAGCCGTTTTTGGTTGGTTCCTCGGTCAGGGCTTTTTTAGCACAACGACTTGTTCGAAAACTCTGTCCACACTGTTCTAAGCCTTCTGAAATTACCGAGGCTGAATTAATAAAAATTGGTTTTCCTTTAGAGCTCCAAGGAAATATTCGTCAGCCTGTGGGTTGTGATCAGTGTCGTCAAACCGGTTATGCCGGTCGCTTGGCTATTATGGAAATTTGTCCCATGACTTCTGATCTTCAAGAGCTGATTCAAAAACGAGCCACAGGAAAAGATTTCATGGCACAAGCCATCCAAGATGGAATGATTCCTCTGCGTCTCGACGGCTGGCAAAAAGTTGCTCAAGGAGTCACCTCCATTGAAGAAGTCGTGCGCGTGACCTCCAGTGAGCTGGTGGCATTGCATCATGGATGACTTGGGCTCTTTTGTTCAAGGATGCTTGATCAAGTAGAAGAAGCAGAATATTCTT
>CAIWMF010000034.1 GCA_903913785.1 uncultured Spartobacteria bacterium | reverse complement strand
GCGCAGTGCCTTCGCCGACTGCTCGCCAAGCACCCAACGAATCGCATCAAGAATATTCGACTTCCCACAACCATTGGGCCCGACCACTGCTGTTACCCCACGATGAAACTCGAGCACTGTTTTTGCAGCGAACGATTTAAACCCAATAATTTCAAGAGACTGAAGATGCATGAAAACCCTCTACGCTACGTGGAGAGACAAGGAGAGTGCAAATGAAAAGTGTTTAGGAGATGGCAGAAGTAGGTTCAGGAGATGGGGTCGTTGAGCTTATAGGAGGACTGAAACGAGATAGCTTCACAGCTTATTGGATCTCCTGGAGTGATCATGAGCGCTCCAGACATATGAGCTGTTGTCGTTGTTGCAGGTTCATATGTAATAATCTGACACGTATTCCCCATGTATTCTGGTAGACCAACTCCTTGAGAGGCTGTAAGCGCCTTCCCCTTTTTAGTAGAAGAGTGCTTTTTTTTGCAGAAGAGACGCAGGTTATATTTGGATCTCAATACGATTCAAGTGACTTCAGTGCTGTATCAACAATCGTATTGAGATCCTGACGTTGCTTTGGTTCATCACCTGAATAGAAATTAAAATGTGAGGTATTAATATTAGGAAAAGATTTTTTGAGAGTCGTTAAAAGCGCTGTTTTACAGGTGTTTTTTTGCTTCAAATTCGATTGCTCAGTTTCCTCTAGAGATGTCTTGAGTGCGTCAATATCTGTGCGTAGAATATGAGCATTACTTTCTTTTATATTAAGCGGAACTGTTTCCATATGTGGCTCGTTCTCGAGTTGATCTAGAGTAGCGATGCCAGCAATTAGCCTATTTTTGTTCTCTGCCCTATCGAGCAATTGAGAGAGAGGATTATCAGGCTTTATTGTGCCTGCGTTTATTAATGTATTCACTTCTGTGCGTAAAACGGTGCAGTCATCTATGTTATCTTCATTAATACGAGTGGAATTTCTTTGCCATTTCCTCAAGGTAGATAATACGTCCTGTGATTCTTTCCAGTTCTTTTCTGCTGTATCGAGTTTTTCCTTTTGTGTTGTTATCTCCTGATAGGCCTCACATCGATGATCATCCTTAAAATAATACGCACCCTGTCATTTTTTGGGTTTCTGAAAAACGGTAGCACCCACCCAGCCACAAAATTGTACAGGAGCTTCAAAGAGATAGCTAATTCCTGTGCCTATAGTACTTCCGGCACGTTTGAGTGCAGAGCAGAGATTATTCAATCTATTCAAGAATGATGTGTCGTTAGGTAGATTCCTCATACCAGGCTGCATGGGAATCTCGAAATTGGGGTCGAAGTCTTGGTTCAACAAGTTCTGTGCAATGGGATTGCCATGTAAATCTTCATTTTGCGTATAGTTATTGTTAGAAACACACATAATCTTATTGGTTTTTGAATTTTAAAAAATATCAACTCAGGTCTCTTCGATCTCTGGGCGTCTCTCTTGCTGCTCCTGATTAGGGGGGAAGAGGGTTCAGGGGATTCAGGTGCTGTTGAGGAGGGAATCACAGGTTTTTCAAGAGGGGAAGGGCCGATCAAAGAGCGCAAAAAGGTGGCGAGGGAGACGAGATTTTTTAAATGCTCATCGAGTTGATCAACGTCGAGCTCGCTCAATGCTGGTTCTGGAAGGAAGCTATTAGGAAAGAAGCTGGTGAGCACGACTGAAAATCCATTGTTTGGCATCATGAGGTAGGCTTCGATGCTGCGATGGTACTCATGCATTGCTTCGAGCAAGCGTGCGAGCTGTTCCTTCGTGAGGTCATCCTGCGAAAGAGTGATGTAGATCCAGAGTTTCTTTCTAAAATGGGGCTCGTTGATATCTTCTTCAAAATCGATCCCTAAATCACCTGGTAGATTTAAGCGGATGTTTCCTTCCTCCCCAAGATCGAGTGTCTCACCAAGACCTATCTTGGATCCGAATTTTTTTAATAAGGTTGCAATGGATTTTTCCATGAAGCGATGGTTTTTTGAAATTTTCAGTCCCAGTTGAGTCTCGCTAAGTCGAGCCTATTAAGACAAGAAAAATAGAGGGTTGGGCTGGCCCCAAAAATTTCAGGGTAAAGAAATCCTCATTTTCATTGGAGCAAAGGCATATTTTTTTCTATTTTGATTCCTTGCTTTTAGTT
>CAIWMF010000033.1 GCA_903913785.1 uncultured Spartobacteria bacterium | reverse complement strand
GAGCGAAGTAGACCGTGAGAGCGAAGTAGACCGTGAGAGCGAAGTAGACCGTGAGAGCGAAGTAGACCGTGAGAGCGAAGTAGACCGTGAGAGCGAAGTAGACCGTGAGAGCGAAGTAGACGGTGAGAGCGAAAAAAAACTGATCTTTTTACAAGACAAAACTAATGCAAAAAAACTATTTAATTTCAATCATAAAATAGTCCGATGCGAGAATAATACTAGAAATACCATACGTTCATTTCTCTACGGGAAGCTCATCGCTAGATGGTTTTATACCGCAAAGGCACCTGAGGGAGATAAAAACGTTCAAAGACCCTTTTCTGCGGCTAGAATAGACGGTGCACGAGCTTTGAAAACAAGACATAATACGTTGGAAAAAAATAAACAGGAGGGATTAAAGAGCACATTTATTAAATCCAATAAATTGATCGAAAAATCACTTCCGGAAAGGATGAGAAGTAATCCTAAAGTAGTGGAACTTCTACAAAAAATCAGAAGCAATAATCCAAAAAGCAATTTTCAAGCTTTTGTAGAAAAAGATTTTATAGAAAGATATATAGCATCAAAGTTTGATACTAATTCAAATGACAGTAATTTGAAAAATATCGAGGAAAAGATTGAAGAGATTAAAACAGCATATCAAAAAGCACATCAAGAATTTCTTCAAGATAGAGCAAAAGAAATATTCCCTCGGCATACTTATGAAAATGCTAAACTAATCTTTAAAACATATCTCGACCCTATAACTATCCCTGATAGTGATTCTCACTCAAAGGCACTGAATGTTACACAACCTGTTAGTGATGATGATCTTTAAGATCCAGATCGTCTATCTAGCGACCGCTTGTCGACCTCAAGCAGAGCATCGGCAGACAGTAATTTCTAGCAAGCTGTAAATGATGTTGTATCTCAGGAGTGGTACTCTAGAGATAGAAAAACACCCGCACTCCCCCCGCTTTTTTCTATTCCTCTAAAAAGGCAAGCCTGGGATGCCAAGACCGGCGGTGAGTTTTCCCATTTCAGCTTCGCTTAATTTTTTAGCGTCAGCGACGACTTGGCGTACGGCGCTTAAGACCAAGTCTTCTAGGATTTCGACGTCGCTAGGATTGACGACTTCAGGAGAGATCGAGAGCGAGAGGATTTCTCCTGTGCCGCTTGCCGTCACTTTCACATGTCCTCCTCCGGAGGTGGCTTCCAGACGTTTTTGCGCGAGTTCTTCTTGGATTTTAGCCATTTTCTTTTGTGCTGAGGCTGCTGCCTGCATCATTTTTGCGATATTCATGGTATATGTTGTTAAAGGAAGTGATGGGTGAAGCAAATAGGACCCTATCAGAAAGTTTGTGTCTTGGTCAAAACATGAGACAAATAAAACATCAGGGAACTAGCCCGAATATAAGGGCTAGAAATTAAAGAAAAAAAATTCCTCGAGCGACCAACCCTTCCCTCTTCATCTCTCTTGCGCGCGCATGACCGACTGCTTGATCGTGGCGGTCATGGCTTGAGGGCTGGTATCTTTAAGAAGGGCCGAAACCATGACAATGCGCTTCGCCCCGGCATGCAGGACGTGAGGTACTGTGGTGAGGTTGATGCCTCCGATACAAAATACGGGACACGAAACGAGTGCCTGGGCGGCCGCAATATTGTGAACTCCTATGGCGGAATAATCCGGTTTGGTAGGGGTAGAAAAGAGAGGACCAAAGCCGATGTAGTCGGGGGCCTCTTTCATCGACTCATGAACCTGCTCTAGTGAATGTGTTGAGAGTCCAATCAAGTACCCCCCTCCTAGCATCGCGCGTGCCTGAGAAATACTCATATCATTTTGCCCTAGGTGGACTCCTTGCGCCCCCACTAAGGGCACAAGATGGGGATAATCATTCAGGAGAAGAGGGATATTGGCCCGCTGTGTGATGGGTAGGAGCGCGCGGGCCATTGTGATGATTTCCTCGTGAGTCGAGTGTTTGGCTCTTAGCTGCAAGAGATCGATACCTCCTTTAATAAGCTCGTGTGCCATTGATCCCATGGCTGAGGGAGCGACGTAGGCTGTGTCAAGAATTCCATACAAATGTGCGTCAAGGAGAGCGGTCATAGTCAAGAAAAATCATCGAGAATCCTTTCACTCTACGCTGATTGGATCACTTTGAGGAAATCTTATTTTGTCTTTCGAGGTGAAATATCCGGGTTAACCCGCATATTTCATACCGATTCTGCTGCGGCTTGCGAACACCTGATGGATACTGCGTCAGCTT